>DATAKF010000188.1:0-3030 GCA_036261775.1 Polyangiaceae bacterium | reverse complement strand
GGACGGGCTGGGTGGCGGCTGGGGCAACAGCGGCGGCGAGGACCTGAAGTTCGTCGACGACATGGTCAAGCTGATCGAGGACAACTACTGCGTCGACACCAAGCACCTGTTCGCCAACGGGTTCAGCTTCGGCGGCGGCATGAGCTATGCACTGGCCTGCGCCCGAGCGGATGTGTTCAAGGCGGTCGCGATCTACAACGGGGCCGTGCTGAGCGGCTGCGAAGGCGGTACCAAGCCGATCGCCTACTGGCAAATGCACGGGCTGACGGACGGTACCTTGGGGATCGCGGCCGCGCGAACCATGCGTGATCAGTTCGTGAAGAACAACGGCTGTACCGCCCAGACGCCGCCCGAGCCACCGCAGCCCCCTCCGTATCTCGTGAATGGCGGGCACGTTTGCACCAACTACAGCGGGTGCTCCAGCGGTCATCCGCTGCGCTGGTGCGCACATCAATCGGGCCACGGCAACGCCATCGTGGACGGCACCGACGACCTTTTTCACCGCTGCGCAAACCCCGGCATGACCTGCTCCGACTCGTGCAGGTGCAGCTGGGTCCCCGAAGACGTTTGGACGTTCTTCAACTCGCTCTGAGGACCAGACGACCTGCCCCCGCTTCGGGCCTTCCCTTCGCCCACGCGCTGAAGAGCGCTGCCGCCCGTGACCTGAAAACCTCTCGTTTTCGCTCCCGAGGAAATAATTTTTGTTTTGGTCCTCCAAAACAAAAATTGCGTCTTCCCCTCGCGGACCTCCCCGCCTCCCCGCCTCCCTGTGAATCTCGACCGTCTGGCGCCGCCCAGCGCCGTTCAATCGGCGACGCGGCAGACGAACTCTTCGAATTTGCCGCCAGCGCTACGCGGGAGCTCGGCGTCGGAGTAGCTGAAGCGAATCTCGAAAGGGTGGCCGAGCGCGCCTTGAACGATCTTGGTGAGGCGCTGTTCGGCTGCCGCGTCGAGCTCTTCGGTCACGACCAGCCGCATTTCGACTTGCTGCAGATCGTGCTGAATCAGCTGATATTGCAGGATTTGCGCGACCTCTCGGAACTGGTGCAGGCCGACCAACGGCCAGTGACGTTGGCCGTTGGGCAAGACGACCATGTTGCGCTGCCGGCCGAGCACGCGCGTTAGCGTCGGCAAGCCGCGGCCGCAGCGGCACGCGGGGCCGACGGTAGCGTAGTCGCGCAGCTCGTAGCGGATGAGCGGCGTCGCGAAGTTGTGCAGATCGGTCACGACGACGCGTCCGGTTTCGCCCGCGGCGCAGAGGCGACCTTCGTCGTTCACGACCTCGACGATCAGGCTCTCGGCGTGCACGTGGTACAGGTCGCTGTCGGGGCACTGCAGCGCAATGACGCCGACTTCTTGTGCGCTGTAGGTGTCGACGATGGACGTTCCGAGCACGGCTTGGCAGCGGGTGCGCAAGGCCGGGTGCAGGGTTTCGCCGATGGTGCGCACCTGGGCCAGCTGCTGCGGGCGCTTGCCCGAGCTCTCGAAGTAGTCGATGAGGCTCGCCAGGTACGTGGGATACGTGAGCAAGTAGTGCGGCTGCGTTTCGAGCAGCCACGCTGCCAGCTCCGCCACGTCAGTCGACAAGGGCCGCGTGTAGCAAGGTCCGGTTTCGTGCAGCAACGATACGGGCGCACCCCATCCCTGCTGGGAGCCCTCGTTCGACTCCACGTTGGCGCGCACCACGGCCAGGGACTGCCGGAAATCTCGCTTGTGCCACAGGTGGTCGCGCATCGAAAGCGCCAGCCACATGAGCTGATTCACGCCGGTTCGTCGCACCGCCACGACCTGGCCGGTCGACCCCGACGTTTGCAGCTCGTGCCAAGGGCCGTGCGACGCC
The DNA here is from genome assembly GCA_036261775.1 of Polyangiaceae bacterium. Taxonomy (GTDB): domain Bacteria; phylum Myxococcota_A; class Polyangia; order Polyangiales; family Polyangiaceae; genus PMG-095. The sequence goes on along the minus strand of DATAKF010000188.1, from coordinate 1,190 downwards.
GGCGGCCGCTGAGAGTGGATTTGCTCGGCCGCTGTCAGCAGCTCTCGCCGAGTGAGCAGCGGCAGTTGGGCGAAGCGCTCCCAGGTCCAAGGCCCGGCGGCGCCAAACCCCAACACCTCGAAACGCTGTCGGTAGAATTCGGAGGTTTCGCCCGCGTGGCGCGCGAGCTGCGCAAACTGCTGCAGCTGCCGGGTGCGCAAGAGGTGCGCGGGAAAGTACTGGGTCTGCTCCAGCTGGTACAGCTGCGCCAAAAGGTCCGCAGCCGCACGGCCCGGCATCGCCGGCCACAAGAGGCCCGCTGTATCGGACCGAAACAGAGCGGCGCTAACGACCAAGGGCGTCATTGTCAGGAGTCGCGAGCGTAGACGAAGGCTTTTTACTTTGCGATGATTCCCGGATCCTTTTGCTGCAAGGTAGGTCGGAGTTGTTCAAGCGCTCTTGGTTGACGGGATTGGCGATCACACTGCTCGTGGTGCAAGCCTGCGGCAGTGACGACGGCAAAAAGAAGGTGCTATCCGGCGCCGACGGTGGCGCTGGCGGCGAAGCCGGCGGCCCAGATATGGGCCAAGACGCAGCCGGCGCGGCCGGAACACCGCCCGTCAACGATGGCGGCACGGGTGGCGTGGTGGATGTTGGGAACACTGGTGGAGTCGGCGGCACCGAGGAACCGCCCATTCCGGTCGCAGGCGCCGGCGGCGAAGCACCGCTACCGCCCAACCCGGAGCTGCTGTTCTCCGTCAAATACGGCGCGCGCGGCCTGGCCGACACCGCGATCAGCACGCAAGGCAGTCCCGAAAACTTCATCTACACGACCAGCACTGCGAGCCAAGACGCTGTCGACGGCACCAACGCGGTCAAGGTCACCGGCGCCGCGCTCGGGCTCGCCGAGACGGACGCGATCGTGGCGTTCGCGGAGGAGCAGGTCGAGCCCAAGAACCCGATGTATTTGTTCACGTTGGCGGACGGGTCGGAAGGCGCATCCGGAACACGCAGCTACGAATCATACCGGAGCAACAACACGGAGGAGGGCAACCTGTACTACAGCGAAGGCGAAGTCCTCTTCGACTACGGCAACGGCGAATCCAACTACTACGAGGGCTACAATGGCTTATCCGCCAGCCAGGTGAGCCTTGGGCTGACGACGGGAGAAGGCATCGATGCAAATCCTGATGATTTGCGGGGTCTGGCGG
>DATAKF010000184.1:0-5989 GCA_036261775.1 Polyangiaceae bacterium | reverse complement strand
CTTCAGCGCGCGTGAGGTCCCCCAATTTCAAGTAAATGCCCGCCAGGTTACTCGTGAGCGTAGCGACTCCACGTTTAGTGGGATCGGACGTCCGTCGATGGATGTCGATGGTGCGTTCAGTGAACTGGATAGCGCGGGCGTAGTCGCCCCTCCCCTCGTAGAAGATGCCGAGGACGTTGGTGTAGTAGCCAACGTCCTCGTGATTCACGCCCCGGGCCCGTTCGACGAGCTCGAGCGCGCCCAGGTACAGTTCCTCCGCCAACCCATAGTCACCTCGGCGGACGCATTCGTGGGCGTAGGTCGCCTTGACAACGGCCAGCTCTCGGTCGTTCGGATCAAGCAAGCGCGTCATGAGATGGTAGCTCTCGTCGAGCAGCTGCGAGCTGCCCTTCAAGTCGCCCTTCATGGCGCGGAGGTTGGCGACCTGACCGAGCGCGCGACCAAGGTGAATGCTTTCCGGGCCTCGCCGCATGATGACCAGCGCTTGTTCGGCCAGCGCAAGCGCTCGATCGATGTTACCCGCCTTCCACTCGGCCTCGGCCTGATTGTGGAGCCGGTAAGAGTTCGACAGCTCCTGCGGCGTAGCAGCCACCACTGACTGCGCCCACGCGCCGCCGCTCCCCCCGAGCACCATCACCGCTGCCAAGCCGACAACCGCCAAACGCGCCTTCAACGCCCATGCCCGCGCACGTACGCGTGACGAACCGTGAAACCGAAACATTGCGGTCGATTAGCACGGACGCCCAGCAGCTGTGGGGCTGGGCCGGAGTCGCCGATTCACACCTTGAACGATCTTGCTGGAATCACCATGGCGAGGACATCACCGAATATCCATGCGGTATCGTGGTGCGCCGCGCCTGTGGGAGACTTCGCTGGATCGAGGTTAGTCGTCGCGTTCGCGCACACGGTCTGGGAGTCGTTCGTTGTTAAGAACCATTCGCATCACAACAGTCACCCTGGTCTCGTGCTTGCTATCCGTCGGATGCCCCGAAGCTAACGATGCAACTCGTGACGACGCGACGGCCGGGATCGGCGGCGAGACCGACGACAGCCTCGGCGGCGCGGCGTCCGGCGGCAATGACTCCGACCTCGGTGGCAATGACTCCGACCTCGGCGGCAATGACTCCGACCTCGGTGGCGCCGCCGGTATGGGGCCTGGTGTGAGCCCTGGCGGCGACGGCTCCGGCCTCGGAGGCACCGGTCATGGCGGCGATGCCTCGGAAGGGATGGGGCAGCGACCGGATCTGTTAGGCCCGGTGAATGACAACGAAGCGCCTATCGTTCTTCCAATTCGCAGTATTCCTCCCTACTGCCAGGGCGGTGGAAACCAAACGCCTTTGCAGGTTCTATCGGATGCCTCCGGTAATGCCCTAGTCCGTTGCACCTATAGCCTCACTAGCTTGAATGGCCGGACCTTTACCCAGAACTGGAGCGTCGGTCCTTTCGAACCGACGGTTCACGCATCGCAGATTCTGCCATCGGGAAACGTCCTAGTCGGCGGGAGTGCTGGGGGAATCGTCGTTGCGGAGTATTCATCCGAGGGGGATGAAATTTGGACTTCGGCAGCTTGGAGTGCATCTGGGACTAGTAAGCTCACCGGGCTCGCGGTCGCCTCCGATGGCGCGATATATGCCACCGGAAATAGCTCAGGGCAGGCACCCGGTAACCCGCCTGAAGTATCAACAGGGCAATGGCTGGCGCGCTATGACTCGGCCGGAACGTTGAGCTGGCTCTCACAATACGAAACCCTCAACGGGATGTCCGGTATCGGCGTCGACTACTCCATCACCATCGACGAGAACGACACGATCTATACGTCTACAGGCGCCGCCATTCGTCGCTTCGACTCCGAGGGAAACCTGCTCGCAACGGACACTCCTAGCGATAGCGCGGTGCCTCCACGTAACTTACTTCTCGCACCGGACCAACGGAGCTTCTACAGCCTCACCTCATCCTATGCCGGCCCAATGCCTCGCCTTACGTTGGCGAATTTCTCCTTGGATCTGAACCTAAATTGGTTCAGGCAGGGAGAGCCGCCACGAACGTCGGTCATTGACGCTGTAGAGGGGACGATCTGGACCGGCGACGCGGTCTACTTCGGTACGGCCCTACTGGTAACCGAGGATGCCGTCTACGTGTCAGGTCCCTACGGAAACAGCTACCAAAACGGTAGCAGCCCACCATCGCCAACCAGCACTACGCTCATCGCTCGTTACGATCTCTCCGGGGAGCGCGTGTGGTTTCAGCAGTTCCTACTGCCCCTCAGTTGGCTCTACGGGGCGCGTTTGGCAGAAGACCCGAGCGGCAACATCATCGCGGCGGTCCCGGCAGCCATGAACGCCGTAGGCCCTTACGTTTTCAAGGTGCGTTCCGAAGATGGATCTTTGATCGAGTAGTGCGCAACGCTAGCCACTACTAGCGCGCGGAGCCAGCACGCGGGCGAATTGGGGCGCGCTGGCGCAGATGGAGTGCTACTTCGGCGGGCTGGCTGAGCACAGGGCGTGGCGTCTAAGCGCAGGCCTGTCAAGCCCGAGCGCGCTCGAAAGCACCGCGCTGCGCTGGTCACACGTTACCGAGCCGCTCGAAAACTCACGCGCCGCCACGATTCGTCTACGATCGTGCAAGCGCAATCGCGTAGGCGATAGTTAAGGAATCGCCGCGTTCGCCGAATCGAGCGCGGCCGCTCCGGAGTCATCCGGATCCGCCAAGTCGATTTGCGCCTTTTGCAGCTTGCCCGAGAGGTCGACGTTCACGGCTTGCCAGCGCGTGTACGAGTCGAGCACCCAGATACCCGATTCGCGGGTGCCGTTGCCGGACCAGCCGTTACCTCCGAAGGGCAGGTGGGCTTCGGCGCCGGTGGTGCTGTTGTTGATGCTGGTCATGCCGGCACGGATCTCTTCTTTGAAGCGCAGCATGGCGTGGGCGTCGCGCGTGTAAATGGCGCTGGAGAGGCCGTAGGGCGTGCCGTTGGCGGTGCGGATGGCTTCGTCCAAGCCGTCGACTTCGATCAGGTTCACGGTGGGGCCGAAGCATTCTTCTTGGGCGACGCGCATGTCGATGCGCACGTTGTCGAAAAGCCGTGGAGTGCCGTAAAAACCCTTGGCGGCGTCGCCCGTGAAGCCGGCGACTTCGTCGGCGGCGCCGATGCGCTTGCCGTCCAAGAGCAGCGTGGCGCCGTCGTCGAGCCCGGTGGCGCGCTGCTCGATCCAGCGCTCCAAGAAGCGCTGATTGATGAAGGGGCCGTAGTCGTTTTGCTCGTCGAGCGGATTGCCGATCTTGAGCGAGCTGGCGCGGCGCACGAAGCGGTCGCGAAATGCTGGCAGCACTCGGCGATCGACGATGATGTTGCCGGCGCTGGTGCAACGCTGCCCGGCAGTGCCGTACGACGCCCATACCGCGCCTTCGACGGCGAGCTCCAGATCGGCGTCGGCCAACACCACGAGCGGGTTCTTGCCGCCTAGCTCGAGCGACGGCACCTGCAAGCGGCGCCCGCACACTTCGCCGATCTTACGACCGACCGCGGTGGAGCCAGTGAACGACACCTTGTCGATCAAGCCAGCGTCGACGGCCTCGATCAGGTACTCGCCAGCTCCCCCGGCGCCGGCGCCGTGCACGACGTTGACGACGCCGCTCGGCACGCCAGCGCGCCGCAAAAGCTCGAAGAACAGCGCCGCAGTGCCGGGCGCGTCGTCCGACGGCTTCCACACCACGACGTTGCCGCACAGAAGCGCCGGCACGATTTTCCAACTCGGTACGGCGATCGGGAAATTGCCGGCCGTGATGAGCCCCACGACGCCGAGCGGGCGGCGGTACGTGAACAGCTCCTTGTTCGGCAGCTCGCTCGGCACCGTTTGCCCGTACAGGCGCCTACCCTCGCTCTGGAAAAACTCGGCGGTGTCGATGGCTTCTTGAACGCTGCCGCGCGCTTCGCGGAGCGGCTTACCGACTTCGCGCGACACGAAACGACTGAGTCGCTCTTTTTCTTCCGTCAGCAGCTTGGCCAGCCTGCCCAAGAGCCGCCCACGCTCGGGCGCCGGAACGCGTGCCCATGCCACAGCAGCTTCCCGCGCCGTTTCGCAGGCAGCGAACACTTGCTCGCGCGAGCTAGCCGGAAAGACCGTGACCAAATCGTCGCGGTTGGCTGGGTTGCGACGCTCGAGCAGCTGCCCAGCGGGGGTCGCGGGGAAGTTCGAGATCACGAGAGTGTGCGGAAGCCCGTCCTGCTGCGCGCGCGTTTGGATCACGATCGCTCCTCCTGAAACAAGCACATAGTGGCACCCAAGCCCAAACTGTAGTGCCGCTCACTCGTTGACGGGAGGCCGGCGCACCGGATCCCCGTCGGGAATGGCCCATTCCGGCTTGACCCAGCCGCCGTCGGGCAGCGTGGTCGCGGGCGCCGGAGTGACGTGCGGCGCTCCGCTCGCGGAGAGCGCCGGCGCTTCCTGCTTGGCACCCGGGCGCGGATCCGAGGGCGCGGCGGACGGCGGCGTGCTGGGCGCGTCTCCGGGCAGGAACTCGAGCAAGGGCTTTTCGGCGGACGCAGAGGGACCCGGCGTGGCGCTCTTTTTGACGCGCGGCTCGCTGGGTTGGCGGGCAGCGACGGGCAGCGGCTTGGGCAGCGCGCGATTCGGGTCGTCTTCGCTGTCGCGCTGGCCGCGTAGCAGCATGATGCCTGCGAGCAGGCCGACGAACAGCGCCGCGGCGGCCACGCCGATGACCAAGCCGGTGCCGTCGGAGCTGGGCGCGCGCGTGGAGGAGGGCGGGCTCTTTTGCGTGGTGCTGAATTGACGCTCGGTCAGCGCCGGTACGTCGGGCGCCGAGGCGACCATGGTGGCGGCGTTCGGCTCCGCGTCGTCGGCCCGTACGGTGACGGGCGCCGAGATGACCGCCGAGGCGTGCAGGCCGGGCACCGGATCGGTGGGCGGCGTGTCGCGCTGCGTGTCGGGCTCGGGCGCGCTGGTGACTTCGATCTCGGGCGCGGCGCGGGGCGACTCGCGCGAGACGTCGCGCGGCTCGAGCCCCAAGGCTTCGCGCAGCGCGTCGGTCAGCTCGCGCGCGCTTTGGAAGCGCTTTTCAGGGTCGCGCGCGACAGCGCGGTTCCACCAGGCATCGAAGCCGATGGGCACGCTGGCTACCGACGAAGGCTGCGGAATGTCGCGAACACAGATGGCGAGCACCAAATCGCCCAGGCCGTCGCTGTAGAACGGGCGTTGGCCCGTCAAACACTCGAAGGCGATCACGCCCATGGCCCACAGGTCGCTGCGCGAGTCGACCATGCGGTTGCCCTGAGCCTGCTCGGGGCTCATGTAAAATGGCGTCCCCAAAATCGAGCCCGTGCGCGTCCGCGTGCCCTCTTCGAGCGCGTGCCGCTCGATCTTGGCCACGCCGAAGTCGAGCACCTTGGCGATCTCTTCGTCCTCGTTCTTCACCAGGAACACGTTCTCTGGCTTGAGGTCGCGGTGGACGATGCCGGCTTCGTGCGCGCGCGCAATGGCGCGACCAATGTGCGACAGCACTCGCGCCGTGTCGGTCGGGGTCAGGCGCTTCACGCGCTTGATGCGCTGCGCGAGGTTCTCGCCCTCCAGCAGCTCCATGGCCATGAAGGGCACCTTGCCGTCTATGCCGTAGTCGAGAATCTGCACGACGTGCGGGCTGCGCAGCGCGGCCGCCGACTGCGCTTCACGCATGAAGCGCGACAGCGTCTCTTCGTCCGGAATGACCGTGCGGTCGATGATCTTGACCGCCACCGGCGCGTTCAGCACCAAATGCTGGGCGCGCCAGATCGTGCCCATGCCGCCCTGGCCTAGCTTCGATTCAAGGCGATAACGGCCCACGAGCACGTGGCCTTCAGAGACAGCCGATTCCGCCATGAGCTAAGGACTCCGACCATAGCGCGGATTCCCAGGCGCGCCTATGATTCCGCCCCCATGGAACGCATCGTCTGTGACTCGAATGACCTGCCGGGCCGAGCAGCCGCGCGCATCGCGCT
>DATAKF010000181.1:0-17199 GCA_036261775.1 Polyangiaceae bacterium | reverse complement strand
TGGCCAGAATCGGGTCGATGTTCCACACTTGGTTCAGACCGGAGCGCAGCTGCTCGGCCAAGCGGGAGGCCGTGTACAGAACCAGCAGGAACCCGATCAACGACGCGATTCCGCCGGAGTCGGACGCCTGCTGCACCCAAGTGTCCACCGTCTTGGCCGCGTTGCTCCCCATGCTGTCCGCGACCAGCCGAAGCGCCTCTTGTCGAGCGGTCCCTTTCCCCAGAATTGCCCCCGCGAGCGCGACCGCGATGAGTATCAACGGGGCCATGGAGAGCAGGGTGTAGAACGCCAACCCAGCAGCCACCATCTCGGCTCGGTCCTTCGAGTATTCATCGATGGTCTCATCGAGCAGCCGATACGCGGTCTTCGCGCCCCGCTTCACGACGTCTCGGTAGCGCCGCCATGGCTCCTGGCTCATGCAAACATGCTTGCGAAGATCGTGCCGCTCAGCGTCCGGCGCAGTCTTCCCCCCGCAGCAGGGGCGCATCGCCGCAGCCGGGGTCGTTCCGCCACGTTCCGCAAAGATGAGGTTGGCGCGCCGGCTAGCTACCACCTTCGACGAGCGCTCTCAAAAGCCCCCGAACCTCCAAGTGGTCCTTCAGATGATAGGTGGCATGCGAGTGGGGAATGCCGACTCGGACCGTGAAGGCGCTCTTGGGCAGCGCTCGAAACAGGTCCTCATCGGTCTGATCGTCCCCCACCGCGAAGATGAAGTCCGGCTCCACGCTGGCGACGCAACCAACGGCCGCCGCCCCCTTGTTGACGCCGGAGTTTCTCACTTCGACGACCTTCTTCCCTTCCAGCACCTGGACGTCGAAGTTCGCCGTGTAGCTGACCAGCTCGTCGATCAGCTCCTTGGCTCGGATTTCCCCGAGCTCGGGATCGGCACCGCGGTAGTGCCAAGCCAACGAATAATCTTTCTCTTCCAGGAGCGAGCCTGGAACGCGATCCACGTAGAGCTCGATCAGGGGCGCCAAGTGCTCCTTCCACTTGCGAGCGACGGGCTTGAGCAGCTTCCAGTCACCAGGGCTGCTTCGCACCCAGGCGCCGTGCTCGGCAATGATGCGCACGGGGATGCCGGAGAACCACTCGTCGAGCGTCTTACGGTCCCGGCCGCTGATGATGAACACGTGGTTTCGTTCCTCTCGCGCCAGCCTATCAACCAGCTGGAGGAGTGAAGCGTCCGGGGCGGCTAGATGCGGCTGCGAAGCAAACGGAACCAGCGTGCCGTCGTAGTCCAAGAGCACGAGCCGACGGCGCGCTTTGCGATACTCGGCTAGAAAGGTGTCGCGAAGCGCGCCAGCCAAGTGATGTGTCGCCAGCTTGCCCTGCCGCCCCTTGATACGCGCGAGCGAACCCAGAAAGTTGGTCACCCAGCGCTTGGCGTCATAGCGCTGCAAACGTTCCTGCATCGGGCGGTTGCGTCGGACTTGCTCATCCGGCTCTAGCAACACGGCCTGGTGCAGTGCTTCGGCGATCTCCTTGCGGTGGTTCGGGTTGATGAGCAGCGCCTCGCCCAGCTCCCGCGCTGCGCCCGCCATCTCGCTCAAGATGAGTACCCCAGTGCCGTCCGGCTTACTGGCGAGGTATTCCTTGGCGACGAGATTCATGCCGTCGCGCAACGGAGTGATGAGTGCGATCGGGGCGAGGTTGTAGAGCGCGACCATCTCGGTGAACTCGAGCGAGCGGTATTGGTAGAGGATCGGCACCCAGTCGACGGAGCCATAGGCGCCGTTAATCTGCCCCACCAGCTCGTCCAGCTCGTGCTTCATGCGCTGGTACTGTTCGACTTCACCGCGGGACGGCACGACGTTCAAGATGAACACCACGCGGCCCCGCCACTCGGGGTAGGTCTCCAAGAAGCATTCGTAGCCGCGGAGGCGATGTAGCAGCCCCTTCGAGTAGTCGAGGCGATCGACGGAGAAGATGGCCTTCTTGCCACGCAAGCCTGCCTCGAGCTGCTGACGCTGCTCGGCGACTTCGGGCGAGCGAGCCGTGTCCATGAAGCGTTGGTAGTCGATGCCGATCGGAAACGCCTCGGCGCGCCTGACCTCCGCGCCCATCGTAATTTCACCGAAGTGGTGCTCGAAGCCGAGAGTGCGAAACACCGAACGCAAAAAATACTGGGTGTAGTCGTGGGTCTGAAAGCCGATCAAATCCGAACCCAACATGCCTTCCAGGAGGGCCTGGCGCCACCGTGCGGGCAAGTAGCGGAACATCTCGAAGCTTGGAAACGGAATATGGAGGAAGAAGCCAATCTGGACGTCGGGAGCACGCTCCCTCAACATCTTCGGCAACAAGAGCAGCTGATAGTCGTGCACCCACACCACGTCCCCGGGCTTGATTACCTCCAAGGCCGTCTCGCAAAAGATGCGATTGACGCGCTGGTAGGTGTCCCATTGGTCCTCGGAGTACGCTGTGTAGCTCGGGAAATAGTGGAACAAGGGCCAGAGCGTGCTGTTGCAAAAGCCGTGATAAAATGAGTCCATTTCGGGCTCGGTCAAGAACACGGGTTGCGCGCGCTGCTCGAGCATTACCCGCGTGCGCAGCGCAGCTTGGTCCGCAGCTTCGACCGTTCCGCCGGGCCAACCTACCCACACGCACTCGAAACTGGGATCCTCCGCGGAGCGCCGCTCGATGTAGCTCGAGAGCGCGGTCACCAAACCGCCGGAGCTCGGCCCGAATTCATACGTGCCCGCTTCGGCTCCTGGCTTGATCGAGAACGGGAGGCGATTGGAGATCACGATCAGACGAGGCATGACTGGATGACCTAGCAAGGTCTTCAGCGAAGGACCAGGCCCGCTACCATGCGATCGCGGCGTGGCTCGTATTGACACACCGCGCGCAAACCTGATGCTCGCTTACGAAGAGCTTTGAGCTGCAACCACAACGCCTCGCTGCCGGGGCTCGCGGGCGATTTCGCCCCACACTAAAAGACCAACTCGAGCGAGTTCTTGAGCTCCAGGTCCGCTCGGTTTACGTCCGCGGGGCCTACGCTGTCGTAGCGCAGCGTTGCGTCGATGCGGCTACGGAGCATCCCGGCAATTTCAAACGCTGCTTGGGTAACGTTCAAAATCTTTGCGTCGGACGGCGCATCGAAGCGGGGCTGGACATAGCTGACGCTGGTGAGGACGATTCTCCGGTGTGCTCGGAGCGTTACTGCGGCGTAGTTGCCGAAGCGATGGGCTGTTCCCTCGCCCGCACTACCCGCTTGTCGACTAGCCAGATCCGAATGCTCGTGCAGGTACGCCACACCGTAGAAGACCTCGAGCGCTTCGCTATCGAAAAGCTGAACGCGTAGGCCGGTCCCGAGCAATCGTCGGGACGCCACTCGGCGGAAGCGGTCGCTCTCGAGCTGGCCAAACCCCTCCCACCACAGCGCCTCCATGAGGCGGTAGTTGTGTCGGGCATGCCCAAACCACTTGGCCACGCTGACCACGTGGTTTAGCCGCGCGTAGTCCCCCGAAACTGCCAGGAAGCCGGTATGCCGCTGCAATCGTGCGCCAACCAAGCCCGCACTGCCGAGGATGACGCCCTGCGTGTTGCCCGCGTAGCTGCTGAGCGACCCAGCGACCCGCGCGCCGAAGCTCGCCTCCTTGAGCTGACTTCGAAGCGCCTCCACGTTCACCTGCGCGTGCGCCGGAGCCGGGCCTGCAAGTGCCATGAAAGCGCCCGCAGCACAGCAACGTCGCAGCACGAGTCTAGCGACGGCCCATTGTGTCACTTCGTCGCTCGAGGGCCGGTGCATCGCCCACGCGGCGGATATGAACGAGGTCTCCGTCGACGGCTCCTGAGGTGACACTGAGAACCGCATCGATGAAGGTGGCGGCGGCCGCGGGGATGGAGTCGTTCTCCGAAGCGACCACCGGGAGTTCCCAACCCGCGGAGCGAGCGTCGACGCTCGCTCGTACGTGGGACGCCACAGGGGTGCCCGTCATGATCGCCCGAGTCCGAAGGGTTTGCGCGGCCGCATTCAGCGGCACCCTACGTAGCGCGGCTATCGCTCGCAGAATCTCGCCGCGCAGGCGTGGTGCATCAGCGAAATAGGATCCAGCATCGACGGCTCCTTCGATGCCATGCAGCTCTGGAAAGCGCCCGTTCGGCTGCCCCGCTTCGATGAAGTGCTGAACGTTATCTCGAAGCAAGGCGTAGCTTCCCCAATCGAACACGCGCCTGCCCTCGGCTCCTTTGACGATGAGGTTCATCGAAGGGCAAGCTGCAAATCCGAGTCCATCGTAACGAGGGTTCGGAGGCTGCTGGTTCGGAGCCCCTACCGCCTCGAGTCATGTCGCGCAACGGCTCCGGCGCTCCACACGACCGCGTGAGACAATGTTTGAACTACAACCATTTTCGTTCGCGCACGCGCTCCCGACCGCCGGGTGTATCCTTTTGCGGCGCCGTGCCAAATTGAGTCAGCTGGATGGTTGTCGGGGCCAGGCGTCTTCAATGGCGCCTCGGTGTATCTGCTCGTGACAGTCGGTGACGACTGCGTACGGCACGTGCGTTGCCTTGGCCTTGTCTCATGTCAGAAGCGGTGTGCCTCGTTGGAGACGACAGTGAGCCGTTGCGTGGCCTGATGCGCGACGCGCTCATCGCCGCCGGGTATGACGTTCTGCAGGCGGAGAGCAGCTCGGTGCTTGCGACGCAGGTGCACGAGCCCGCCCTGGTCTCGGCTCCGGTAATGCTGCTCGTGCTTGGCGGGAGGTGGGCATCCCAATGCGCCGTACCCATTTCGGTGGCGGCAACGATGCGCCAGCAACTGAACCTGGCACCTGCCTGCGTGGTCCTGCTCTACGAGCTGGGCACGTTGGGTGTGGTCGACAGCCCCGATCTTCATCACTGCCGTACGGTGGCAATGCTCGAGAAGCCTTTCGAAATGCGCGTGCTGAGGGAAATCGCCAGGGCGTCGCTAGCCTAAGGTGCGCACCCTCAACGGCCGCGCCGGGCGCGCTTGGGAGGCGCCGGTGGAGCACGCTTCGCCGGCGGCCGCGGCGGGGCCGCCATCGGGGGCCTCCACCAAGGGCCCCGGAGCTCGATGTTGACGGAAACCACGCCCACTGCGCTTCGCACCATGTCTTCCGCGGCCTCCTTTTCAGCGAGCGTCTGGACCGTGCCGCGGAGGGTGACGACGCCAGATGCCACCGTGGTGATCACGGGAGAGGCGGCGATGGACGGCCAGAAGGGTTTCAGGTCGCTGAGCGCGAGGGACACTTCGGCGTCGGTAGGGAATCGGAGCCGCACGTCGTTGTCGGGGCGCTTCAGGGCATCGACGACGATCTCCTTCGCGTCAACGGCGACGACGCCCTTGACCCAGGCATGCTCGATGACTCGGCGTCGCTCTGCCGGGCTCCCCACCCGGCCCTTCAAAGCGACGTGACCGTTGCTCACGGCGATCTCGACTGGGGCAGCTCGTACGAGCGGGTCCCAGTCCAAGCGGCTGCGAATGTCCGCGGCAACCATGGCCGCCGTTCGCCTCCTGCTTCTGCTCGCCGCGAGCTGATTCTGACAGAAGCGAACCCCCGGCACGCCAGCAGCAACGCGCTCGGCGAGCTGCTGCTGCTCCCAGGTGCTGATGACTCCGCTGAGCTCCACGACGCCATCCTCGACCCGCACCGTGATCGGCATCTTCGCTAACGCCGCGGTCGCCCGCAGCGAGCGCCGTACGCTTGCCGCAACGTTCCCATCCGCCCTGCGTACGGCTACGACGCGGATGCGATTCACGACGCCGCGCACACCCTGAACCACGCGAGCGATTTGCGCGGCCCTGGCGCGCCAAGGCGATACCGGCACCGTCCCGGCCAGCTCGACGATACCGCTTCGCTCGGCAACCGTCAGACCCGATCCATCGAGGTGCGGGTCGCTGTTCAGCTTACGCAGAACGGCTTGGGCGACCTCGCTTCTGGTACTCACCGAGCTCGGCGACACGTGGGGCACCCGCACTTGTGCCGGGGTTCGAAGCGCGAGGACCGACAGCAGAGCCGTCGTTGACCACGCGGTCAGGCTAGTGAACCCGAGAGCCATGGTTCGTCCAAGGCAAAGGCGCTGGCAGAGCGCGGCGCGGTTTCATGACTGGCAGTAACGCATGCGGAAGCTGATATGCACGGCGCGTGCCTGGTCCCGGCGGAGCGCATAAAGGCGGTGCTCACGGGTGACAGTGCTGACGAACAGCGCTCGACGGCCTCAACCAACGTGGCTCGGGACGGCTGAACGCCGCAGCAGCACGGTCTGAGTAGGGAAGGCGAAGGCGATCCCCCGATCGGCGAATGCCTTGACTAGCCCGAGGTTGATCGCCTGCTGATGATCCATGTACGCATTGTAGTCAGCTGAGGATACGAAGTAGACGACCTCGTAGTTCAGCGAAAAGTCACCGAAGTCGGCGAAGTGCGCTCGATCGAGGCGTGCCCCCTCACGTGCTTCGACGATCTCACGCACGAGCTGCGGTATCGCCTCGAGCGCCTGGTGGGGCGTCGAATACTCCACCCCGAACTTGAAGACGATCCTGCGCTCTTGCATGCGCTTGAAGTTCTGAATGCGGCTCTTGATGAGCTCGCCGTTGGCGAAGATCAGCTGCTCTCCCCCCAGCGCGCGCAGCCGCGTCGTGCGAAGGCCGATCTTCTCCACAGTGCCCATGCTGTCACCCACGATAATGAAATCGCCCAGGTAGAAGGGGCGATCGAAGTAGATGCTCAGCGAGGCAAACAGGTCGCCTAGGATGCTCTGTACCGCAAGGGCCGCCGCGACTCCGCCCACCCCGAGCCCTGCGACGAGGGCGCTTATCTCGAACCCCAGAGTAGACAGTGCCACCATCGCGAGCGCGGCCCAAACGCCCAGGCTGACTAGAAAAGAGGCGGCTGACGCGGCAGTCTTGGCTTGCCCGTCTGCGTCCTGGCTGAGCCAGCCGCTCGAGACCGCGCGCGCCCCGGCTTGTGCGCTGAGACCGAGCTGCAGCAAGGTCGTAAGCGTTACAGCGAGGCGCACGGCCCTTACGAGGCCCGGCGACGGCTGAGCGTATTCGGAGGCGAGCCAAAGGCCGAGGGCGAGGAAAAAGTAGGTACGAAAGCTCCCGATAAGGGCCACCAGCACGTCATCCCAGCGCCGCTCGGTGCCTTCGGCCCACCTCCCCACCCACCGGCGGGCCAGGTTTCGCACCAGCGCCAGCAAGAGCGTGACGCTGACCGCAAGCGCTAGTGCGATGAGCCAGTCGCGGGGCAGGACGCCGAAAAGTTCTTGATGGAGCATTGAGATCTCGCCGAAGCGCTCACAGCCTTAGCCCGCCATGAGGCTCCATAGGGCGCTCCCAAGGCAAGTTGTGTGCTCGTGCCGTGACCAGCCCCCAAAGCGTAGGTCATGAGGCGGATCAGCCTGCGACAGAGGTCGCGCGTTGCCATGGCCGATGCATGGCAGCGCTCCTGTCGGCGGCGACTGCGACTCACGTCGGCGGAGTGACGTCCTCATCGCGGCCGGCTGGCTCGTTCGGCAACAGCTCCCGGAGCATGTTATCGAACGCCAACGGCACGATCGCGTCGTGCGGATTGGGGCCACGCGCCGGGAGCTTGGTCAAACGGTCGACGCGCTCGGCGGGCTTGCCTGCGATGAGCGCCGCCCAAAACGCGTCGGGATCGCGCGGCCAAATGGCTGACTGCCACCAGACCAGCAGCGGGATCTGGGCCGGGCGCTTGGCGAATGCGCCGCCCATCTCCTCGTCGAGACACGGGTCGATTGAGGCTAGGGCGAACGGCGTGACGCTCGCCGCGGTCCAAAACTGCGTTGCCAGCCCGCCGGTCGGGTTGCAGCCCGCTCCGCTGTGACCCGCAACGATGATCTGGCGACGGTCGATCCGAACTGCATCTTGCGTGGCGGCAACGACATCGCTCACGAACTCGTCCAAGTCGAACCCGTCCCAAAGCGTTCGCGCCAGGGCCGCGCGCTTGGTTTGACTGGGGCCAGCCACGACGAATGGGCGGACCTTCCGCTCTTTCATCAGGCGCAAGGCGACCGGCCTTAGATCGGCGCTGCCGCCCCCCAACCAGAGATGAGGCTCCCCGCTCGAGTTGGTTCCATGAAGAAAGATCACCAGCGGAACCTCAGTGCCAGGGGTCACATCCTCCGGGAGCAGCGCGGCGGCGCCGTTGTGCTGATGCGCAAACAGGTAGCGTTCGTCGGCATGGGGGAAGTAGCGCGTCTCGGCGGCGGCTACTTGCGGCGCGACCAGTCCAACGACAGCGCTTACCAGGATGCAGCTGAACTTTGCCATCAAGGTGATCAGGAACAATATCATGCGATCGCGAGGCAAGCGACTCAGCGTTGAACGAGCGCTGAATCAAATTGGCACAGCTACGGCTCGCCAGACAGAGGCCGTGTATCCTACTGGCACACGAGCACGACGAGCACGACACCAAAGCCGCGAGCTCGCCCTCAGCGAACACCAGGGCGCGGATTCATGCTGGAGCGCATCCATACCAACCGCACCAGGCTCAGGAGCGTTGCGACGGCAAAGCCGCACTGAGTAAGCGTCAAGGAGCCCGCCAAGTCGGCCGCTTTAGTAGGGCCCTGGCTAATGAATCCCAGCGCTACACGGGCAGGTGCGTAGGTGAGGCCCGCAAGGCAAATGTACGTTCCAGCTCGGAAGCGGCCCTTCCAGAGCACGGCGACCACCGCCAAAAGCGCCGTCGTGATCACGAGGTCGAGAAGCCCAATTTCGGAGCGTTCGAGCGCGAGCACCGACCCGACGCGGTGCAGTGCCCAAGCGAGCGGGAAAACCGACAGTACGATGTCGGCGAGCGCGAGCAGCGGTACTCGCTCTTTGCGCCTCACGAACCAATAGCCTTCGAGCTCGAAGACGCCGGTCAGGCGAGCAACGACGGTCGATTCGAACCGATAGCGCTCCCACAGCAGCGCTGCAGCTAGCGCACCGAACAGCCCTCCGACAGAACGCCACCCATGCCAGATCCGAAGCAACTCGAGCGGCTGCCGCCAGATCACGTGCCACTGCACCACTTCCGCCACTTGATCGAAGCGGTAATAAAGCGCGTCGATGAGATGGCCGCCGATGAGTCCTCCGATGACGATCCACCTCATCAAGGAATGGAGGTTGCGAAGCTCGAGACCAAAGCGCCGAGCCCGATGCCTGGCCACGAGGGCCGCAGCCACCAGGCCCAAGGCGGTCAGCAAGAAGGGCGCGTCGAGCGACATCGCGCCTCTCGGGTAACACGAAAGCGCTCGAGGCCCGTGTGCCAAAAGGAGTCATTGGCACCGCGCCCGCGCTATTCGAGACCGACCGCCGCAGCAGCTCGAGCGATACGCGAGTAGAGGGAGAGCCCGACCAGCAACAGGGCGATACAAGCCCATTGCGCAGGCGTAAGCCCGCCGTAACGAAGATCGCCTCCTGCAGGGTCGTCGAGGCGGAGAAAGTCGAGTCCGAACCTGACCGGTGCGTAGACGATGGGAAGCACGGCGGCGTACCAACCGACGGGCAGTCGCTTCCTCCAGGTGGCGGCAAAAACGAGTGAAACGAGCACAGCGAACAGCATCTCGAGCAGCCCCAAGTCGTAGCGAGGAATGTTGCCATGGCGCAGCTGGAAGAAGCCGAACGATTCGACGGGCCCCGGACCGTATGCAACCGACAGTGGCATCGCCGCGCTCGCTCTCAGCCCAGGGTGATCGTGCACGACGGTGCAACCCATGCGCCCAAACACCCATGCGACGGGGAAGACGGCGAGGACCACGTCACCGTACGGCAGGATGCTCAGCGGCACCACGCGCCGGACTGGTCGTACGATCGACGCGAATCGCCCGAAGTGAAGCAGCGGCTCCATCCGGTAGTACTTCCAGAGCACCGCGCCTATCAAGCCGCCGGTAAAGCCGCCAAACGAGCTGAGACCAGCCCACAGGTAGAGGAGCGACCACGGCTCCTCTAGGATTTGCGCGGGATGGTAGAAGATCTCGTCGAGTACGTGCCCACCAATGAAACCCGCGACGAGCATCCAGCCGATGAACGAGCTCAGTTCCCGCGGGGAAAGCCCGAGTCGTTGGCCGCGGCGCTTCGCCAGCTGAGCTCCTACCGCAACGCCGGTAGCCACGAGCAAACCAAAGGGATGGATCGTCAGCGGCCCGACCTTGAGCTCGTTCACGTGGATGTAATCAATCATGGCTTTCGATTGGCAGGGGCTCGCGCGTAGCTACCGAACGTCGCTGATCCGGATCCGCCGCTCTCGCACACCGGGGACGAGCTCGCAGGTATCGTTCTTGAGCTCGCACGCGCCGGAGCTGGTGACGAGCGCGACTTGCACTCGTGCCCCGGGCGTAATGTCGAGCCGCTCGAGCTTTTCGGAGTCCGGCCAATCGACGAGCCAAGCCCCAACACCCAAGTTGATGACCTGCTCCTGAGGGGTTGCCTGGTGCGAAAAGACGACGCGCACCGCCCCCTGCCCTTGGTTGAGACCTACCGTCACCACGCCCATGCGCTCGAAGCGGACGACTGCCGCCGTGTCGCCTTCCGCAACGCGCCGAGCGCAGGTTGCCTGCTTGGGAACGCGAACACATGAGACGATAGCGCGGTGGCGATGCGAGACGCGGACGGCCGCGACCTTCTCCTTTGGCTCTATCGAGCCTGGCGGAGCCAGTGGAGGGCCAGCAGCGCCCGAGGACGTCGCTGAAAAGAGCACGAGCCCCATCAGCAGCAGGTACGCTCGCACGCGCTTCGAATTCGATACGCTCCTCATCGCCCATTCACGACGAGAGGTTGGACTCCAGCCGCGAGGGTACGGCACCTGTAGGCGATACCCTGGAGCAAGCCGAAGTCGAAGGGCTTCTCGAGCACGCCCGCAGGAATGCATCCGGACAGGTCGCCCGGCGAAGTCTCGGCGAGCGCACCAAACTCGCAGGTCAGAATGACGTGCGGTGGCGAGAGACCCGCGGAAGCACGTTGCTTGCCGAGGCGCGCTAGGGCGTCGCGGTGCTCGTCGAGCAGAGCCGCCGAGACCACCAGGAGAGTCCGGGGTGCTGTCGCGAACAACGGCGTCCGCAGCGCGACGTCGAGTTGTTGAACGTTCGCGCTCTCGAGGACCCAAAACCCCGCGGTCTCGACGGTTCGGCGCATGAGCTCACGCATCGCCCAGTTGGAATCAGCGACAAGTGCGACAGCCTGCTGCACGCCGGCTCCCTTGCAGGAGCCGTGCCTCCCGGTGAGAGCATCTTCCTGCAACGGCGAGGCGGTATGCCTCCTCGGCCTCGTGCATCCTTCTTAACCAGTGTGACAAATTGATGCAGGGTTGGTGCTCGGGCCGAATCGACGGCCTGACACGCGCACACCGCAGCGGTTCAACCCTCTCGAACCCATTCCGCTCGCTTGATGATGCTGCGAATTCCAGCGAGCGGAATCGGTAGCCACGCGGGGCGGTTATTCAGCTCGTAACGGACCTCGTAAAGGGCCTTTTCGAGCATGAAGACGTCGAGCAGCACAGCCAGCTCTTCGTGATCGGCGGGGATGAACGAGGCTCCGGTCGCGGTGTCCAGGTAGCGTTTGAGGAAGGCGCGCGCGGCCGCGCGGTACCAAAGCTGAGACCACGGTTCCAGGCGCTCTGCATCACCTGAAGTGATGCGCCCTGTTTGCAGTTGACCGCGCAAGGTGGAAGCTACGGCGTAGTGAAATGAGCGAAGCATGCCAGCCACGTCTCGAAGCGCCGAGCGCTTCCGCAGGCGCTCAGCGAGCGGCCGCGCAGGCTCCCCTTCGAAATCGATGATCAGTATGTCCTTCCCGGTGTGCAACACTTGCCCCAAGTGAAGGTCGCCGTGGTGCCTGATACGGGTCGCGTGAATCTTGCGTGAACGGAACGTCTCGAAGCAAGCGAGGATTCGAGGCGCGTCTTGAAGCAGCTCAGTCACCTCCGGCTGTAAATCGGTCGGCAGTTCCGGGAGCTGGCGGTTCAGATCGCGCAGCACTTGCTTGGCGAGATTGTGCAGCGATTGATAGATCGAGCGCTGGTGTAGCGTGCCGTAGGGTTCGGGCTTCATGGCTTCGTCGCTGCCATCACCCGCCAAAGCCAAGTGCATCTCGGCCGCGCGACGCCCCAAGAGCTCGGCGAAGGCCGGGAACGTGCCCAGCGCTTCGACTGCGCCATGGGGTAGCTCGAGCGCGAGCAACTCGAGCAACGAGCCGTCGAGCGTGGGCGCTGCGCTCTGGTCGGGAGCGCTAAGACTGCGCTCGAAGTAGCGCTTGATGTCTTCGCGCGCGAACTCCCAGCCGTTCCGTATCTCCGTCATGTACTCGTGGAGCACGGCGAACGTCGTCGATTCGCCCTGCCCCGCTCGATACTCCAACCAGCCAGCAAGGCGCGGAGTGTTGGGATAGCGAGCGCGCTCCGTCAGAAACAGGCCCAGCTCGAGATCGGGCTGCCTGCCCACTTCCGCGCGCCGGAACACCTTGAGAATGAAGCGGTTGCCGAACACGATGCAGGTGTTGCTTTGTTCGGCAGCCAACAAGCACGGTTGTAGCTCGGCTGTCGGGAAGTCCGACACGCCGTTCATCCAAGGCGCAAGCTCGGCGCGAAGCTGACCCGGTAACGGAGCTTTGGCTTTTCCTTGTTGCAGGAGAGCCAGTAGGCGCCCGCAGAATTCGGGCGAGCGAAAGGCATCGAACAGCAGTGCGCTCGACTCTCCGTTGCTCGACCGCTTGACCTCAGCAACGACGGCGCCCGGATCGCCGTCGAGCAGTGGTCGCGCCTGCTCGTTGCCCAGGAGCAGGAGCGGGACGTGATAGCGGTCCGGCTGCCCGTCGGCGTAGCTCACTTCGACGACGAAGTTGGCGCAATCCCCAGCCATCGGCAGCGGCATGACGGCCGCAACCTCGACGCCGATGATGGAGCGCGCCTTGCCGCCGAACCAGCGCCGCCGCTTCAAGAATTCGGGCAACACGGCGTTCAACGCCGAGAAGTCCCCCTCTTCGAGCCAGCCAAGCCAATTGGGCGCCAGCGGCAGCGTCGGAATTTCAGGCTCCGCCACGCTGCTGACCGCCCCCTTCGGCACTTCGAGTGCGAACCAATAGACGGCGTGAGCCGACGGTGTCAGCACGAACGGTGCCTCGCTCAGGATGGGAAACTTGGTGCGGCCGAAGACCTCCACGGGCAGGAGCTTCTGAAACTTGGACAAATCGAGCTCCACGTACTGGGCAAAGCGCGACAAGTTCACGACCACCAGCATCCGCTCTTCGCCGAGCTCGCGGATGAACGCCAGGACCTTGGGGTTGCCCGGATTCAAGAATTCGCAACTGCCGCGGCCCAACACCGGGTAGCGCTTGCGCAGGGCGATCAACCGCTTGGTCCACCAGAGCAGGGAGGAAGGATTGCCCTGCTGCGCCTCCACGTTCGTGCTTTCGAAGTGATGCTCGGGGTCGACGATCAGCGGCAAGTAGAGCCGCTGCGGGTTCGCTCGCGAAAACCCGCCGTTGCGGTCGCCGCTCCACTGCATGGGTGTTCGGACGCCGTTGCGGTCGCCCAGATGCACGTTGTCGCCCATGCCAATCTCGTCGCCGTAGTAGAGAATGGGAGTCCCAGGTAGCGAGAACAGCAGCGAGTTGAGCAGCTCGAGCTTGCGGCGGTTGTTGTTGAGCAAAGGCGCGAGCCTGCGCCTGATACCGAGGTTGATGCGCGTCGTCGGATCCTTTCCGTACGCCTCGTACATGTAGTCGCGCTCTTCGTCCGTCACCATTTCCAGCGTGAGCTCATCATGATTACGCAGGAACATGCCCCACTGGCACCCCTCGGGTAGCGGCGGCGTCTGCGCCATGATCTCGATGATGGGGAACCGATCTTCCATGTGCAGGGCCATGAACATGCGCGGCATGATCGGGAAATGAAACGCCATCTGGCACTTGTTTCCCCCCTCCAGGTAGCGCACCGCGTCCTCTGGCCACTGATTGGCCTCTGCGAGCAGCATGCGGTCCTGAAATTTGCTGTCGACGTGCGCGCGCAGCTGCTCCAAGAAGGCGAAGGTCTCCGGCAAGTTCTCGCAGTTGGTGCCTTCTCGTTCGAAAAGGTAAGGCACGGCGTCTAACCGCAGGCCGTCCACGCCCAGCTCCAGCCAGAAATCGAGCACCTCGAGCATCGCTGCCTTCACGGCCGGGTTGTCGAAGTTCAAGTCGGGCTGGTGAGAATAGAAGCGATGCCAGTAGTAGGCGTTCGCAACCGGGTCCCAAGTCCAGTTCGAGCGCTCGAAGTCCTTGAAAATGATGCGCGCGTCGACGTATCGATCCGGTGTATCACTCCAAACGTAGTAGTCGCGTTCCGCGCTGTGCGGCGCGGCCTGGCGTGCGCGTTGGAACCAGGGGTGACGATCCGAGGTGTGATTGAGCACCAGCTCCGTCACGACCTTCAAGCCTCGTCGATGTGCCTCGTGCAAGAATTCTTTGAAGTCATCCAAGCTACCGAGGCTGGGCTGTACATCGGTGTAGCCCGAGATGTCGTACCCGTCGTCGCGCTGTGGCGAGGGGTAGAACGGCAACAGCCAAAGCGCGGTGACTCCTAGATCGTGAAGGTAGTCGAGCTTCTCGGTCAGGCCTCGTAGATCGCCGATGCCGTCGCCGTTCGAGTCGTAAAATGACGGCACGCGCAACGAGTAGAATACCGCGTCGCGATACCATTCCGGATGCCTGCCCGACTGCGCGTCGTTGCTCATTGCCCTATTGTTCATACAACAGGACTACCGGCACCGGGTGCAGCGGTGATTGGGGCCACAGCGTTGCCGTCTCGAAAATGTGGGCCGCCATGGCGCAGCGGGGCATTGCTCCCCTGGTCACCGTGACAAAAGGAGTCACCGGTCCCGTCGTGAGCCTCGTGAGAACGTTTGACATCAAAGGGAGCAGTGCGTATGTGGCCGCTCCAGTGCCGCACCTCCTACCGAGCCGGAGGCGATCATGCAGCTGATCCTGAAGAGCGTAGCCGGCGTACGCGTGTGCGACTGGAAGAGCTACGCCATGCTGCGCGACAACGTGCAGCATTTCTTGGAGAGCGGCGTCCCCGACGGCGGCTTCCAAGCGTTGCATCGCATCGAGCAGGCGGTCGACACTGGCGAGTGCGTCGTGGACGCCTCACAGCTGCGCGCGGAGGTCCTGCGCGCCTGGTGCGCGCTTTGGGGTGTTGCGGTCGCAGAGTCCGCCATCAGCCCCCGCACAATCGCCATTCTGGCGAATAGCCCGGCCCCTCCGCCCGAGCTCCGAACCATCAAAGCCGACAAGGGGACCTGCCAGCTGCTCATTCGAACGAGCCCGGACTGCCCCGTGCCCAGGGCCGCAGGCAAGTTCGTGAACGGCGTCCTGGCGCTCACGGAATGGGCAGCGGCCGGCGACATGATTGCGGTGCGCCGAGCGGGCTCTGGACCCAGCTTCGTGCGGACGAACGCGCTCTAGCTCCCGGGCCGCTCGGCCGTAGCGCTAGTTGGTCTGCTATGGCGAGACCAGCGTCACTTGGAGAAATGAACGGCACCCCGGATGCTCAGGGTCTCCGAGGTGCCCATCAATTCCCACTGCGACCCAAGATGCCGTGCAACTCGGAATTGATGTCTTTGTACTAGACCATAGGCGACGTTTCGCGCCGATTGCTCCGGCCTTTCCGCGCAAAAAATCGTGCTCTACGTGCCCGGCGCACAAATGAGTCGGGCCCCGTGTCCGCAAGACACGGGGCCCGGCCGACGGATCGCCGATTTCAGCGAGCTGCGCCTACTCTGCCGGTGCCGGAGCCGCCTCGTCGCCGAGCGGCGCGGGCGGCGGCAACGACGGAGCGGCCGTTCCGTGACCGATGGTCGACAGGAAGTCGTAGGCGTGCATCGCGTGCTCACCGGCGTCCAGTCCTTCCACTTCTTCTTCAGCGCTCACGCGCAGGCCCATCAACGCCTTGACGCCGAAGAACAGCACCGCAGACGAGATGACGGTGAAGCCCGCGTAAGCCGCGACGCCCATGAGCTGCGTGCCGAGCGTGTGCGCGGGGTTCGTGGAGAAGATACCGACGGCGACGGTGCCCCAGACGCCGCAGACCAAGTGAACAGAAACCGCGCCGACCGGATCGTCCACCTTGATTTTATCCATCAGGACCACCGAGCCAACTACCAAAGCCCCTGCAACGGCGCCGATGGCGATGGATGAGAGCGGCGAAACGACGTCGGCGCCGGCGGTCACGCCGACCAAGCCAGCCAGGATGCCATTGAGCATCATCGAAAGGTCAGGCTTGCGGGAGATGAACGAGTACGCCGCCAGCGCGCTGATGCCGCCGGCTGCCGCCGCCATGCAGGTGGTTACCAGGACGATGCTGGTCAGAGCGGGATCGGCGGAAAGTACGGAGCCGCCGTTGAAACCGAACCAACCGAGCCAGAGCAGGAACACGCCAATGACCGCCATCGGCATGCTGCTGCCAGGCATCGGGTTGACGCGGCCATCCTTGCCGTACTTACCGAGGCGCGGGCCGAGGATGAGCGCGCCGACCAGGGCACCCCAGCCTCCCACGGAGTGAACCAGGGTGGACCCGGCGAAATCGTAGAAGCCGGCCGTTTGCAGCCAGCCGCCGCCCCACTTCCAGGAACCAGCGATGGGGTAGACGAACGCCACGAACAGCGCCGCGAACACCAAGAAGCTCCACACCTTGATGCGCTCGGCGACGGCGCCGGAGATGATGGTCGCGCAGGTGGCAGCGAACATTCCCTGGAATAGGAAGTCCGTCCAATAGGTGTAGCCGTGAGTGGCCGCGTAGTCCGCGGTCATGCCGTTATCGGGTGGGGTGAGCCCAAAGCCCGAGAAGCCGAGGTAGCCGTTGAACGTTCCGGGGTACATCAGGCCGAACCCGACGACGAAGTACGTGAGCAGGCCGATCAGCGGGATAGCGGTATTCTTGAATAGGATGTTGACGGTGTTCTTGCTCCGGGACATGCCGGATTCCACGGCGGCGAAGCCGAGGTGCATGATGAACACCAAACCGGTGCACACCATCATCCAGACGTTGTTCGCTGCAAATTCACCCGGGGTGATCTTTGGCGCGTCCTCAGCCAGCGCCAGCGCCGGGGTCAGCACCCACGCAAGGGCCACTACCATCGCGGTCACGTGTCTTCTGCTCATGAGTCAGTCTCCTGGTGGATTGGTCGGCGGGGTCTGAACACTCCTCTTGCGAGCCGTGATTTCGTCCCATGCTTGGCGTGTCGAAAGCGTTTCTCCACGGCGAC
>DATAKF010000172.1:0-15734 GCA_036261775.1 Polyangiaceae bacterium | reverse complement strand
AAGGTGTGCCCCTTTGGGTGATGAGCTTGCGCTCTGAGCTCGGGGGGGTCGCAGTGAAATGGCGGTTGTGACTGTTTACTAAAAACACAGGACTCTGCGAAGTCGTAAGACGACGTATAGGGTCTGATGCCTGCCCGGTGCTGGAAGGTTAAGGGGATATGTCAGCGCAAGCGAAGCATTGAACCGAAGCCCCAGTAAACGGCGGCCGTAACTATAACGGTCCTAAGGTAGCGAAATTCCTTGTCGGGTAAGTTCCGACCTGCACGAATGGCATAACAACATCCGCACTGTCTCGACCAGGGACTCAGCGAAATTACATTGGGGGTGAAGATGCCCTCTACCCGCGGAAAGACGGAAAGACCCCATGAACCTTTACTGCAACTTGGCAGTGATTTTCGGGTTGATCTGCGTAGGATAGGTGGGAGGCTTTGAAGCCGGGCTTCCGGGTTCGGCTGAGCCAACGTTGAAATACCACCCTGAATAATCTGGAAATCTAACCTGCGCCCGTGATCCGGGCGGGGGACACTGCCTGGTGGGCAGTTTGACTGGGGCGGTCGCCTCCTAAATTGTAACGGAGGCGTGCGACGGTTCCCTCAGGCTGATTGGAAACCAGCCGTAGAGTGCAAACGCATAAGGGAGCTTTACTGCGAGACTGACAAGTCGAACAGTTGCGAAAGCAGGTGTTAGTGATCCGGTGGTACCACATGGAAGGGCCATCGCTCATCGGATAAAAGGTACTCTGGGGATAACAGGCTGATCGCGCCTGAGAGTTCACATCGGCGGCGCGGTTTGGCACCTCGATGTCGGCTCATCGCATCCTGGGGCTGGAGCAGGTCCCAAGGGTTTGGCTGTTCGCCAATTAAAGCGGTACGCGAGCTGGGTTTAAAACGTCGTGAGACAGTTTGGTCCCTATCTTCCGTGGGCGCAGGACACTTGAGAGGAGCTATCCATAGTACGAGAGGACCTGGATGGACGAACCTCTGGTGCTCCGGTTGTCACGCCAGTGGCATAGCCGGGTAGCCATGTTCGGAACAGATAACCGCTGAAGGCATATAAGCGGGAAGCTGGCCTCAAGACTAGGTGTCCCTGACGCAAGTCACTAAAGGCCCCTCGAAGACTACGAGGTTGATAGGCTCGGTGTGGAAGCGCTGCGAGGCGCGGAGCTAACGAGTACTAATAGGCCGTGCGACTTGACCTCATTCACTAAGGCAAACATTGTAGTTGGTGCCCGGACTCCGGGCGGTATCTCGCACTAGCGAAATACCTAGAGAGCCATAACTAGCGCAGCACCAAAAAGCTGCTTTGGACGCCCAAAAATTTCCGGTGCCTATATCGAAGAGGCCATACCCGATCCCATCTCGAACTCGGAAGTCAAGCTCTTCGGAGCCGATGGTACTGCACGGGTAACTGTGTGGGAGAGTAGGACGGTGCCGGGTTAATTACCCCAAAGCCCCAGTGTTAACTCACTGGGGCTTTGCTTTGTCCATCGACCAGGCCGGCGGATAGGCCGGGTATGGGCTGCGGTTTGGGTGCTCGAAGGAGCGACGGGGAAGGGGAGCCTTGAGCAAGCGACGAGGGGGACTAGGGGCGCGGGCAAGGTCGTTGTGAAGCCTGGAGGAAGGCGTCTGGGTGCTTCTGGCGCCCTTGATCCCTTCTCGCCCTCCGCCGACTACCCCCTAACCCCCAAACCCCTCGACCCCTAAAGCCTCGCAGCGGCTGCCCCGCTGGCGTAAACATCTCCCCGATTGCGCTCCTTCAACGAGCTCCTGCAGAGTCCGCGAGCGCTCAAAGCCCTGGTGGCGGGAGGCAGCGTGCTCAGCTTATTGGTGCTGGGCTTATTGGCGGCGCCGGCGTTGGTGCGCGGCAAGGTCGAGCAAGCGGCGCGGGCGCGCGGATTCGATGCGCAAGTCGAGAGCGTGCGGGTCGGTTGGGGAAAGGTTTGGCTGCGCGGGGTGCGGGTGACTTCGCCGGGCGACGACTTCGAGACCAGGCTGGATGCTTTGGCAGTCGGGCTGTGGTCCGGCGCCGTGCAGGCGAGTGGGGGCTCCGTGTATGGCAAGGGAGACCCGACGCCGCTGCTGCGCAAGTTGCGGGGTAAAGCAGCAGGTGGCGCGGCCAGCGAGGCTGACGGCGGCCGCGAGCTGGTCGTGGACGGCGTGTTCGTGCGCTGGGAGCGCGACGGCGCGCGAGTCGAAGCTTTTGGAGCGCGCGCGAGCCGAAGTGGCGGCGAGCTGTCGTTGGGCGCTGACTTGGTCCACGTCAGCGACGGCAAGCGCCACGTGGACGCGCGCGGCGTGCTGGTGGGAACGGTGGTGCGTGATGGCCAGAGGCAGCTGGTGCGGCTGCAGACGACGGCAGTGGAGCTTGTTTTGAGCCAAGAAGCGCCAGTTTTGGCGCCGCCTGTTGCCGGTCCGGCGGCGCCGCGCGGGCCGCCGGCGGGAGCCGAGACGGACGGCTCGGAGCGCGCCGCCAAGTTGCGAGAGGCGCGCGCGGTGTTGTTGGCGCTGGTACGCGAAGGCCTGGCGCAGGGAGCGAACCTCTCGCTGGACGGCGTGTCGGCGCGAGTGGAACGCGCGGGAGAGACGCTGAGCTTTGGGCCGAGCCGGCTCACTTTGTTGCGCGACAAGGAGACGTTGCGCGCCTCGCTGTCGCCGAGCGCCACGGAGGCGGGCGTGACACCGCTGGCCCTGAGCGTGACGTTGCCGTTGACCCCGGGGCCAGTGCACGTGGTCGCCAAGGGCGGGCCGGTGAGCTTTTCGAGCTTGGGCGTGCGCGTCGGGCAAATGGGCCTGAAGGACGTGCGGCAGGCGACGCTGACGGTGGATGGCGTCGCCGATCTCAGCGAGGACTTCGAGAGCGCGGAGCTCGACGGTAAGGTGTCGGTGCATGGGCTGCTGCTGCTACGCAAAGAGCTTTCGCCACAGGTCGTGGGACCTTGGAGCTTCGACGCCTCGCTGAAGGCGCGCGCGCGGCTCGACGGCAGTGAACTCACCGTGACCTCCAGCGAGGCGCATTTCGGCGAGGTGCGCGCGGAGTTGTCGGGCCAGGTCGTGACCGCGCCCGGCAAGCGACACGTCGAGGGGCGCTTGCGAGTACCGCTCTCTGGCTGTCAAAGCATGCTCGACGCGATGCCGAATGGTCTCTTGCCGCTGGTCGGAGGCTTGAAGCTGAGCGGCAGCTTCGGCGTCGATCTGCACGTGCGCTACGACCTGAGCGCACCGCAAGATGCGCGCGTCGTGCTGTCGGTGCAGAACGAATGCAAAGTGCGCGAGGTGCCGGCGGCGCTGTCGCCGCACCGCTTCGAGCGTCCGTTCTTGCGCGAAGTCAAGGGACCGGACGGCTCACCCATGTCGATCGAGAGCGGGCCCGGTACCTCCAGCTGGGTATCGCTCGACGACATGTCGCGGCATCTGGAGAGCGCGGTCTTGATCTGCGAGGACAGCCGCTTTCACGCGCACGCTGGCTTCGACTTTCAAGCGCTCGAAAACGCGCTCAAGGACGACTTGAAGCAGGGCCGCTTTGCGCGCGGCGCCAGCACGCTGAGCATGCAGCTCGCCAAGAACCTGTACTTGGGCAAAGAGAAGACGGTCGGGCGCAAGCTGCAAGAGGCGCTGCTCACGATGCTGCTCGAGCAGCAGCTGGATAAACGCCGCATTTTGGAGCTTTACCTGAACGTGGTGGAGCTGGGGCCGGGGCTCTACGGGGTAGGCGACGCCGCGCAGTACTATTTTGCAGCTCCTGCGCACTCGCTCACGCTCGGCCAGTCGTTGTACTTGGCGTCGCTGTTGCCGAACCCGACCTACAGTCGCTTTGGTCCGGACGGCAAGCTCAACGCCGGTTGGCTCAACTACCTGCACCGGCTCATGCACATCGCGCACAAGATCAAGCGAGTCGACGATGTCGAGCTGCAGGCCGCGCTCGAAGAGCCGATCGCGTTTCGGGTGCCGGGCGCCGCGGCCGCTTCCGCGTCGGTGGTGCCGAGCGAAGCCGCGCCGGAGCCGCCGCCGCCCGAGCTCGACGACGCCGCCGGCGGACCTTGAATCGCGCTGAGCGACTCAGCCGCGCTTGCGGCGCAGCTCGGCGAAGAACTCGGACAGCCGCCGGCCGCCTTCTGCGGCCATGAACCCGGCCTGCACCTCGAACCGATGGTTCAGGCGCGGGTCGGTGCCGATCTGGAACAGGCTTTGGACGGCGCCGGCTTTGGGATCGCTCGCGCCGTAGACGAGCTTGGCGATGCGGGCGTTGACCAACGCGCCCGCGCACATCGCGCACGGCTCGAGCGTGACGTACACGGTGGCGCCTTCCAGCCGCCAGCCCGGCAAACCGCGCGTGGCTTCACGAATGGCCAGGAGCTCGGCGTGGGCCGTCGGATCCGCGCGATCCTCGCGGTGGTTGTGCTCTCTGGCCAGCACGACGCCGTCGGCTGAAACGACCACGGCCCCGACCGGCACGTCACCGTGCGCAGCTGCTAGGTCCGCCTCCTCGAGCGCCAAGCGCATGAAGTCTTCGGGGCTACTCGGCTGGCTCATGGGCAGGCTGGGCAGCGTGAGCGGAAACCCCGCGCGGAGCAAGCCGCTCATTCGTCGTCGAAGAACAGCGGATCGCGGCGCGCCAAGAAGTTCTGGATCATCGCGACGGAGGCTTCAGCCAAGCCGTTGAAGCGCACGCCCATGCCGGGCGGCGTATCGCTCTGTTCGTTGAAGACGCGGATCCAGCGCACCTCGCCAGTGGCGCGGATCTGGATGCCGTCCGGAAGATTGATGGTCAGCTCGATCGTGGAGCCGACGGGCTTGAGCTTGTGCGTGGCGATGAACACGCCACCGGCCGACAGGTTCTCGGCGAAGCCCGCGTAGAAGTTGTGATCGCTGCCGACGGTGACGTCGAGGTCGACGTGGAAGCGCGAGTGCTCGCGGCGGTGCCCGGCGTCGGACATGGGCGCGACGGAGAGGATCGTGGCTTCGCCTCGGAGCTCGTCGTCGAGGGCTTCGGCCTCGCTCCGGGGGTGCCTGCGCGCGCTGAGATCCATCGCCATACGAGGCGAGAACGGCGATTCCTGGCGGGGCTTTAGTGGCCCAGACCTGATCTGATGGCTGCCGCGGAATCGCTGCGAGCGTCGGCCAGGAGGTCGGCGCAGAACAACTGGAAGCAATCGCCTAAAGCCACGGATTGATGCTGGGTTCGCCGCGGTGCAAGCGCAAGTTTTGGCCCAACCGTCGAGCGACCAACAGGCACGTGAGGGCCGTCGCGACGAACAGTGCCAGCGCAATGACACCTCGGTACGCCGACAGGACGAGGCCCTCGGCGCCGATTGTCCACAGCTTGGCGGCGACCGGCAACGCCACCGCGGCGGGCATGCCGACGCGCAGCAAGGCCCCGCGGCATTGCTCGACGCTGACGCGCCCGAGCGCCCAGCGCAGCGCCGCGATCAGCAGCACCACACCGAAGGTCTTCACCACCAACAGCACAGCGCCGGTTGCCATGCGGCTGGCCGAGCTGACACGGTCCAGCTCGGGCAACCACGGCACGGCAAAGCCGCCGAGTAGTACGATGCTGAGCAGGCCCGCGGAGAGCACCAAGTGTGCCCATTCGACCCCGGGCAAGGCTGGCCAACGCTTGCCGGCAGGCCGCGGCAAGCTGGAGCTGGCGTTGGACGCCAACGTGCCTTCAGGCACCAGCGAGAAAATGCCCAGCAGGAGCGCCATGAAGTGAATCGGTGACGCGAACGCCAGGAAGCGCCACGGCATGCCAGCTTGAGCGCTGGCAAAGTCGTCGGCTCGCAAGCTGCCAACGCTGAGCACACCGACCAACAATGCCGACGTGAGCGGCAACTGCGCCACCAGCACCCACAGCGCGCGGCGTAGGCCCAAAAGCGGCGTCAGCTTGCCTCGCTGACTGAGCTGCGAGAGGCCACCGGCTACCGCGAGCGCGTTGCCTGCGGTCAGGAGCAAGATCGGCAGGTCGAGCTCGCGTGCTACGAGCGGCACCCCGAGCGCGCCCAGGGCCAGCAAGGAGCTGCCGAGGGCCACGCCAAAATAGGCGGCAGCGCTGTCGGGCAGGGCGCCCGACAGACCCCGTGCCACCGCGGCCCAGTGCTCCTGCCGCACGCGCGGCTTGCCGCCTGCCCCGCGGCTGCGCGCTGAAACGGCCAAGGCGAGCCAAGTCGAGAAGCGGCCGAGCGGCGACAGCGCCAGTAAGAGCGCCAACAGCGCGCTGCCGACGAGCGCCAACGCCGGTGTCAGATCGGAGAGCGTACCCGGCTTGAACTCGGCGACGTCGATGGCCATGACGGCGCCTTCGCTCACCGCGCCGCGGTGCAAGCCGATGCGCGCCGTACGGGCGCGTGGCGGCGGCACGAAGTCGGAGATGTCGCTCAGGCGTACGCCCGACAGCTCTTCGAGCACGTCGCCGGCGGCCAAGCCCACCTCGGCGCCGCGCCCCTCCGGCTCCAGCTTTTGGATGCGCAGAGGGCCGCTGCCGTCCGAGCTGACGGTCACCCCGAGGTATTTCGCGAAGCGCTCGCCTTCTTGGACGGCGAGCGCACGGTTGTCTTCGGTCTCGTGGCTGGGCTCGATGTCGAGCACCACGCCCTGCAGCGAGCCCGCAACCGGCGGAGCGCCGCTCTTGCGTGGCGCAAAAGCCGCCGTAATGTCGCCTCGAAAGGTGGCATGGGCGCCGTCGTCGCGACCGCAGAACGCGCTGACCAGCTCTTCGGGGATGGTGGCTTCGAGCACGTGCGGCGTCGACGTGCTCGCGGGGATCGACACCTCCACGTCGTGCGCCGCGACACGACCCGGGCGAAACACGTCGCCTCGGAACGTTAGTCGGGCCACCCGGCCTTCAGGGAAGCCGGCGCCGGTGATCTCCAGCTTGTCGCCGCGTCCCACTTCGCGAGCGGACAGCTCCGTCAGCTGCAGCAGCCCCGGGCCGGAGTTTGGAGACGAGCAACCCAGCAGGAGCAGGGCCGTCAGAGCGAAGTGCGAAGCCTTCACCCTGCTCGTATACAGGCTCGACCCGGATTGGGCGAAAATTTGGGTGGAGGCTCAGCCCCGTGCTTTAGGTCGGTAGCCGCGAGGAGCCGCCCCATGGATCAGCACGACCTCTTGATCAAAATTCGCGAGATTCACACGGAGATCTCGTGGCTCCAGCCATTTCGCGATCTGGGTTTGATCCCGAACCCGGCCGCCTCGGACGTCGCTATCAAGCGCGCCGAGAAGCGCTTGAAGCACAAGCTTCCGCCATCGTACCGCGCGTTTCTCGCGCTGCACGATGGCTGGCCGCGCTTCTTCGATGGCGCCAGCTTGCTCGGCACCGCGACGCTCGGTCACCGCAAGTACGAGGACTTGGCGCGCGCTGCCTTCGAGGCCGCCGAGACTCCGCTGCCCGAGCTCGGGCCGCCGCGTCGCCCGCGCGCCCGCACGCTGATTCCGTTCGGTGCCGACCTCGAGGGCACGACGCTGTTCGCGTTCAACCCCAGCGTGACGGGGCCCGACGGGGAGTACGAGGTCATCGCTTGGGTCAACGAGCTCGGTGTTCGTCACCCGAGCTTCTCGGCGTTCCTCGAGTGGATCCATGAGCTCGGGCAGCAAGACCATGCGGACCAAACCGCGCTCTCGTTGTCCCAAACGGCGCCGTCACTCGCCAGGACCGCCTGAGGGCGGCCCGGCGGGCAGCGCCCAACGGCTCGGACGAGCCGAAACCGCCCTTCTCTTGGGTAAATAGGGGTGGTTTTGACCCACATGACGCCGTGCGCCATACTGAGGGGCCGCACCAGCCATGAGCAACGAGCCCGACATCCCAGTTGCGGACGAGTCGGATGACTCCGCCGATCGGCGGATCATCAAGCGCTACTCGAACCGGAAGCTGTACGACACGCGCGGCTCTAGCTACGTCACCCTCCTGCAGATCGCGGAAATGATTCGGAACGGCGAGGACGTTCAGATCATCGATAACGCGACCAAAGAGGACAAAACCGACGTCACGCTGGCGCTCATCATCTCGGAAGAGCTGCGCAACAAGCCCCGCGCCATCCCGATCCCGACGCTGAAGGCGCTGATCCGACACCGCGGTGAAAAGATTCTTACCCAGCTTCGGGAAGGGCCCATCGGCAAGCTCATCCCGCCGGGTAAGGACGAGACCGAGACCACCGGCTCTTCTCCCCCAGCCGCGCGAGAGGACGACGACATGTTACAGGGCAAGGAATCCAAGGGCTTGCGGGCCACCTTCGAACAGTGGCAGAGCGCGATTGATGAGCGAATCCGCACAGTTCTGCCGAATTTTGCCGCCTTTCGGGAGCTGCAGCAGGAAGTGAAGCGGCTGGCGGACCGGCTCGATGAGCTGGAAAAGCGCGGCAAAGACGGCGGCTCGCCGGGCGCGGAATAAACCCGAATTGGTCCAGGTTCGACTCGAGAACCCCCGATGAACCGACCAGGCCGCCTCACGAGCAAAGCTTTCGAGACCGACGCGCTGGCCGAGCTGCCGGCGTTGCTCGGCGTCGCGACCCGGCTCACCAAGAATCCGGCTGACGCCCAGGACTTGGTTCAAGACACGCTGCTCAAGGCCATGCGTGCTCGGGAGCAGTTCGAGGCCGGGACCAACCTGCGCGCGTGGCTGATTCGGATTCTGATGAACACGTTCATCAACCGCTATCGCCGCGGTGGGCTCGAGCGCAGCGTGCTCGAAGGGCCCGACGCCGATCCACTCGCGGACGGTTGGATCAGCGCGCAGACGATGGAGTCGATGCGCGATCCGGAGTCGCAGGCGCTGCGCCCGATGCTGGCTTCGGAAATCGGCAAGGCCCTCGACGAGCTGCCGGAAGATTACCGCATGGCAGTGGTTCTTTCTGACGTGGAAGAGCTGTCATACAAGGAGATCGCCGACGTGATGGGTTGTCCGATCGGTACTGTCATGTCGCGCTTGCACCGCGGTCGCCGCCTGCTGAAGGGGCGCCTGTACGAGCACGCGCGAGCCATGGGTATCGTCGGGCCAGAAGCCGAGGTGGGCAGTAAGGGAGAAGCAGTCGTCGAGCTCGATCAGTATCGGGTGAAGAAGGCGGTGCACTCATGAGCAGCTGTCGTCATTTCGTGCCGTTGCTGGAGCCCTTCCGCGACGGTGAGCTCAGTCCCTCCGAAGTCGTCGAGGTCGAGACGCACTTGGTCGAGTGCGAGCGCTGCTCCGAGCGGCTGCAGCTCGGCGAGGCGGTGCGCGTCAGCCTGAAGCAGGTCGTGCGCGACGCCGCTCCGGTAACGGAGTCGTTCGAGGAGCGAATTCGCCTGGCTTTGACCGCCGAGCGCGAGCGCGAAGAGCGGCGGGATGCGCCGGGCGAGGCGCAGATTCGCATGCTCAGCTGGCGCAGCATCGTACCCATCGCGGCGGCCGCGGCCGTGGTGATGGTGTACGCGGCTTCGGCGAACAACCACACGACTGACGTCGCGTCTTCGCGAGCCACCATGTATCAGTCGTCCTCGCCTGCCAGCATCGAGCAGCTGCTGGAAGACTTGGTCAGCAACCACGAGCGCTCGTCGGGTCCGCAGTTTACCGAGCAGGGGCTGCTGCCACAGCTGGAGCCGGAGGTTGGCGTGCCGGTCAGGCTGCCCAACTTCAAGCAGTACGGCGCGCGCTGGGAAGGTGTCAGCGTGGTGCCGGTGAGCAACCAGCGCGCGGCCTCGTTGCGCTACCGCATCGCGGGGCACAAGCTCACGGTTTACGTTTACGACGCGGCGCGGTTGCCCGTGCGCGGCACCTTGCAGCAGCGCGTAGTGCGCGACGAGCCGGTGTACGTGGGCTCGCGGCACGGCGTGTCGATCGCCGCGACGGAGCGCAGCAACGGCGTGGGCTACGCGGTCGCGACGGACTTGAACAAAGACGAAAGCGCCGAGCTGGTCGCGTCGATTTACTGAGCGGCGCCGCTGGGCGCGGCGCCGTTGCTGACGAGCGCGCTGCCGTCCTTGCGCGCGTCTGCTGCAGCGGAAAATACGCCGTTTTCGCGCGCTACCAGCTGCACGGCGTTGCGAGAGTCCAAGGCCCGCCAGAGCTCGCCGCGGGCGCTCAGGTCTTCGCCGTGAGCTTTGGCCAACGCTGACTCGAGCCACACGGTTTGTCCGGTGCGGGGCGCCGGAATGGTGAAGCGCGGGGCTGCGACGGAGGCATCCGTCGACATGCCGTAGGCCAACTTGTTCAGCAGCACCTGAGTGGTGTTGGGCGCGATAGTCAGCGCGCCGGAGCCGCCGAGCGCCAAGTAGGGCGCGCCGTTCTCGAGCACCAGCGTCGGCGACATGCTCGAGACTGGGCGCGCGCCGGCCCGCACGCGGTTGGGGCTCTCGGTCAGGCCGAACACGCTGACGGCCTCGGGCGGCGTGAAATCCGTGAGTTCGTTGTTGAGGATGATTCCGCTCTGCTCTGCGACCAGCTTCGCGCCGAAGGCGTCGTTGACGGTCGTGGTCAGGCTCACCCAGTTGCCGGCTTGGTCGGCGACGACCAAGTGATGCGTACCGGCGTCTTCCAAGCCGAAGCGCGGCTGCGTGTGCGTGCGATCGGCCGAGATGTGCTGCTTGCGCAGCTGAAGGCGCGCGGGCGAGAGCAGCTTGCCGACGTTGACGGGCACGAACGCCGGATCGCCCACGAAGCGCGCGCGATCGGCGGCGGCGCCGCGCATGGCTTCGGCCAGCAGGTGGACGCGCTTGGCGGGGGCGTCGTTCAAGGCCGTGAGCTCGGCCGGCTCGAACAAGAGCAGCGTTTCCGCGAGCAGCAGCCCGCCCGCGGAGGGCGGCGGCATGGTCAGCACTTCCTTGCCGGCCCACTGGACGCGCAGCGGCTCGCGCTCGACCACCCGGTAGCTCGAAAGGTCCGCCAGGTCGAGCGAGCCGCCTGCGCCTTTCACGGCTTGCACGATGTCGCTAGCGACGGGGCCCTCGTACAAGCCGCGCCTGCCTTCCGCGGCGATGCGCGAGAGCGTTTTGGAAAGGCGCGGTGAGCGGAGCGTGGCGCCCAGCTTTGCTGCAGCACCGCCCGGCAGGTACACGCTGCGAAAATATGCGGAGCGCCCGATTGGTGTCTTCGTCTGCTCGACCAGCTGCCGCGTGTTGTGCGGCTCAGCCGCGAAGCCGCGCGCCGCGAGCTTGGCTGCGCGCCCGACGACCGCCGACCACGCGAGCTTGCCGTAGCGCTGATGCAGCTCGAAAAGCCCGGCCAGCTCGCCCGGCACACCTACGGTTTGGCCGCGCTTTTCAGTTGGCACGGGGCGTTGGTTCAGCACCGTCGCGTCGATGGCGGCCGGTGCGGTTTCACGAAAATCGATGATGGTTGGTTTTTGATCGCGCGCCGACCAAACCAGCGCAAAGCCGCCGCCGCCGAGGCCGCTGGACGTGGGGGCCGTGAAGCCTGCGACGAGCGCGGCGCAAACGGCCGCGTCGAAGGCGTTGCCGCCGTCGGCCAAGACGCGGCCCGCTTCGCGCGTCGCGCCGGGGCTCTCGGTGGCGACCGCGTAGCGGGCCTCGGGTGGTGCGGCTGCCACGTTGGGCACGAACGCGCCCAGTCCGGTGGCGACGCCGAGGCTCAGAAGCGAGAGCGGCAGCCAGCGCGGTCGAACAGGGCCTGGGGGCTGGTTCATGGGCAGAGGCGAATCGTAACGCTCAGTTGCCACGCCGGTAGGGGGGCCGTATGAAGCAGGCATGCGTTTCTTGTTCGTGATGGATCCGGCCGAGACCATGACCTCGGACAAGGACACCACATTTGCCTTCTTGCGGGGGGCCGGGGCGCTGGGGCATTCGTCTTGGCATTGCCTGCCGCAGCAAGTTTCGCTGCGCGGCGCCGACGGATTTGCGACCGCTCGGCCCATTGCGGTGAGTGACAACGCGCCGCACGTCACGCTTGGCGCGCCCGAACGTCTCGAGCTGGCTGCCCTGGACGCAATCTTCATCCGCAAAGATCCGCCCTTCGACGCCGCGTATCTCTACCTGACGCAGCAGCTCGATCGCGTGAAAGACCGCGTGCTCGTCGTGAACGATCCGCGAGGCATCCGCGACGCGAACGAAAAGCTCTTCGCCTTCAACTTTCAGGAACACACGCCGCGCTCACTGGTTAGCGCGAGCCGCAGTGAGATCCTCGAGTTCGTGAGCGAGGTAGGCGGCAACGCAGTGCTCAAGCCGCTCGACGGCGCTGGCGGGAGCGGCGTGGTTACGATTTCGGCCGGCGATCGCAACGCCCGTTCGCTAGTCGACATTTGGACCAACGAGGGCAAGCGCCTGGCGATCGTGCAGGAGTACCAACCCGCCGTTCGCGTTGGAGACAAGCGTGTGCTCTTGCTCGAAGGGCGGCCGCTGGGCGCGATTTTGCGCGTCCCGCGTGAAGACGACGTGCGCGCCAACATTCACGCTGGCGGGACCGTCAAGCCGACCGAGCTGACCCCGGCGGAAGCCGCGATCGTCAGCGCCGTGGGGCCGCGCCTCGTCCAGCATGGTCTTTACTTCGTCGGCCTCGACTTGATCGGCGAGAAGCTGATCGAAGTGAACGTGACGAGCCCGACCGGCATTCAGGAGCTCGCGCGGTTCTTGGGCCGCCCTGTCGAGCAAGACGTGATTCGCTGGGTCGAAGCCAAAGTCAGCGAGCGCGCCCGCCCCTAGCGGCTGGTGGCGGTGACTCCGCATCAGGCCGCGCGGGGGGCGAGAAGCAAGAGAGCAGCACTCCGAGCGCGCGGCGTCGGGACGTTGGCTCCTCTGGTTCGCCAGACTGCGCGCCGCATGCTATCCGGAACGACGTGAGCCGGTTCCAGCTGCGCCTAGATGGACGGACGGCGCTCTGTCTCCTGGCGTGGCTGTCGGCCTGTGGTCGAACCAGCAACTACGACGTGCCGGAAGATGTTGGCGGAGTGGCTGGTCAGGGCGCGGGCGATTCGGGCGTAGCAGGTTCCGGCGGCTCGGCTGGTCTGCAGCTCGCTGGTTCTCTCCCCATCGCTGGTGACGCCACGGGCGGCAGTGCTGGCAACTACATCGCGCAACCGCTCGAGGATACCGCGCTCTGCGAGAAGAATCTTTTCGAGCGCGTCGAGCAACTTCCGGATGAGGCGTTTTCGTTCACCGCACGCTTCGACGGTGAGCCGGTCGAGGTGCGCAGCTCGGTTACGCCGGATGCTTCGCTGCTTCTCGGTGTATTCAGGTTCGGTCCTACTCTAGTCGAGGCGCTGAGCTTCGGTTTCGAGTTTGCGGCATACGAAGGCTTCATGCAGGTCTCCGCGGTTGAATGCGGTCATGATGGCCACATGCTGAAGCGGCAAGATGGGCAGGTTGTCGCTACCTTCGCGCTCTCGAGCGGCACACTGAACAGCCATACCAGCTCCGTTGACGGGTTCATGGGCGTGAGCCGTGGCGCGCTGTACAGCGAATGGGCGAACGAGCTCGGCGAAAAGCACGTCTTCGAGGCGAGCTTCTTCATGCGCGCCTCCATGCCCGACCAGCTCGCGGAACGGCCATAGAGTCCGTCGCACACCCATCACCCGTCCACGTCCTCACAAAGCAGGCGGAGCGATCGTCTGAAACGCGGCACCACCCTTGAGCGAGCTGGTAGCGCGCGTCCCGGGCGAAGACGTGCAGCACCTCGCTTGGGTACGAAGCATCTCTACATCGCAGCCTCGAAGACCGTCTACCGCCAGCGGCGCAGGAAAACGCGCAAGTTGAGCCTAGTTCGTCACGTCCGTGACGAACAGATCGATGCCGGCGGCGCCTTGGGCCGAGAAGTAGATCTTGGTGCAGTCGGCGTTGGGAGCGGCGGCGACCGTGCCGGTGCCGAGCGCCAGAACCTCGGCGTGGAGGAACTGAACGCTGGGGTTCACGCGCCACGCGGCGCGGAAGTCTCCGTTGACCTCGTCCTTGTAGAACAGCGTGAGTAGGTCGGAGCTCAGCCCGGTTGGGATGCGGCGCTTGGCGCCAGAGGCGTTCAGCAGGTTGCCTAAGTTGCTGCCCGAGAAGGTCCAGTAGCCACCGGAACGGCGACTCTCGTGCACGGTCACATGCGAGCCGGTTTCGCCTTTCATGTAGAACGAGAAGAAGAAAGAGTCGCGATCTGCGCTCATTACTGCGTCGGTCAGCACCTGATCGATGCCTGGCACGCCCAGCAGCGCGTTGTTGAACTCTTCAAAGGCAGCCGGGCTCGGGTCGGCGAACGGTTCTCCCGGATCGCGCACCAGCTCGACAACGGACCTATCCTTGCGCACCGCGAACAGGGTTTGTCCGTCGGGCACGCTGATGGCGTTGTAGTCGGCGCTGCCGGTGATCTCGCTCGGCGTACCGAAAGCGTCCGCGGTGCTGGCACGATCGGCGACGTAGAAGACGTTTCCGTTTTTCCAAGCGATGGTCAGCTCGTCGGGCGTGATGGCTTGGAAAACGTCGTCGCCAGCGCCCGAGATTGCGAGCGGCGTGGCGGCGCCGAACATCGGTGCCTGAGGGAGCAGCGGCGGCTCGCCAACGGGCGGTAGCGGATCAGGGCCTTCGCCGCCCACAGGTGCGGTTCCCGCGGAGGCGCCGGTGCCGGACGTGCCACCGTTGCCCGCGTCTGCCGCGTCGCTGCCGCCCACGTTGGCGGCGTCGCCGCCTGCGCCGTCGGGTACCCCGCCGGTTGCCTGTCCAGCAGCAGCGACCGAACCACCACGGTTTAGGCTGCCCGCCTTGCCACTACTCTCTCCGCCCTGAGCGCTGCCGACCAAGCTGGGCGGGGGGCGCTCGTCCGAGCACGCGACCGACACCAGCGTGCCTGCCGCTAGGGCACTCCAGAACAAAGCTCTAGTCACGATCACTCCGCCGGTACGCAGGAATAGCGTTGTTCCCAGTCGTGCAGAATCGGCGCCACGGCGCCGCCTGCCGAAGGACTGAGGGTCATCGAAACGCGCAGATATTTCAGGGAGAACTGCTCTTCCTCGTCTTCGAGCGCGGCTCCCACGTCGATCGACTCGGCCGCTGCGCCGTAGTTGTCGCCCGTCGAATCCTTCAGCGCGACCGTCTTGGCCGTCGCGAGGTCGCCCGTGATGGCTGCTGTCCTTGCCGAGAAGGCGATGCGACTGCTGGAAGGAGTCGTCAGGTGATACGAGAACAGACCCCAGCGCGGCTTGAAGCCGTCTTTGCAGCTCGCTTCGAACGTGCGCGCGTAGGTCGCCGAAGCTGCGTAGTTGGGGACGGCCACGCATTGCTGCGCCACGCACGACGAGCCGGTGCCGCAACAGTCGGCCGCCGTCAGGCAGGTTTCGCCCTCCTGGCTGCAATCCGCCGCACCCTTGCAGGTCTTGGTTGGCGCGCCCGACGCCGGAATCGTGTCGACGCGGCACGCGGTGCCGCCGCAGCACTCGTCGGTGCTCGAACAAGTCAGACCACTCGTCTTGCACGGCGGGCGCACCAGGTAGCCGCGTTCGTTGATGTAATGGTCTTGCGTCGCGATGGGGCGCACGTTCTGGCCGGGCAAAAAGAAGGCAGGGTGACTACGGTCGGTGGCGGTGGCGGTGGCGTTGTCGAGCGCCGAGACCCACAACATGGTCGCGGCGCACGACCAGTGCGTCGGACCAGTCGCGCCCAGCTGGTTCAGCTGATTGCCATACGAACGCGGACTGGTGAAGATGACCCAGCGGTAGCCGCCAATCGCGTCGGGTAGCACCGTGGGCTGGTAGGCTTTGTCGGCGTCCCAGGCGTTCTCGGCGTCGTTGAGCTTCGACAGCTCGGCCTTGGTCGTCGAAGGCGTGCCGGCGCTGCTGTCGACCG
>DATAKF010000168.1:0-22247 GCA_036261775.1 Polyangiaceae bacterium | reverse complement strand
GTTCAGGGCGCTGGCGAATTCGGCCGCGTTTTCGTCCTGAACCTCCGACAGCATGACCGTCAGCAGCGTCAGCGAGCTGAGCACCAAGATCAACGCGACGCCGCGGCGCTGGCGCCGTGCCCGAAGCCGCCGCGCGCGCGCGCTCAGCCGCACGCGGGGAGCGCGCAGGCGAGTGAGCAGGCGGGTGAGCAGCTTCGACATCTAGCCTTCAGAGGGTCGCAAACGTGAGGGGTTGCAGCATGGTCAGGCCCACCTTGGTGACGAGCCGAATGGTCCCGCGACTGCGATCGGAGCCGGAGCGCGCGCCGCCGTTCAAGACCAAGATCACTCTCACTTGCAGCGGCAGCCGATCAGGCTGGCCGGTGCTCTGCGTGGTGTCCCAGTTCTCTTGCCACTGGCCGGTGGTGGCGTCCAAGTACTGGAGGTCGAACAGGTCGATGTCGGTGGCGAGCACCTCGACCTTGCCGCCTTTCGTGGGCTCGAGATCGAGCTCGGTGTCGACGCGA
Organism: Polyangiaceae bacterium; assembly: GCA_036261775.1. Classification (GTDB taxonomy): domain Bacteria; phylum Myxococcota_A; class Polyangia; order Polyangiales; family Polyangiaceae; genus PMG-095. Next base: position 21,741 of record DATAKF010000168.1, on the reverse strand, counting down.
CGCACCAAGTCGGTCGTGCCGGAGCCGTCTGGGTTCGACGAACCGAAGTAAGACAGCTCACACTGGTCGGAGACATGCGAGTCCCGGTCCAGCCGGCGGTTGGCGAACGCCGTAAAATCGAGCCGATCGGCGGGGGTGCCCCGCTCCGATTTGAAGATGGTCTTCTGCACCAACAAGGCTTGGTTGAGCGGAATGTGCGCAGAAAGGTAAGCGCTTTGCAGCTCGCGCGTGATGCGCGCCATCGCCAGTCGTCCTTCGCGCTGCCGATCTTGAACGCGCGACAAGCCATCTTTGCTGCGCTTGAGCGCCGAGAAGGCTCCGAAGAGCAGCGACGTGATGGCCGCCAAGATCGCGATCGAGATCAACACCTCGATCAACGTGAAGCCGCGTGAGCGACGACGGCGCAGCTGGGTCATGGCCGCGCTCCCCTGTTGTTGGTGTTGGTGTTGGTGTTGGTGTTGTTCTGGTTCGCGTTCGGGTTCTGCTGGCCTTCGATGGCGTTGGCTAGGCCTGGCAGACCCAGCATGTCAGCGGTGCCGAGCTGGCCTTCCTGGGGCCGCGTCAGAAACTGTGTCGCTTCCAGGTCGCGGTCGCGCTGACCTTCGCGCCACTTCACGGTCACGGTCACGCGCCGAATGCTGGCTTCGAGCATGGGCTTGAGGCTCGGGTAAACGAGACCCATCACCATGCCCTCCATGCCGGAGCTGCCGGTGCTGCCCAGCTGCTCCATCACCGAGCCGGGCGTCGCCTTGTCACCCAAAGAAGCGCCTTGCGTCGCTTGAATGCCCATCAAGGCGCCGAAAGGCCCGCCAGCTCCGGGACCCGCCGTAGGCGGCGTTGCCAGGGCCAAATCACCCGGACCCTTCAAGCCAGCCGAACCAGCCGGCGCCGCGTCGTCGCCCTTGGGCTCGGGCAACGGCGGCAGCTCGACCCGCTCGATCTTCCATGAGCAGGTGTAGCCCTCGTTCTCGTCGTCACAGCAGTCGCCTTCGTCGCGCTCGTCGGTGAGGGAAAAGCCCTTCATCGCCATGTCGAGCTCGATCTCGCTCATCTTGCAGCGCAAGAGGTTGCTGGCGACGGTCAGGTGCTCGCCGCGCGACGCACTTGAAAAGAGCCCCGCCTGCGAGCTGAGAATGACCACGAGCCCCAAGCCCAGGATGGCGAGAGCGACGAGGACCTCAAGAAGGGTAAACCCTGCTTGAGGTGCCCTATTTCTTCGCTCCGCGGGCTTCCCACCTTCGGTGCCTTCGCCCCGCAGGCGGGCGACCAGAAAGCCGTCGTTCTCCGAGCGCATCATTCCTCACGCTCCGAGTATTCTTGGTCGAAGCCGCGCGGCTCCGGAAAGTCGACGGCGCCCTTCTCGATCTTGGCGCGCCCGGTGAGCGGGCTCAGAACGACCGTCAACGCCGAGTCCTTGTCGCCAGCCTTTTTGAGCTGAATGATGGCGCGCTCGGTGGTGCCGCCCGGCCAAAAGTAGATGTAGGCGCGCCCTTCCGTGATCACTTCTTCGTCGTGCTCGGTGCGCACCTGCACGAGCTCGACGCCATCGCCCAACGCTCGGCCGTTGGTCAACTCTTCGATGGCGCCTTTCACCCCGGAGAGCTTGCTGAAACGCGCGCGGGGGGCGTGCGGCCCCTCGATGATGCGATCAGCCTCGGCGCGCGCCTTGTTCTCAGCCACCGTGGTGGGCTCGGCGCCACCCGTTTGATCTTCGCTCTTCTCGCGCAGCATCAAGCTGCCCGACGCTTCTTCGATGCTCAGCTGCTTCTTGTCGAAGTCGATCACCAAGCGCACCGGCTTGCCGGTGGCGTTGGCCCGAGCCAAGCCAAAGCGCACGCTGCTCACCATCAAGGTAGCCGCGCCCTTCACGCGGGTGCCGACGAGCGCGTTGCGGCCGAACAGCATGCTGCCGCTGAGCAGGGCGATCAGCGCGATGGCGATCAGGACTTCGAGCAGCGTCAGGCCGCGCTGCCGTGCCCGAGGCGCGCGTGGACGACGAACGTTCGACGTCCACGAAGACCTGGGGCTGAGCGCGGCCGGCACCTGACACCGGGCCTTTCCTACTCGGACGCCTGCGCAGCGCCCTTGGGCACCGAAATGTCGTCCTTGGAGCCCTTCTTCTTGTCGGGGCCGTTCGAGATGACGGTCACTTCGTCATCGCTGCAGTTCAGGACGTAGGCCTGACCCCACGGGTCGTTGGTGTTCTGCGCGCTGTCGAGCTGCTTGTCTTGAATGAGCTGGCTCACCGTCGGGCAGCTGGTCTCGTTGTTGGCGGCCTGCCAACTTTGAACGGCCTGGCGCATGACGCGCGCGCCGCTCTCCGCGACCTTGATCTGCGAATCGCGGAACTTGGGCAGCGCGAATACGGCCACGCCGCCGGCTACCATGGCCAAGATGGCCACCACGATCAGCACCTCGAACAGCGTCACGCCGCGCGCGCTGCGCAGACGACGCAAGCGCGTCAGGACCTCCCTGGTGAGGGCGGCACGCGCCTCCCCCCACGCGGCGACGCTTGACGTTGCCAACTCGTCACCGTCGTTGACCCAACAAACCGTCTGTCGCGCTCGCGCTTGACGGGACTTCAAAGTTGATTGCATCGCCATGTCGTTACTCCTCGACTCCTCGTTCACTGAATCCGATCGAGACCGCCGGGCACACCATCAGGCCCGCCGCTCTCGAGGACATAACTCTTGCCCAGCTGGTCCGCAGGGCAGATCAGCCGAAGTTGCTGGCCCCAGGCGTCGCTGGGCGGCTCTTTGAAGCGCGCGTATTGGTCCTGCAGCGCGGACAAGGCCGGCGGGCAGCCGCCGTCGTGGTCGGCCATGTAGGCTTCAATCGCGGGGCGCACGCCCAATAACGTGGCCCGGGTACGCCTGATTCCCGCCTCGCGGTTCTCGTGCAGGCCGATCAGGACCAGCAGCGTAATAACGGCCAAGCCGATGGCGATGGGACGAATTCGCCCCATCTCGATCACGCGCCGCAAGCCTCCGCGCCCCTCCCAAGGGAACAGAATACGGCGGTCGTTCTCGCGCTTGAGGATCACGGCTACTCCACCAGCTCGTTCATTTGGAGGAGCGGCATCAAGATCGCCATGGCAATGAAGCCGACGGCGCCGCCGAGCGCCACGATCATGATCGGCTCCAGCAAGCTGGTCAGGGCGACGACGCGCGTTTCGACGTCGGCCTCGTAAGACTTGCTGACGTTCTCGAGCATGGCCTCGAGCTGACCGGACTTTTCGCCGACCGCGATCATGTGCGTCATCATCGGCGGAAACTGGCCGCTGCGCTTGAGCGGCACCGCGATGCTCTCACCCTCACGGATGGATCCGATGGCCTCTTTGACCACCAGCTCGAGCCGGGCGTTCTCGAGCACGTTGATGCCAATCTCCATGGCCTGCAGCAGCTGCACGCCGCTCGCCAGCAACGTCGCCAGCGTGCGCGAGAAGCGCGCCACCGCCACCAGTAGGTTCAGCCGACCAAAGATCGGCATCTTGAGCCGAATGGTGTCCCAGCGCAGGCGCCCGGCGACTGTCTTCTTCCAGCGGCGAAACGCGTAAATTCCGCCCAAGACCAGGGCGAGGATGAGCCACCAAAAGCCGGCCAAAGTGTCCGAGATGAAGATCAAAAGGCGCGTGTACCAAGGCAGCTGCTGGCCCAGGCTGGCAAAGATGCTGGTCACCTTCGGCACCACCGCCACCATCAGCACGCCCACCAAGAGGCCGCCGATCAGCACCATTAAAATCGGATAGGCCAGCGCGGCGGAGACTTTGCCCTTCAGCCGGGCCTGCCCCTCCATGAAGTCGGCCAAGCGCTCCAGCACGGCTTCGAGCGTGCCCGAGGCTTCACCGGCCGCCACCATGTTCACGTACAGCGGCGGAAACACCTGCGGATGCTTGGCGAGCGACTTGGCGAAGCTGGTGCCCTCGTTCAAGTTTTCGCGTAGCTCCGTGAGCACGCGCACCAGCACTTCCTTTTCGACCTGATCCGTGAGCGCCGCCACGGATTCGACCAGCGGCACGCCAGCGCGCACCAGGGTGGCCAGCTGCCGGGTCATGATCGCGACGTCACCCGTGCTGGGGCGGCGGAAGAACGCCAGCGGGTCGAGCTTACGCTTGTCGGTCTCCTTCTTCTTGCTCTCCTCGGTGGCGAGGGTGAGCAAAATGCCGTCTTTACGCAGCGCGCCGCGCAGACTCTTCGCGTTGTCGGCGTCGCGAAAGCCTTTGACCGGCTTGCCGGTAGCAACTTGGATGCCGCGAAACTCGTAGACCGCCATGGCTCAGCTCACTCGTCGATGACGACGTCGTCTTGCGTCGCCGCGACGACTTCTTCGACCGTGGTTCGGCCTTCGAGAACTTTGCGCGCGCCGTCGTCACGCATGGTGTCCATGCCCTGAGTGATGGCGGCGCGTTTGATGGTTTGGGCGTCGGCCTTGGCCAACACCAGGCCCGCGACCACGTCTTCGAGCACCAAGAGCTCGTAGATGCCGCGACGACCCGTGAAGCCCTTGTTGTCGCACTTGTCGCAGCCCTTGGGCTTGTAGAAGGTCGGCATGCCGGGGCCGCGCCAACCCACCGGCTCGTACGTGGCGCCGTGCACCACGTAGCGCGGAGACAGGCGCCGCTCGTCGCGACGCCGCGTCCGCTCCGGATCGATGCCCAGCTGCTGGAGCTCGTACGGCTCCGCCGTGTAGGCCTCTTTGCAGGCCGGACACAGCACGCGCACCAGGCGCTGCGCCAAGATGCCGATCACGTTCGAGCGCACCAAAAAGGGCTCGACGTCCATTTCGACCAAGCGATTGACCGCGCTGGCAGCGTCGTTGGTGTGCAGCGTCGAGAGCACCAAGTGACCGGTCATCGAAGCGTGCATGGCAATTTCCGCCGTCTCTTTGTCGCGGATTTCGCCGACCATGATGATGTCGGGGTCTTGGCGCAAAAAGGCGCGCAGGGCGCTGGCGAAGGTCAGGCCAATCTTGGCCTGCACCGGCACCTGGTGGATGCCGCCGATCTCGTACTCGACCGGATCCTCGGCCGTCAGGATGTTCACGTCCGGGTGGTTGATGCGGTTCAAGCACGCGTACAGCGTGGTCGTCTTACCGCTACCGGTCGGGCCCGTAACCAGGATGATGCCGTCGGGACGGTTGATGAGATAATCCATCAAGCCGTAGTCGCGATCCGAGAAGCCCAAGTCCTTCAAGTCCAAGAGGACGTTGGTCTTGTGGAGCAGGCGCATCACGATGCGCTCGTGATCGCGGCTGGTCGGAATGGTCGAGACACGCACGTCGATGCTGCGGCCGGCGATTTTCAGCGAGATGCGCCCATCTTGCGGCAAGCGCTTCTCGGCGATGTTGAGGCCGGCCATGATCTTCACGCGGGCCACGACCGAGCTCATGAACTGGCGGCTGGCGCGCTTGGCCACGAACAGGCGGCCGTCCACGCGGTAGCGCACCAAGACCTCGCGGTCCTCGGGTTCGATGTGAATGTCGCTGGCCCGCTCTTTGACGGCCTGAGAAAACAGCGCGTTCACCCAGCGAATGATCGGCGCGTCGTCGTCGGAGTCGAGGATGTCTTGCTCGCCGTCGTCGGCGATGCCCTCGTCGCTCTTCAGCTCGCTCATCGTGTCTTGGCGCTCGTAGACACGATTGATGGCGTCGAGCACGACGCTGGCGGGCGCTACCGTCAGCGCGACGCGCTTGTTGAAGATAGCGCGCACGTCGTCGATGCTGTCGACGTCGAGCGGGTTGCTGCACACCACGTCGACAGCGTCGTCGCGCTCCTCCGTCACCAAGACCAGGTGATTCTTGGCGTAGGTGATCGGCAACTTGCCGGCCAAGTGGGCCTTCACCGTGTCGTTGTCGATGCGCTCGACGAACGGCACGCGGCACTCCGCCGCTAGCGCGCGGCCCAAATCGACCTCGCTGGCGACCTTGGCCTGCACCAAGAGCTCGCCCAGCGTCGTGCCTTTTTCGCGCTGCTGCAGCAGCAACGGCTCCAGCGCGTCCGGCGAGACGACTCCCTGCCGGACTAGCAGGTTCCCGAGCACGCGCTCTTCGAGCATTATTCCACGCGCTCCACGTTGACGCTGCGCGCGATGGGCGTGATGCGCACCGGCGATTCGTCGAGCGAGTCGTTGCGACCCGTCGGCGGGGGCGCGGGCGGAGCGGCGGGCGCGGGCGCAGGAACAGGAGCAGGAGCGGCGCCGCCGGCTGGCGCTGCGGCGGGAGCCGGCGTCACTGGCGTGCGACGGCCGCGGGCGCCGCCACCAGCCTCGGTGCCGCCGACCTTGGGTGTTCCGGGTAGCTCGAGAGGCTCGGTGGGAACGCGATCCACCTGCTCGGGGCCCATTGCCACTCTGCGATTCTCCTTGTCTTCCTCGATCTCGCGGAAAGACTTGCGAATCTCTTCGACGAGGCCGTTCGTGCGCGACCAATCCTTGGGCGGCGACCACTCTTGGCCCGAGAACACGAAGTAGCGGTCCAAGAACTCTTGGCGCTCCTGCATCTTGCGCTCGAAGATCCGGCGCAAATCAGCCTGATCGCGGATCACGTGCGGCGTCAGGATGAGCAGCAGGTTCGTCTTCTTCTTGAGCGTTTTGGTCGTACGGAAGAGCGCGCCCAAGATCGGCAAGTCGCCCAGCACCGGCACCTTGTCGCGCGACGTCGTGTAGATATCCTGCATCAAACCGCCGAGCACGACCGTCTGCTGATCGGCCACGACGACCGTCGTGTTGGCGGTGCGCTTGTTGATGCTGATCGCTCCCAGCGCACCCTCGGAGGCGCCGGGGGAGCTGCTCTCTTGATCGATCTCGAGCCGCACCTGGTTGGACTCGTTGATGTGCGGCGTGACCTTGATCTTGTTGCCGACGTCTTGGCGCGGCGCGGCGAAGCCGCCACCCAAGGCGCCCAAACCACCCAAGCCGCCCAGCGCCCCCAAGCCGCCCGCAGCGCCGCCCGCCAAACCCGCCAGGTTCGCGAGGCCGCCGCCAACGTTGTTCTGGAGCGCGATGTTCTGACCGACCTGAATATCAGCCGCCACGTTGTCGGTGGCGATGATGTGCGGCGTCGCCAGCACGTTGGATTTGCCGCTCGACGCCAGCGCGTTCAGGGCGATACCAAAGGCCGGGATGCTGAGGCCGGTGGTGCCGGGAATCAGGTTCTGCGTACCGGCCAAATCCGGACCGCGCATACCGGCCGCCAGTCCTTGAAGCAGATCGGGGCTGGCCGGAAACGCCACGGATTTGCCGGCCTGAAAGCCGCCGAGCAGCAGGCTCTGCCCGTCGCCGGTGTCCACCATGTTGCCGCCGTGGAAGGCCACGCCGAGCGTCATGTTGTCGCTCACCTCGAGATCCATCACGACGGCCTCGATGAACACCTGGCGGCGCGGGCGATCGAGCTTGTCGAGCACCAGCCGCAGGGTCGCGTAGTCGCGGTTCGACGAGGTGATGATCAGCGAGTTGGTGCTCTTGTCCGGCGTGACGCGCACCTCGCCCTCGAACATGCCGCCCGCGTTGCCAGCGGCCGACGCCGCTTCACCCTTCTTGCCACCACCGCCGCTGCCACCGCCGAGCATTTGGCTCAGGGTCGGCGCCAGCTCGTCGGCGATGGCGTGCTGCAGCGGCAGCACGTGAACGCGCCCGCCGTCCGTCGTGTGCGAGTCCAGGCGCTTCAACAGATCGAGCAGCTTCGAGTACGAGTCGTCGGTGCCGACGATGATCAGCGAGTTGGTCTGCTCGTCGGCGATGACCTTGGACAAGCCGCTGGCCTTGGCGGCAGCGCTGCCAGGCTGCCCGGGCGCCGCGCCGAGCTCGAACAGCTCGTTGACGCGCTTGGCCATATCGGGCGCCGAACCGTTCTTGACGGGCTCGATCCAGAGCCGCTGGCCGGAGCCGCCGACATCCACCTCTTCGAGGATGCGGATCATGCGCCGCACCTGCGTGCCCGTGTCCGTGATGATCAGCAGGCGGCCAGGCGAGTAGGCCGACACGTCGCCGTCCTTGCTCTTGAACTTGGTGACGAGCGCGACGGCTTCGTCCGTGGACACCGCTTGCAGACGGTACAGGCGTGTGACGTAGCGGTCGGCGTCGGCCACTGGCTCGCCACGCGAGATGATGGGCGTCGGTTGCGTCACCACGCCGCCGCTATCGACGATCTTCAAGAAGCGCCCGTGCGGCACGACGGTCATGCCGTTGGCTTCGAGGATCGACAGGAACGCTTGGTACGCTTCTTCGAGCGTGACCGGCTCGGGCGAGACCACGGTCGCCTTCACCTGACGCACCTTGGCGCCGTAGATGAAGCGCTTCCCGGTCAGGCCGGAGATGTGATTCACCAGCTCCGCCAAATCGGCGTCTTGCAGGTTGAACTTCACCAGGTGCCCGCCCGGCTTGGCGCGGAACTGTACGTCCGTCGCCTGGGCGATCTTTTCCATCGTGCTCGGCGGCGTGGGCGCGGCGCCGGGCGGGTCGCGATCTTGAGCCGGTGCTGCCACGGGCGCGGCGGCTGGCGTGGTCGGTGGCGGAGGCGGAGCGGCGGCGGCACCCGGCGCTGCGGAGCCAGCCTTACCCGTGAGCTTCTTGCCGCGAGCCACGTCTACCTTCTCGAACAGCGACTTGCGGCGCTCTGCAGCCTTCGTCGCCTTCTCGAAGCCGGGCGCGGCCGGAGCGGGCGCTGCGGGTGCAGGAGCCGGCGCTGCGTCTTGTGCGCTAGCAACGGCAGACGTCAGCCAGGTCAGCGCCAGCAGGGATCCGGCGAGCGGGCCGCGCGGCGGGAAGAACGAACGATGCGAACGAGCTTTCACGAGAAATCGTCTCACTTGATGTGGAGGTCGATGCTGACCGGGGCACCGCGACGGTTGACTTTGACGTTGAGAGAGCTGGCCGTGCGCAGGCGCGCGTACGCTTCGAGCGCCTTTTCGGGGCTGGCCATGTTGAAGCCGTTGAGAGTCTCCAGGCGATCGCCGTTCTGCAGGCCAAGCGTGCCCAGCAGCGTGTCAGGGCGAATGCCGAACAGCCGCACGCCGACGACCTTGCCGTCCTTCTGCTCGGGCACGATGCGCGCCGACTTCATCAGCTCGGCCTGATTTTCCATGATTTCGTCGACGACCGAGCGTTCGATGTTGAACTCCGTGTCGCTGACCTTGTGAATCTTGGCGGCGATGGCCGGGTTCAACGCCGGCGGGCCGCCGGTCGTCTTGGGCGGCTCGGGCGCGGCCGCGGGTGCAGGCGCAGCGGCAGGCGCGGCGGCCTGCACCGGTGGCTGCACACGAAACAGCATGGCCTGGCACAGCGCGCTGCCACTCTCGATCCAAACCGCCGGAGTGTTTTCCTTCGGATTGAAGCCGATGAACGCGACCTTCTTGCTGTTGACCTCGTCGCCCACGCGGCGCATGCGCGGGTGCGGCTCACCGGGGCCCTGCAGCGCGGCCACTGACCACAGCGGATCGGTCGACTCGGTGACGATCAAAACCTGAATGCCCTCGCACAGCGGCGACGACAGCGGGTCGCTCGTGTCGGGCCCAGCCGCTGGCGTCAAAGCCGGATCGGGCGGCGGCAACGCGTTGAGCGGCCCGGTCACCGAATCGAACGGGTTGCGCTCGATGATCGCCTGCCCGCTCTTTGGCTGGCGCGTCGGCACGGCCAGCTTGTACGGCGGCGACACGATGGGCGGCGCGCCCGAAGCCGACGCCGCGCCGATGGCCGAGCCCACCAGCTGCGTCGCGCCGGCGGCTTGGAAGTAGGCCGCGACGGCGACGAGCGCGAGCACGACTCCGAGGAAGTAACGTTTGAGCAGGGCGTCGATTGCCAAGGGACCGGGGCGGGTTAAAGCGAGAGACGTGCCAGGGGTCAATACCGGAAAAGCGCTTGAAATCTCAGCGGTTTGTCGGGTGCGGGGCTCACGGTTGGTCCGACAACCTGGCAACGGATTTCGGAATTTCCGGTCCGTGGTGCCAAGTTGGCAAAGGGGCGAATTTGCACGGTTTTAGGGGGCAGTGGTCAGGGATCGGGGGTCAGGAAGCGGAGGGGGCAGGGCAAGAAAGGGCTCGAGCAGCTCCAAGAACACGCCCTCACCCCCCATTCCGCCCCTATTCGGTCTCGCCGAGCTTCCGATAAATCGTGCGGGTCGAGATGCCGAGCAGCTGGGCGGCGAGGGATTTGTCGCCGCCAGTGTGGGCCAAGGTGTCGCGGATGAGGCGGCGTTCGACCTCCTCGAGCGGCGTCCCGATCGGAAACTGCACGGCCGACGGCGGCGCCGCGGCGGCCTGCGCGACGGCGTCGGGCAGGTCCGAGAGCCCCAGCGCCTCGCTGCGACACAGCACCGCCGCGCGCTCGATGACGTTCTCGAGCTCGCGCACGTTGCCGGGCCAAGGGTAATCGCTGAGCTTCTGCAGCACCTCGGGCGGCACCTGCAGCCGCGCCCGGCCGTTCTTCTTGCAGTACACGCCCAAGAAGTGATCGACGAGCAGCGGAATGTCCTCGCGACGCGCGCGGAGCGGCGGCGCCGTGATCGCGATCACGTTCAGGCGATAGTACAGGTCCTCACGGAAGCGCCCGGCTTCGACCTCGGCGACCAGGTCTTTGTTGGTGGCGGCCACGATGCGCGCGTCGGCCCGCACCGTGTGGCCGCCCACCGGCTCGTATTCGCCCTCTTGCAACACGCGCAAGATCTTCACCTGCACGGCCGGCGACAGCTCGCCGATTTCATCCAAGAACAACGTGCCGCCGCGCGCGCGCGCAAAGCGCCCCTCACGCTTGCTCACGGCGCCCGTGAACGCGCCGCGCTCGTGCCCGAACAGCTCGGCCTCCAAGATGCTCTCGGGAATGGCCGCGCAGTTCACGGCCACGAAAGGCCCTTCGGCGCGCGAGCTCTTGCCGTGAATGTAGCGGGCCAAAAGCTCCTTACCGGTGCCGGATTCGCCCAAAATCAGCACGGTGGCGCTGGAGGGCGCCGCCTGCGTCGCCACGTCGAGCACGCGCCGCAAAGCCGGGCTCTGCCCGACGATCTCGCGCGTGGTCAGGAGCTTCAGCTCTTGCTTCAGCGAGCGATTCTCGGCCACCAAAGACTGCCGCTCGGCCGCCTTGCGCACGCTCTTCACGATGGTCATGCGCTTCAGCGGCTTCTCGACGAAGTCGTAAGCGCCGTCGCGCATGGCCTGCACGGCAGTCTCCACGGTGCCGTAGGCCGTCATCAACACCGTCTCGGTGTCGGGCGACACTTCTTTCAAGGCGCGCATCAGCTCGACGCCGTTGGTGCCGGGCATCATCAGATCCGTCAGCACCACCTGCACCTTGTGCTTGCGCGCCACCTCGAGCGCGCTCTTGGCGCCCTCGGCAGTGAACACGCGCATGCCCTCGCGCTGAAAAATCTTCGCCAGCGAGGTTTGGTTGCTGGGCTCGTCATCGACGACCAACACCGTGATTTCCTCGCCCGGCGCCGTGACCTCTCCCGGAACCGGCGTGCTCCGTCCCTCGTCGTGCTGATTGGACAGCGCGTCACTCATCCGGCCAATCTGGCAGGAGGCTGCAAAAGTGTCAAACGCTGAGTCAAGTTGACAAAGCGTCAGACGGATTGGCGAGAAACGCCATCATGTCTGCGATCATTCGACTACTTGCGAGCGATGCTGCTAGTGCCAGGGTCCGTTCGCTTGTCATCGCTCCCTCCAGAGCCATCAGCGGTCAGCCCGCAGAAGATGCCGTCGAGCCGCCGGTGCGCGCTCGCGCTCAGCCTGATGAGCGCGCTGATCGCCGTGCCGGCGCGCGCACTCGAGCCACCCGTACCGGCTCCGCCGACCAAGCCCAAGCCGCGCTTGGTCAACACGCTGCCGCTCGTCTCGACCGACGCGCCCCCGCCGCTGATCTGGAAGTGGCCGACGTTTTCGACCGCCGACTACTTCGTCACGGTCGCGGGTGGCGCCATCACGCTCAGCGCCGCCATCGTGCGCCCGCGGCCGCAGCATTCGCTGGGCGGGCCGATCGGCTTCGACGACGACGTCCGCAAGGCCCTGCGCGGCAGTCGCCTCAGCCTGCGCTACGACTTTCGAGACGCCTCCGACGTCGGCCTCTCTCTCACGATGAGCTGGCCCTTCGTGAGCGACGCGCTCACCACCGCCTGGTGGTACCGCGGCAGCCGCGAGGCCGCGCAAGAAATGGCGCTGATCGATTTGGAGGCGTTCGCCATCACGGGCGCCCTGCAAGGCGCCACCAACGTGCTGGTCAGCCGTGAGCGCCCGTTCGGGCAAGGCTGCGGCGAAGGCGAGCTGCCCGACAACGCCACCGACTGCACCGGCTCGTTTCACTATCGCAGCTTTTTTAGCGGTCATTCGGCCTTCAGCTTCACGGGCGCGGCGCTGATCTGCGCGCACCACCTGGAGAACGAGCTGCTGGGCCCGCCCTGGGATGCGATCAGCTGCGCCGGCGGCTACGCGGTGGCGACCACCACCGCTACATTCCGCATCGTGGCCGACGTACACTACTTCAGCGACGTCTTGCTCGGCGCGACGGTCGGCACGTTGGTGGGCTACAGCGTGCCGCTGTTTCACTACCGCAAGCTGGGCGGCGGCAGCCGCGCCAAGGACAGCGCGAAGAGTGACCTGCAGCTTCGCCTCGTTCCCTCGCCCGGGGGCGTGGGCCTACTGGGGATCTTCTGATGCGCTGCAAAGCCGTTGCCGTCGCCTGCTTGGCGCTGCCGCTCTTCAGCGCCGCCGCGCGCGCCGCCGAGCCCGCGGGCGACAAGTTTCCCGATGCCGAGCCGCCGCTCGGCCTCTTGCCCACCCCGACCGACGCGCTGATCGATCCGAAGATGGCGCGCTCCTGGGGCACGCTGCCAGCCCGGGCTTTCACGGCCACCACGGTCGACTTCGGCGTGATTTACGTCAGGCCGCGCGTGTCGTTCGGCTACGGGCGCCCCTTCACGCAGTGGGTGGGCGTGGACGTCAACGTGCTGGCTCAAACCAGCGGCTTGGGCGCGTACGGCGGGCTCCGCCTGGAGCTCCCCCACCTCGACTGGCGCATTGGGCCCCGCTACTTTCGACCCTTCTCCCGCACCTACCTGCCGCCGCAAGCCAGCTACGAGCGCATCGATCTGGAGCGAGAGGTCGACGAGCCCGGCCAGACGTTGACCTGGGAGACCGAGCTCGATCTCAACTTCGACCTGGGCCCGGGTCGCCTCTTGCTGCGCGGCAGCGCTTCCTACGTGACGGGTGTGCCCGACGGTCGCTTCGTGTTCGAAGAAGCGCTGCACATCATCGTCGATCCGCCGCTGGTCTGGCGCACGCGCGTGGCGTATGCGTTCGCGTTCGGCTCGCGGCGCCAGCACTCCATCGGTCCCGCGGTCGACTTCTTGGACGTGCCCAAGCGCGACGACTCCAAGACGCTGCGCGTCGGTCCCATTTTGCGACTCGGCCTGTCGCGACGGGTCGAAGTGCGCGGTAGTTTCATCGTCACTGTCATGAGTCCCGACCACATTGGCTTGGTCGGCGGCGACTTCACCGAGCTGGGTCTGCGTTACCGTTGGGCGTCGGAGTAGTGACGCGGCCGTAAAAATGGCTGGCGAGGCAGAGCCTGACTTTCGTACGGCCGGCCGCAAAAGGCGCAAAAGATGCCCGGATTCGTGCTGGCGCGCCCGTGATGCGCTAAGCCTGGGGAGTGTCGGGTGGTTCGATGGTTCGGGAAGTAACGGTGCTGCTGCTGCTGGCGACCGCATGCGCTAGTGCGCCCGAAGCCAAGCCCGTGCAGGCGCCCCTGGCGGCCCCGCGCGTGGATCCGCGCGGCGCGCGGATCGAGGCGCTCTTGAACGAAGGGCGCGAGCTGCTGAAGCAGCAGCGGTGGGGCGACGCCGAGGCCAAGCTGCGCAAAGCTATCGACCAAGCGTACGGGTTTGGCAAGCCGTGGGCTTACTACCGTGCGGATGCGCTGGCCGAGCTAGCGCGCGCAGTGCTCGCGCAAGGTCGCACGGCGGACGCGCAGAGCGCCGTAACGGAGGCGGTCGCGCTGTTGAAGCCGGGCGCGCTCGACGCCGATCACCGCATCTCGGTGTTGGAAACGACGCGCGCCGAAGCGCTGCTCGCCGAAGGGCAAGCCGGCGTCGCGGCAAAGCGCTTTGCGATCGCCGTGCAAGCAGCCACGCGCCACAGTGAGCTGGCCGCCGCGCAGGTCGCGATTGCGCTGCGCCAAGCGCAAACGCTCGAAGCCTTGGGGCGCCGCCTCGAGGCCAGAATGACGCTCGAACGCTCGCTCGATGCCGCGCGCAGCAAGTTGGTGGCCGCCACGCTGGCGAGCCGCTTCGCGCGCCAGCTCGCCGGCCTCTACGACAAAACCGAGTCAGCGCGCGCGCAGGCGCTGCTCGACGAGCTAGCGCCGGGCACCACCTTGGGAGCGCCAGCGCCTACGGTTCCGGCCCCAAACGACGCCGAAACCAACGCGGCTCACGAGCTGGTCGCGCTCCAAGCCGATTTCCGCGCCTGCTACCAAACCGCCGCCCGCGATCACGCCGACGTCGCCGGCCGCGTCGCCCTCCTGCTCAGCGTCGAGGCGGACGGCCACGTCAGCAGCGTCAAAGCGGAGGCTTCGACTCTGCCAGTCAGCGCCATCGATTGCCTCAAGCGCCGCGCCCTGCTCGCCCGCTTCGACCCACCCATGGGCGGCCCGACGGTGATCACCGTGCCGGTCACCTTCGTGAAGCAAGAGACCGATTGAGGTGAGCGGGCGTCGGCCTCGCGCAGGTTTTGCGCCGCTACCGGCGCCGAACATCGCGCAACCGTTGCACCGCAGAGCGTAGGTTCGCGCGCGAAGTGCGCGTCCACGGTCGGCCAGACTGGGGGCGCGTTCCGCGGCGGATTCGATGACTTTTGGCTCGATCCTACCGAGAACGCTCAACGGTACGCGCCTTGCTCTAGCGACTCACACCGTCCACGCATTGGAGGCAACCAGGGAGAAACCGATGGCTGAGCCACGAGAATACCTTCGCGGACTGGGTGCGCGCCCGCCGCCAGCTCTTGGCTCGTCGTTGTCGATTGTCACGCCTGAAGGACTGACCAATGAGCAACCGACGCGGAGTTTCCGCATGAAACCCATTACTCTCCTAACCATCGCGACTCTCGTCACCGTCGCCATCTTGCTCCTGCTCGGCCCCAGCGAGGCCGCGTATACGGCCTGGCTCGAGGACGGTACCGAGCCACCGGAGCAGCTGCCACGGGACCTGATTGCCATGGGCCTCGTGGTGTTGGCCGGGGTCGTGGCGTGGGTGGAGCAGCTCCAGGCCGTGGCGCCTGAAGCGTCGAAGCCATCATTTGCTTTCCACGCACGATAGGTCGCCGTTGGAGAGCGCCGAGCAACGCACGGTCGTCGCGACGTCTCCAAGCGACTCAGGCGTGCCTTTCCGAGGCGTGCGGAGGACGTAAAATCCGCCGGCGTAACGTTCGGTCTCGCTCCTTTCGTCGGGTAGAAGCCGAAACGTCGTGACGCAAGCTTCGCCGCAGCTTGCGCGCAGCCAGGCAACGGTCCGACCTTCGAGCGACAGTGACCCTCCTCCCGGGAAATCGACGCGAAATGAGCGTGTCTCTCCGTCGTCGCTCGGAATCACGACGACGTCGTCCCCATAAGTGCGAAGGCCGGCGGGTGCCGCAGCGCCCTCCACGGAGAGCACGCTCTCCACGGGATCGGAGGCGGCGGGGAGTGCGTCGAGCGGCGCAAGACGGAGCGCAGTCATGAGGCGCTTGTGTGGCCCGGAAGCGAAGGTGGTCACGGGGCGGGGACTTCGGCCGTAGCCCTCGCGCGGGTGCGCCACCGGTGCGGCGGGTCTCGGGGCGGAGGGCACGAGTGGCTGGCGGCGCAGCGCTCCCCGCGCGTCGAGCGACCACAGCTCGTACACGGACTCGAATTTTTCCGCGGAGTCCGGCAGCGAGACAACGACAAACAGCGACTCGTTCCGCACGTAAAACTCGCGCGGCTCGCGCTCGACGGGCATTCGACCGCCCGCGCGGAGCGAAAGGACGCGAGTACGGTCGGAAAGTACCGCGAGCCGCCACGCGCACGAGCCGTCGGACGCGTCGGCGCAGTACGCGACGACGGGCGTCGCGCCGGCGAGAGCGAGCACAACGTCATCTCGGAGATCAGTGTCGCAGCGGTCCTGGAGCCTGCGCATGCGCCGGAAGCTAGCGGTGCTCGGACCGGTGACCACGCCGTGCCACGCGAGCGGCCCCGAGCAGCAGGACTCCTCGTCGAGGCATGCATGCAAAGGAAGGGCAGCGCGAGCCGCGGCGTCGTATTCGAGACAGAGCAGCTGCAGCGTCCCCCGGGCATCGCGGGTGAACGCCGCCAAGTACGCGTCGTCGCTGGGGCACCGACCGGCATAGACGATCTCCTCGGACTCGGGCGATACCTCCAGCACCA
Source organism: Polyangiaceae bacterium (assembly GCA_036261775.1). Classification (GTDB taxonomy): domain Bacteria; phylum Myxococcota_A; class Polyangia; order Polyangiales; family Polyangiaceae; genus PMG-095. Next base: position 5,365 of record DATAKF010000168.1, on the reverse strand, counting down.
CGAATTCGTCGCCCTTCGGTTCCGTACCGGAGCGTTTCAGGAACTCCTCCGCCGCGGCGAACCCCTGAGCGGGGAGCATCAGCTGGAGCGTGCCGCTGGCATCGATTTGCGGCCTAAGCAGTGGAACCACCGGCTCCGATCGGTCGTCCTGCCCAATGCAAGGAGGCAGCGGCTTGGCCAGACCGTCTCGGCACCGCACCAGTTTGCCGCCGGACGCTTTGAGCTCGGCGGGGACCGCAATTGCGCTCTGGAGCGGTCGCACGTCCGCCCGCACTCGCTGCTTCCGACACACGGCCCCAGTGGCGACAAGCAGACCAACGCACCCTAAAGCGAGCAGCGCGAAACGAAAGCGGATCAGGGGCCGAGGGAGGCGCAAGACCGGTGACCTTTGAAGTGTGTCCAGACGTCGGGACACACTCTCAGGGTATCACGAGCCGACCCGCTCCACGTTCTTCAGTAGTGTGCGTCGTGCGCTCGTGGCGCAGGCAAACGAGGCGAGGACAGGCGAGTTTGCGCTGCTACGTGCTGGAAGAGCTCGAGCAAGCCTGTGCCAGGAGCGAGGCCTAGCTCGAGCAGACCCGTCCCTAGGGCTACCTGCTCTCCCACAGCCAGTCGAGGAGCGAAGCGACGTTGTCGCCAATGCGACAAATCTCATCTGCACCAGCGGAGTCCATCAGGCATGCCTCGGTGTTGGCCGAGAAGGCGGCGACCTCTCGCAAGGCTTGTTCGGTGCTCGGTGCAGGTTTCCAGCGCTGGGCCCGAGATCGAAGCGGGCTTTGCCGCTGGGCGTCGTGCGACGTCAGAGCGCTGTCGGCGCGGGCACGATGAGCCTGATACCCTGCTTCACGACTTCGATGTGGACGCGATGGGCTGCGGGCCATTCTTCCCCATCTAGCTGCATGGCAAGAGGCGCGCCGCCTTCATGCTCGATGAAGGTTAGATCCATGGTGGAGGCCCGGAGCGTCTTGGAGTGCTCTAGGCCGATGCCCTCCAGCACTTCCTCATTGAGCGGCACCACTTCGAGATCACGAATCGCTTTGGACGCCCAGTCGAGCTTGCCGATGAATGGGACGAGCTCGAAAATGCCGTCATCGTGCTGGGCTGTCTCGTCGAGCACCCAAGCGCCAGCGTAGACGCGCGTGTTTTTCACGACCAGATCCGTGAGGCCATCTAGCTCCACGGACTGGCCGTCGAGGCGGCCGGTGACACGGAACTTGTCGTCTATCACGTACGACTCCAGGAACTTCTTGAGGAAGGCGCCGGCATAGACGGCTTGGTCGCGATACAACTCTTTGAGCGGCCCGAGCGATTCGACCGCAGCGCGGTCTTTGTTGCGCTGCGCAAGCACCCGCGCCGACAGACCCCACCCGCACGAGTCGAAAAAATAGTCGGCCGGAGCGCTCTCGTCTCCGGCTCGATAGATACCAACGTCGAGGCGCGTCTCGTGACCGTCGCGAATGACTTCGATGTTGCGCTCGAGCGCAGCCTCGTCGTGCTCGAGGCCAAAGCTCCGGGCCTGGTCGTTGGCCGTGCCCGTCGGCAGCATGCCCAGCGCCGTGTCCTCGCGGCGCGCCGAGGTGTACAGCGCGGCGGCGACCTCGCGAAACGTCCCGTCGCCTCCCAGCGCGATCACCGCGCGGTAGCTGCCCGCCATCAACGCAGCTTGAACCGCTCCAATGGTTTTGCCCTCCGGTAACGTGGCGACGAAATCAGCCGCCATACCGGCGTCTTTCATGCTCGCGAGCGCTTGCTCGATCCGCTTCTGGGCCCTCCCGCTCTGAGCCGTCGGATTCGCGACCAGAAGATGCGTAGCCATCAGCTCAACTATACTCGGCGCGCATCACCTAGCTCACCGGTCGCAGGCCCGCGTCGGTTCGGTTCTTGCAACCTCGGACGGTCATGAGCCGAGCTCCCCTTCTCGAGACGTTTCTACTCTCCATGCTGTGCGCGTGCGGTTCGCCTGCAACGCCGCCAGGATCACCCGCGGATCAGTCGGCGCCCCCGGGCGACCCGCAATTCATGGGTACGGGGTCCGATCCGGTCAACAATGCACCAGCCGGGGCAGCGATGTCCCCTGACGCACCGGCTAGCAACTCGCCGGCAGGGCCAAGCAATCCGGGGCCGACAAGCGGTGCCTCGCCCCAACCGAACAGCGCGCCCGCGCCAGGCAGCGCCCCCCCGCCGCCCAGCGGTGCGCCCGACGTCCCGGGCGCAATGCCACAACCGTCACCGCTCTAACGCGGGCAGCAGTGCGCTCTCTTCGTCGCTTGAGAGCCTGGCAGCCAAGCCGAACCGCTGGCCGCAGCCGCAGCGCTGCTGGGCCTTGACCCGCGCCGTTCGCTAGCTATGTTGCCCGCACCCACACCCCTTCGGGGGCGATCGGTTTCGACGTGGGGACTGAAGGCCAGTTTGCGTGTGGAGGCACCCGACCCTCTCCAAAATCGGGCCGTACCAATTGCAAACGACAATGCAATCGCTCTCGCTGCCTAAAGAACAGTGAAGCCGTCCAACCGAGAGATAGTTTTGGTATCGGAAGGGCGTCATTACTAAAGCTGGGTCCCGCCAATGCTCTGGGTGGCAGGGCCGAGAAAATCTGGAGCTAGGCTCGGCAACCGAATATGTCGAACCCCGTCGGTTGGGTAATCCGACTACGCACGTGAACGAAAGCTGACTGGACGCCTCGCGGACCCGGGTTCAATTCCCGGCGCCTCCACCCTAAATCCTGCTGTTTTGAGATTCGTGGCAACGGTTCTGGCAATCTTTTGATTGCCGGGCCGGAGTTCTCCCAATCGCCGGACGCCGCTGCCAAAGGCAGGCACGAGACGAGCTCCGGAGCGAGCGCCACCGCGGCGCTCGCTCCGCTTGCACCCGGCGCCGCCCCAGCAGGCGAGCCGGACTCGCCCGGCGCACCGCTCGAACCGTCGCCCCGCTTCGCCTTCACGACGGTGAGCGGGTGGTGCTCGTCGGCGTCGGCTCGGTAGCTCAGGGCCAGGATGGCCTCGCAGAGCGGGGTCCAGAGCCAGTGGTTGTAGTAGTCGACCATCTCCCCTCGCTTGTTGTGGGTGATGGCCTCGACGGCATCCGTCCGAGGCGTGCCGCGCCGGGCGAACGTCGTGAAGGTGTGCCGCGTCGAGTGGAGGGAGTGGTTCGTCACGCCAGCCTCGTCGCACGCCTTGCGCCACAGCTTGTAGGCGCTCGACTTGGTGTGATTGCTGTTGGAATCGGACCGGCTCGGGAAAATGAAGTCGTCGTCGGTCGGTCGCTGGCTGTGAACCAGTTCCCAACCCTCACGCCACCACCAATCGAGCGTCGCCGCGAGCTCGGGGTGCACCGGGATGACGCGCGGCCGCGTGTCGCCGCCTTCCTCCTCGTCGCCCTTCAGCGGCTGGTCGTCATATTGCGAAGTACAGAGCAAGGCGCCAAGCGGCTTCGAATCGCGGATCCAGTCGCGCCAGCGACGGCCGCAGATCTCACCCTCCCTCATGCCGGAGAAGAACGCGAGCCAGAGGAAGACGCGCCGCGTGACATCGACGCGCTCCGACAAGAGCGCAAGCACCTCGCGCCCGTTGTAAGGCGCACGAGCTCGACCCCGGCGCTTGAGAGTCTTGCGTGGCAGTACGCAAGGGTTGCCCGGTATCACCTCGTTGAAGTGCGCCTCGCCGAACAAGGTGCGGATCGTCCCGAGGATGTTCGCGATGCTCTTCTCGCTCAACGCGCGCTTTTCCTTGCCATCAACCGTCTTCGTCTTGGCGCGCAGCTCCCGCACTAGCTGGAGAAAATGCGGCGGTCGCGCATCGTCAATGCGTAGGCTGCCGAACCAATCGAGCGCCAGAGCGTGGCGTTCGACTTGAGTTTGTTCGCTGTCCGCGTTGCGGTTCTTGCGGGCAGCGAAAAAGCGGTCCGCATAGGCGCGAATGGTAATTCCTCCGGAGCGCGCCTGCGGTGGCACGTACGTTCCCAGGGCAACCTCGCGCTTCCGGCGAGCGTCGAGGCGGTCGGCCTCACGTCGATCATTGCCGGCGGGCTCCCAGTACTGCTTGCCCTGGTGGAGCACGGCGACGCGGTAGACGATCTTCCCTTTGCTCTTACGCGGTACGACTGCCATTGCTTCTCCTCTCGCACCAGGCGAGGACTTCCGAGCGTTTGAAACGCCAGAGCTTTCCGAGACGAAACGCGGGAAGCGCTTCGCGTTCGATGAGCGCGACGACGTGAGGCTCGCTGCACCGAAGCAACTCAGCCACTTCGCTGCGGGTCATGATCTCGCCTGCCGCATCCCCTGCGGCTTTGCGAATGACTCCGCTCTCGCGATGCGGTGCTTGGCGACGAACAGGCACGACCCCGCCCTCCGCCCCTGAAACCTCATTGTTCTGCGGCGGCTTGTTGCTCTGGTGTTCCCCGGCCATTTCGCGCTCGCCGTCATTATGTGACGTGGCATACTGAACGCAACGTAAAAAGCGCTACGCGCTTTTCTTCTGCATGCCCAAGAAATCCTACCTCGGTCACGGTCAGAACGCACGGCTCCGCGCCATCATCAAGAGCGAGCTCCTCACGCGCGTGCCCACGCAGCTGCACCTCGCGCCGCTGCTCGGAATGCCTCAAGGCAACCTGTCTCGGTTCCTAGACGGCAAGGTCGGCGTCGGCGCAACCGTTGCGCTGCGCGTCGCATTCCTCCTGAACCGCTCGCTCGACGACGTGCTCGGCATTGGCGCCGCCGATACCCTGAGCGACCCCGAGGAGCACCGCTACCCTTCGCGGATCCTGGCAGCGCGGGCGGCTTACCTGGACGGCGTGCCGGTGGCGCAGATTCGGTCCGTGCTGTCGTCCTCGCTTCGCTACGATCAGGACCCCGGCGCCCAGTGGTGGTCAAAGCTGATGCACCTGAAGCGATTTGCGAAACGTGGGAATAAGCAGGATACGGATTGGGCGTTGAAGCAGTTGCCTCAGCCTTCCGCCAAGACCCGGGCTCCTTCCCGTGTCAGAGGCCGCAGCGCGAAAACTCGGTCCTGACAATCCCCTGGGGTTGCCAGCGCCAGAACTCGTGCAAAACTGGGTCTTTCTGCGCGTAGGGGCGAGGTCGAACGTCAGATGCGGGAGACGGGCATCGAGTTGATGGACCCAGTGGCGGATCTAGCCGTCCGGGAGATCTACGAACGCGCCAGGATGGATCCTGCGCGCGCAGTAGGGTCGATCCGGCTTGCCGTCGCTCTGCTAGGTGAGCGCTGCATTCGACTCGCGGATCGGGGGGAGCTCCCCGGTCGCAGCGCGCTCGTTTGGGCTGGTCCATATCCCGTCATTCACCTGAGACGAGACCTTAACGCCTGTCAGCTTAACCACGCGGTCGCGCACGAGCTTGGGGAATGGCTGC
>DATAKF010000144.1:0-6326 GCA_036261775.1 Polyangiaceae bacterium | reverse complement strand
GAGCATCCCCTAATCGAACACCATCGAATTCCGTTAGAACGGCACGCGAGTCGAGCTCAGCCATGCCGCCCTTAGATCATTTCGAAGCTTTTGTGTCGATCAAGATGTGCGGGATCTTGAGGGAGGACCGAATCAAAAAATATTTCCCTCGGGAGCGAGCATGAGCGAGAGCAGGTTTTCAGATCACGGGCGGCAGCGCGGACCCCAAAAATCTGGGCTCGCGGACCTCCCCGCCTCCCTGTGATCTCGATCAGGAAATCACGACGAGCCATCGGAACGGAAGCAGCCCGAAGCCTGCCGCACAACGCGACCGAGCGACGCTACGTGAGCTTCTGCGAGACGGGCTGCGGGGCGGCAGCCCTCGCGTTCAGTCGGCTTTTTCGATGTGACCGTCGATGTGCTTGGCGAAGCGGCCCGCGTCGCGCGCGTGAACCGGGTCGTCGGCGGGCCAGGGCCAGCCGCCGAAGCGGGTGCGCTGGTAGTCGTCGAACGCCTGCTGAATCTCGGCGCGGCTATTCATGACGAACGGGCCGTGCTGCGCGACTGGCTCGCCGATGGGACGGCCCTGCAGCATGAGCAGCTCGCACGGCTCCTTGCCGGCCTCGAGCTTCACTTCGACGTCGCAGCGCACGACTGCCGCGGAGTGCTGCTCCAGCAGGCGGTCATCGATTTGGATGCTCGCCCCCGCGAAGAAGTACAGCGTGCGGATGGTTTCCGGGTGCTTGGCGACGGGCAGCACCCAGCTCGCGCCCGCTTCCAGCTTCAAGCACCAGATGGCCACGTCGGTGTCGGGGCGCGCGGCCCAAGACTTGGGCGGCGGCGACGGCGGCTGCTTGCCCGCGAGTGTTCCTGCGATGGTCGTGACCTGCGTGGTGCGACCCGCGGCGTCTTTGAAATCGTGCTTGGGGATTTCTCGGTCCCACAGCATGGCGAAGTGCGGCTTCACCAGTTTGTCTTCGCCGGGCAAATTCAGCCAGATCTGAAAGAGCTCGACCGGGTTGGGCGCGGTCTGATCGAGCAGCGGGAACATCTCGGAGTGGACGATGCCGCCGCCTGCGGTGAGCCACTGCGCGTCGCCGCGGCCGAAACGCGCGGCCGCGCCCAGCGAATCGGAGTGATCGATGTAGCCCCGCCGCGCGATCGTGACGGTCTCGAAGCCGCGGTGCGGGTGCTGGGGAAAGCCCGGCACCACTTCGCCGTGGTACATGCGAAAGCCGTCTTTGACGACGAAATCGTTGCCCAGGTTGCGACCTGCCAGCGACGCCTTGGGTCCGAATTTCTCGTTACCCGCCGGGTAGGCGTCGTCGTGGTGCACGCAAAACAGGAAGGGGTCGACGGTTTGCCAGGGGAAGCCGAGGGGAAGAGTCTCGAGGACCGCGCTCATGGCGCCGAGTGTAGTGCGGAGTCGCCCGCTTTGCCCTTCTTCGCGTCGGTCCCGCCCAGGATCCGCGCGCCCGCGGCGGTGATTTCCAAGACCTGCGGCGGCCTCTTGCCGTAATAAGCCGAGAGCCCGATGTCGATGCGGAACAGTCGTTCCTGGCAGGCGCCAGAGATGCCGTGTTCTTGGACGGTGTGACCCACGACCAGGCGTTTGGCGCCCACCGCCGCGAGCACGCGCCCCAGGGTTTGGCAGGTCGCGTCGTCGATTTCGGCGCTGCCGTACAAGCGAGTCCAGACTGGCCCGCCTTCGTCGCTCAAGATCCGCGGCAGCTCCCGGGATTTGCCGGCCAGAAACGCGCTGGCCTCACGGTTGATGCGGTCCAGGCCGTAGTCGACGTGGGCAGGCAAGAGGCCGGCGTGCGCGAACAGGCTGTCGCCCACCATGGCCACGGTTGGGTGGCGCGCGAGCTTTTGCGCGTAAGGGGCGCCCGGCATGAACGCGCCCGCGCGCCCCAGCTCGGCCTCGGGGATGCGGCCCGCAAGCTCACCGGCTCGGCTCGAAAACTCGTCGAAGCTGGCGAAGCTCTTGCGCGTCACGTAGCGAAAGTCGAAGACTGCGTTCATCAGCTCGTGGTTGCCGTTCAGCACGTGCAGCGCGCCGCCCGCCGCCTTGGCGCTGGCTTCGAGCTTTTCCAGCACGTCGAGCACCTCGCGATCTTGGTCGCCGCGATCGAGCTGGTCTCCGGTCTGTACGACCGTGAGATCTTTGCCGATCCAGCGATCGTCACTGTCGATGGCGCCGGCTAGCTTGAGCGCGCCGCGCATGGCCGTGAGATCGCCATGAATGTCTCCGATGGCGACGACGCGCGCGCTGCCGGGCAGCTTGTAGCTGGCCGCAGCGGCCGCAGCCGGCGCGGCCGTGGAGGGCGGAGCTGCCGAGGTGCCCGTAGCTTTGGCAGCCGCCCCCATCGGCGCAGCCGATGCAAACGGCGCAGCCGCGTCGGGTTGGGCCTCGGGCGTGCGACTGCAAGCGGCTGTGCCCAGCGCGGCTCCGGTCAAAAGCCAGAGCGCACGCCACAGCGGCCGACGGACGGCTGACGAGCGCATGGCTGGCTCATAGCAGTTGTTTTTTCAGACAGCGCCCAAAATCACGCTGGAGCTGTCGGGCGGACATTTACCCCCGCAGTGTTGCCTCAATTGAACCAGCAAACTACGCGAGGTGTGCTTGTCGGCCCCCGGCCCATGCGCTACTCGGGGACCCTGCGACTCATGCGTAAGCTCATCTGCTGCTTGGCTTTGGGGCTAACTACCGCTTGTGGCTCGTCGGTTTCGAATGGGGAGCCCGCCTCAGCTGCGGACGAGTCTGGCGACGGCGCCAAAGAAGCGTCCAACACGGACCCGAAGAAGCCGCGTATTCCCAAGCGCTGCGCCAAGGGCAAGAAGAACAGGGGCGAGTGCTTGCCGCCGCAAGGCTGGGTCAAGCGCCTGTGCGACGACGTCTACCCGGACGTGGCGCTGCACATGTTCGCGCCAGGCACGCCCTGGAAGCGCCTATACATGTTGGCTCGCGCCGAGCCTTTCAACGCCTCGGGCGGCTCGTCACTCTTGGGGGACAAGCTCGAGCGCGGCGAAGAGGTCATCGCGCTCAAGCGCCGCAGCGAAAACGACGGCGAGATTCAGGTCGGCGACAACAACGCCGGCTACGACGTCCTGCGCTGGAACGGCGCGTGCGCCACCATCCACGACGGTGACTTCGCCGAGGAGCGTCCCAGTCACATCGTCCAATCCAAGGTCGAGTGGCGGCGCCTCGGCGTGCCCCTGCGCCAGCACCTGGAGCAGCAACCGGCCATTTCTGCCGCCTACGAGGCGCGCCGCAAGTCGTGCCACGGTTTCAGCATGGGGCGGGTTTCGGGCGATTGTGAGTCGAACGACAAGCTGCTGATGCAGGAAGTCGTCCGCTACATTCAGACTGGTCCCTCGCTGCCAGAAGCCTCGCGCATGCCCTGAGGGGGGCGCCGTGGTGGGGCGCTGCCCGTGCGACCATTTGTCGCAGCGCGGGCGCCGCTGGCATCGGCTAGGTTCCGCGGCATGAAATCCTCGCTTCGCGTTGGCCTCGGCCTGATCGCCGTCAGTTCGTTGTTCGCGTTCGTCGCCTGCGGCGATGACGACGACAGTCCCACGCCTGCCGCGCACGCTGGCAGCGGGGGCGAGGGCGCGGCCGCCCACGGCGGCGAAGGTGCAGCGGTCCACGGCGGCGAAGGCCACGGCGGCGCGGCTTCTCTCGCGCTCGAGTGCAAGGTCTTGGGCACGTTGTGCCACGAGGCCGACACTGGCTCCGGCACCGGCCATGATTGCCACGAGGTTGGTCACGAAGGCCATGTCGACGAGTGCGCGGAGCAGTTCGATTCTTGCATCGCGTTCTGCACGGCCGAAGAGGGTGCCGGCGGCGCCGGTGGCGCGCCCGTCGAAGCCAAGGACGCGCACTGTGCGGCCCTTGGTGAGCTGTGCCACGCGGTCGACGACGAGAACGGCCCGCTGCACGAGTGTCACGAGCTCGGACACGTCGGCAACGCTGCAAAGTGCGCGGCCGGCTTCGATGAATGCGCCACGCTGTGCCTGGCGGCACGCGAGGCGCTGCCCCACACGCCGGCCGGCGGCGCGGGCGGCACTGCTGGCGCGGGCGGCGCGAGCGCCGGTGGAGCTTCGCTCGGCGGGGCTGGCGGCGCTCAGTAAACCGCGCAGCGACGGTGCCAGTGGCTCACGGCTGCTGGCACTGCGCGTAGTGCTCGATGAAGCGCGTGAAGCTGACGTAAGTCGGATCGGCTTTGGTGAACTTGGCACCACCGCCGTGCGGTACTCCGCCGCCGTAGCTGTCGAGCGGCTTGAGTAGCAAAAGGCTCTGGCTGGGGTCGTTGACGTTGACAAGGCCGAGCGCCACGGCGCGCTTCAGCGTGACGGCCGAGCCGGTCTGGCAGTTGCCGACGGTCGAGATCCAACGCGGTGCGTCTTTGTCGGCGTCGGCTTCCGTCTCGTAGTGGCAGGGGTAGCAACGGCCACGGAACGCATAGACATCGTCGTAAAACGCTTGCTCCAGCTCCATGTCGCTGCAGCCGCGCGTGTCTTCGCCGCTCGGCACCGCGGGCGGCTCGTCGCCCTCGTCGCTGCAGGTGGGGCCGTCGCCTGGTTCTCCGCAAGTGACGCCAGCGCAGGCGTTGGGGCAGGCCGCGTTGGCTTCGATCCAATCTTGGAAGGCGTCGTGCTCGGCGCGGATGACCTGTGGCGTGATCAAATCACTGTCGGGTGACGCGCGCTCGATCCAACCCAAGATCTTGCTGTCCTCGGGTGAGCGGGTGTCGACCAGGCCTTGGTCGACCAAACAAGCCCAGGTTTTGCACGGAGTTTCTCGCGCAAATGCCGACAGATCGACGCCCGAGAGGTGGCACTGATTGCAGGTCGTCTTGCGGCCGTCGACCAAGAGCGGCTCGATGCGCTCGTGAAACGTCTCGCTCGGCTTGATCTGACAGCTGCTTTCGCCCGGCGGCTCGTCGTGATCACCACAAGACGCCAGCGCGGCTGCCGTCACCGAGGTGAGCGCGAGGAAGAGCGAGGGGAGGCGACGCTGCAAAGCGCGAGGAGCTTAGAGCCGGCGTCGGCGATCGTCGAGCAAAGTCACGGGGGTGCGACAATCTGTCCGCTCGCGGCGGCGCAGTTGCCCAGGCGGATGGTGGGCTTGTCGGTAGGGTGCTCGACCAAGAGCCTTAGCATGCCGCGACCCGACTTCACGGGCGCGTCGAGCTTCAGCTTTTCGGGCGGAGTGCCGGTGAGGCGAGCCGTGACCTCTTGCCAGCTGAGCCCGGGCGCGGCGTACGCGGTCACGCAACGCGGCGCGGGATCAGCCAGCTTGTCGTAGCCGAAGACGTACAGCTCGGAGCCGAGCTCCGCTCGCACTTCGGCTGGGCTCTCTTGGACCGTGATCTTGAAGCGGCGATCGCCGTAGTAGGCTTTGACGGCTTCGGCAGGCATGTCGGCGATTTGAGGGCCCGTGCAGCGCACTTCGTCTTTGCTGCCCTTGGGCTTGTAGGCCTGCCCCGCCGGGCAGTCTGGGTCGCCGCTCTTGACCAGCTGCAAGAGCTCTTCAGGTGTGGGGGCTTGGAGCTTCTTACGGCGGGCGCGCTGCTCGAGCAGGTTCAGCTGTGCAGAAATTTCGTTCTTGGCCTTGAGCAATTGTTCGCGCTCGGTGCCGGCTTTGGCCTTCTCGCAGGCGGCGTGCGCCTCGGTCACTGCCGTCAGGCTCTGCTGCAGGCTGGCCACGGACTTGCTGTCCACCTGCGTGACGATGGCTTGCGCGCTCTTCATGCGCTCGTGGCAGGCGCGCGTCTCGGCGTCGCAGCCCAAAAGTCCGCACACCGCGACCCAGCTACTCAGCGCCCGCATGCCGGTACGATACCAGAGCGCTAGCGGACTTTCACGATCTCGTACACGCGTGCTCGTTCGCCTGGTTGGCGCGCGGGGAGCTCGGCCTCGTCGCCTTCGCTCGCGCCCAAGAGCGCGCGTCCGAGCGGGCTTTGCGGGGTCAGAGTCTGCACTTCGATGCCGTTCAGCACGACGCGCTCACCACCTGCCGCCGGCACCAAGAAATAGTGCAGGCGCTTGTCGTCGTACAAAAGCTCAATCAGAGCCGAAATCGCGATGCGCGCCCCGGGCTTGAAGTCGAGCAGCTCGAGCGCCGAAATGCGCACGAACGCTTCTTCCATCTCCGAGGCCCGACCCGCCTGGCCGCGCGCGACGTACGACGCCTCTGTGGCGCGCATGTCCTTGTCGCCTTCGGCGCGGTTCTCTTCGTGCGTGGCGCCCTCGGCGGCGTCTTTGGCGCGCTTTTGGGCGCGCTCCAGCTCTGTCTGCAGTTGGGCTTTGAGGGCCGCGAGGAGTGCTTTCTTGTCCAGCTC
>DATAKF010000162.1:0-5599 GCA_036261775.1 Polyangiaceae bacterium | reverse complement strand
GGCTGCCCCAAACAAAAAATGCCCTTTCCTCTGTCCTTCCCGCCTTCCCGCCTTCCTGCCCTCTCGCGTCTAGGTCCGCGCGGCGTCGGGGTCGAGGCTGGAGTCGTATTGGCTGTCCGGCTCGACGAAGATCTTCTTCATTTGTGGCAGCTCGCCGCGGATACGATTTTCGAGCTCGTTGATGGCGAGCTCGAGCTGCTTCAGGTCCAGCTCGGGCTTGAAGCGAACCTTGAGCGCCAGCAGCACCGAGCTCGGCCCCAGGTGCAGGCTGAGCAGCTGCCGCACCTCCAGCACCGACGGCGCCGCTCCCGCGACTTGCAGCACCCGCTCGCGCATCTCGTCGGTGATGCCTTCACCGATCAACAGGCTGCGCGTGTCACGCGCCAGCGCCACGCCGATCACGCACAGCAGCGAGCCGATGGCGATCGACCCGATACCGTCGAAGCGAGGATCACCCGTGACCGTCGTTACCCCGACGGCGACGAACGCGAAAAGCAAACCAAAGACGGCGCCCGTGTCCTCCAGCAGCACGACGGGGATGGTTGGATCGCGGCTATCGAACAGCGCTTGCCGAAAGCCCTTGCCGCCGCGCGACTTGTTGAACTCTTTGAAGGCGACGCTGAAGCTCCAGCCCTCCATCAACAGCGAAACACCGAGCACGACCAGCGGCACGACCTGCGAGCCAGGCGCCTCGTGCGGCGCCGTGAGCTTGTGCACGCCTTCGTAGACGGCGAACACGCCACCCATGAAGAACAGGAAGAGCGACACGATGAAAGCCCAGAAATAGGCTTCCTTGCTGCGCCCGAGCGGGTACTTGTCGGGCGAGCTCTGGTCCGACAGCCTCATGCCAATCAGCAAGAAGGCTTGGTTGGCCGTGTCGGCGACGGAGTGAACCGCCTCGGCCAGCATGGTCGCGCTCCCCGACAAGAACGCCGCCACGAACTTGGCCGTAGCAATGCCTGCGTTGCCGAGCAGCGCCGCTATCACAACCTTCTTTGGGTCGCCGTTACCGTGTCCCATGCTCGAATCTCACAGCAGCGTGACGGTGACCCGCGAGCGGGCCTCTTGAAAAAACGACGACATGGCCGAAGCCAACCGTCGGCTCACGTACCAACGCAGCAGCAGCGGCCGCACGCGCACGAACGGCTCGTTCTGCAGCGCTGCGGGTGCGCTGCGCTGAATGGCTTCTAGCTCGGCGTCGCTGGGGCGCAGCATGGGAGCGACCATGCGATCCAGATACAGGCTGGCGCGGGCCTGGCGGCGCAGCACGCTCGAGAGCCCGGCGTTGCTGATGCCTTCGGCGCGCTGCGCGGCGCTCAAGGCGTCGTCGCCGCCCACACGATCGCTCAGCAGCTTGCGCGCAAGCTCCACCTGACGCGTCATGACGGCCTCGCTGGGCTCCGGCTCGATGCGCAGGCTGGCCAGCAACACCTCGGAGATGTGCCGCTCGAGCGCGGCGCTGACGTGCCGCTCGCGGTACGCCCCCTCGCCGCCGCGATCTTGATCGGCCAGCGCCTCCAGGCGCGCTTCGAACGCCAAGCGCCGCTCGGAAATGAAGCGCGGGCGCTCGGCGCCGCCGGTCTCGGGCGCGTAGAAGCGCACCACCACGCGATCGACCACCAGCGGCTCCGCTTGCGCGCTGGCGCACGGCGCTACCGCCCACGTGAGCGCGGCGACGAGCAGCCAACGAAAGCTTCGCATGCCCGGCGAGCCTAGAACGCCAAACTGTTCGCAGCCAGCGCGTTCTAGGTTCCTCCCTGGAGCGGGCGGCGCGGCGATCGACGTCGCGTGGTCGTGGAGGCCCGTTGACCCCAAAAAGCGTTTGTCGCTCCAGGCCTCGAGCCCAGGCTACAAAAGCTCTTCAGCGCGCGGCGGGGCGCTTGCGCGACGACGGCGTGGCTTCTTCGTCGGCGCCCGCGCTGGCAGGCTCGAGCACGGGGGCCGCAGCGGGCGTTGGGGGGCTGAGCGGCGCCGGAGAAGCCGCAGGGTCACTCTCCAAAGACGCCGCGTCTGCAGTCGCTTCGCGAGGTGAAAAGCCGCGAGCAGCGCGACGCGCCTTCACGAACTCGGCGAACGCCGTCACCTTGTCCAGATCACGCACGCTCAGCGTCTCCACCAAGTCGTGCAGCTGCTTGCGCAGCGAATCGATGCTGCGACCGCGGCGCGCAGCGGCTTCTTGCGGAGCGACGAGATCCCTTTCCCGGGGCTCTTTCGGGGCGTCCGCAGGCCAAACCACGCGCGCGGTCGGCTTCAAGGCGTGCGCCGCCAGCCACGCTTCCATGAACACGCGCAGCCGCTCGCTGCGAAACGCGAACCAACGCTCGCGCTCGGCGCCATGGCTCATCAGCACGTCTTTGAAGCGGCGAAACGCGCCCTTACCGTCGATGGCTTGGGTCAGCAGATCGGAGAGCGGCTTGTCCTCGACCATGGGGATGAAGCGCTCCATCCAGCGATACTGCTCACGCGAGCTGACCGGCTCGATGCGCAAGTACGTGGCGTCCGAAGCGATGCGCGAGTGCATCTCCGGATCGGCGATGCCGTCGACCACGCGCAGAACTTCGCCCGTCGCGAGGTGCAAGTAGCTGTGCACCTCCGGAGCGTTGTTCTCGAACGCGTCTTCCAGCGCCTCCCAATCGATTGGGACGTCGCGCGGCGGCTGTCCCGCTCCAGCACCGCTTTTGTCCGAGTCCGACATCGATTCTTTCCTTTCGCTTTCGACCCGGTCCGTCAAGCGGCTGGAAACCGGGAGCGAGCTCGCCCCACAGCGTCCTGCCAGGCCGAAAGCCGAGAAGCACGTTCTGCGTCTCTCATGTTGGCAGGGAAAGCCCTGTCCAGCTTGACGATTTTTGCGGCTTCGCTTGCCGTGGCATAAATTCCGGCCCCCAGGCCGGCAAGCATGGCGGCTCCCCTGGCTGTGGACTCGAGATCTTGCGGGCGCTCCACCGTCAGGCCCGAGATGCCCGACTGCAGCTCCATCAGCAGATCGTTCTCCGCCGCGCCGCCGTCGACGCGGAGTCTTTCGATGGGGCGGTTCAAGTCTTCGCGCATGGCTTGCACCACGTCGTTCACAGACAGAGCAATGGCGTCGAGCGTGGCTCTTGCCAAGTGAGCGCGTGTAGTTCCGCGGGTGATGCCGCAGATCAGGCCGCGGGCGTCGGCGTCCCAGTATGGCGCGCCGAGACCCGAAAGCGCGGGCACGAATGCCGCGCCTCCACTGTCGGGAACGCTACGCGCTAGCGCCTCGATCTCCTTGGCCGAGCCGACGAGCCCCAGGCCGTCGCGGAGCCACTGGACCGCCGCCCCAGCGATGAACACGCTGCCTTCGAGCGCGTACGTCACCTCGCCTCCGGCCTGAAACCCGAGCGTAGCGAGCAGACCAAAGCGGCTTGGTACTGGTTTCGATCCGACATTGACGAGCAGAAACGCGCCGGTGCCGTAGGTGCATTTCGCGTCGCCCACCGCGAGGCAGCCTTGGCCGAACAAAGCCGCGTGCTGATCGCCCGCAATTCCAGCGATTGGGATGCCGTCGGGCAGACCTTGAACGCCGCGCGTGGTGCCGACCACCCCGGCGCTTGGCACGATGCGAGGCAAGGCGGCGCGGGGCGCGCCCAGCAAGTCACACATGGCGTCGCTCCAAGCGAGGCCGGCCAGGTCCATGAATAGCGTGCGTGATGCGTTGGTCGCGTCCGTCACGTGAGGAGCGGACGCGCCGCCGCCAGCCAGCCGGTACACCAAGTAAGAATCAACGGTGCCGAAAGCCAGCTCACCGCGTTCGGCCCGCTGGCGCGCACCAGGTACGTGCTCCAGGAGCCAAGCCAGCTTGGTCCCGCTGAAGTACGGGTCGAGCACCAGCCCGGTGATGTCGCGCACCCGCGGCTCTTCGCCCGCGGCCTTCAAGCGCTGACAGAGCGGTGCGGTCCGACGATCCTGCCAAACGATGGCTTTGTGAACCGGCTGCCCGGTGTCTCGCTCCCACAGCAGCGTCGTCTCGCGCTGGTTCGTGATGCCAATCGCGCCAATATCGCTCCCCCGAACGTTTGCTGCCGCCAGCGCAGCCGCGATGGCGGTCGAGACAGAAGCCCAGATCTCGAGCGCGTCGTGCTCCACCCAGCCGGGCTGAGGAAAATGCTGCGGAAGCTCGCGCGTGGCTCGGCCAAGCGTCGCTCCTTCTCGCGACATCACGAGCGCCGTGGTGCCAGTCGTCCCCTGATCGATAGCTAAAAGGTGCGGCTCCAAGCGCTCGACTCTACCGGAACTCATCGCTCTTGTGCCACCGGGCGGGCAAAGCTAGCCTGTCTCGCTGGCATGGCCCGAATCCTGCTCGTCTCCCCTGAAGGTCAACAGGTGGTCGAGCTCCGCGATCACAACTCCCTCGGGCGTCATCCGTCGAACACGGTGCAGCTCCTCGACAAGATTGTATCGAAGGAGCATTGCATCATCGAGCGGCGGCCCAACGGCTTCACGCTCCGCGACCTGGGAAGCCTGAACGGTACCTACGTCAACGGTGAGCGCGTCGCCGGTGAGCGAGACCTGCGTCATGGCGACGACATCGCGCTCGGTCAGACGCGCGCTCGCTACGACGACGGTAGCGGCCGTCCGATGCCGGCAGCGCCCGGCTACGGCCCTCCCGGGGCGGCGCCTTTTCAACCGCAGCACCCTCCGCAATCGGGTTGGCAACCGGGTGGCCCCCCCAGCATGGGAGCGCCATCCACGGTCGGGGCTCCGGTTCCCTACGGTGCGGTGCCTCAACCCATGGCGCCGATGGCTGCCCTCGCGGCGGGCCAACCCCACCTGAGCCCTACGCCAGCCGCGGGCTTTCAGCCGTTGCCACTGCAGGGCCAAGCGCCGGGCACGATGCCGTCCGGAGCGCCCGCGGCCAACGTCGACATCAACGACAAGGCGCGCCAAATCGGCACGCAGATCGCCGCGACTCAAAAGGGATTTTTGCCGTTCGACAGCGTGAGCGGCAACACCCAGCAGCTCGCAGCCGACTACGAGCGCTTGCGGCTCTCGCACGAGCTTTCGCGAGAAATCGCGCTCGAGCGCGACCTGCCCAGCCTGCTGAACAAGATCCTGCTGACCATCTTCAAGTTCGTGCGCGCCGATCGCGGCGTCATCTTCTTGAAAGCGAACGACGGACAGCTGGTACCTGGCGCCAGCCAGCGGCGCGACGGCACCAACCAACCCATTCCGGTGTCGTCCACGATCATGAACCACGTGATTCGTGAGCGCGCCACCGTGCTCACCCACGACGCCGCGATGGATTTCGCAGCCTCCAAGGGCAAGAGCATGATCCTGAACCGGATCAGCTCGGCCATCGTGGCGCCGCTCTTGCACAACGACGAAATCTTGGGCGTGCTGTGGTTGGACAGCGAAACGTTGGCGCAGTTCCAGCCCAAGGACATGGAGATTGTCACCGCCATCGCCACGCAAGCGGCGATGTTCATCGAGATCAACATCCTGGGTCAGAAGATCCAGCACGAGATCGTCAATCGTGAGCGCTTCAGCCGCTTGCTGTCGCCGAACGTGGCGTCGCGCGTGATGAGCGGCGAGCTCGAAGTGAAAAAGGGCGGTCAGCTCGTCGAAGAGTGCACCGTCT
>DATAKF010000157.1:0-3392 GCA_036261775.1 Polyangiaceae bacterium | reverse complement strand
GCGCCATCGACAAGGCTGGCCTGACGAACGGCAAGCTCTACGGTCTCAAGGTCGTGGGCGCGCCGGTCGAGTCGAGCGCCAGCGGCATTCCGGCCGGCCCCGTCGAGTTCGTGGACCTGGGCAACGTGCAGAACTCCACGGGCGCTGCGCTGGAGACGGCCAGCAACGCCGCACAGGTCACCACGTTCTTGCGCCCCGAAGACGGCGCTTGGGATCCGAACCACCCGAACGACTTCTACTTCGTGACCACCAACTCGTTCTCGGCACCCTCGCGGCTGTGGCGCGTACGTTTCGTCAACGCAGCCAACCCGGCGCTCGGCGCCAGCATCGAGATGCTGCTCGACGGCACCGAAGGTCAAAAGATGTTCGACAACATGACCATCGACCATTTCGGCCACGTGTACTTGCAGGAAGACGTGGGCGGCAACGTCCACCTCGGCCGCGTCTTGCGCTACGACATCGCCAGCGACGTGCTGACGCCCGTCTTGCAAGCCGACCCGGCGTTCTTCGACAACACCATCGCCTCGCCGACGTTCTTGACCATCGACGAAGAAGCGTCGGGCATCATCGACGCGGCCGACCTGCTCGGCCCCGGTTGGTTCTTGACCGCGTTCCAGGCTCACAAGGGGAGCGCGGACCCGGAGCTGTACGAAGGCGGACAGCTGCTGGCGTTCTACGACCCGGCCGCCAGCGAGTGATCCGGCAAGCCTGAGCCTTTCAGGCCGAAAGCGACGCGGCTTCGAGGGGAGTCGCGTCGCTTTCACTATTTTTGTGGCTCGCGCCGTCGCGACCTGAGCACCATTTGCGGCACGAAAGACCGGCTCTTCTACCGCATTCGCGTGACCCTGCTGTTGATCGTGCTGGGCGGCGTGTTGCTTTGGGCCGGCAATGATTGGTGGGGCCGGCGGCAGCGAAGAGCGTGGACGAGGCCGCTACGGGTCGCGCTAGTGCTGGTGGAGCGCGAGCCGGTGCCGGCCGCGACGTTGAAGGCGCTGACCAGCCGCGCCTACGAGCTGGAGCGACGACTGGAGCGCGAGCTCGAGCGCCACGGCAGAGCAGGGATGGCGCCGTTCTCGATCGTGGTGAAGGGGCCAGTCAGCGCCGTCGCCGATCCGCCGCGCGTCGGCGAACAGGACTTTTGGGGGCTAGTCAGACATAGCTACGCGCTGTGGCAGTGGACGCGCGATTTGGATCAGCGCGGCAACGTGGAGTGGCGCGGCTACGACTCGCGCGTTTACCTGGTGCTGCGCCCTCCGCGCGGAGAACTGGCTTTCGTCGAAGGTGAGAGCGAAGACGGCGGGCGCGTCGGTGTTGCCCAGGCGGATATCAACGAGAACACGCTCGACTTTGCTCTGTTCGTCGCGACCCATGAGCTGTTTCACACGCTCGGCGCCAGCGACAAGTACGACGCTACCGGCCACGCGCTCTTTCCCGGCGGCTTCGCCGAGCCCGAGCGCGCGCCTCTGTTTCCTCAGCGGGGCGCCGAGCTGATGGCTCGAAATGTGCCAATTTCACCCAACGCCGAGCGCCCGCCCGAAAAGCTCGACGAGCTTTGGATCGGCGCCGAGACGGCGCGTGAAGTCGGCTGGCCCAGATGATTTCTTCCAAGGTGGAGCCGATCGCGCCCCTATGAGTTCATGGTCCACAATTTCTGTGGGCCGAGCTCACAGGAAAGCGCTTGAACGTTTCCAAACTTGCCCCCCGCAGCAGCCTTGGCTTGGTCGCGTGCCTGCTCGTTGCTTGCAGCGCCGCCGATGAGGGTGAGGGCGTGACCCCGGGCAGCGCGGGGTCGGCCGGGCAAAGTGGAGGCACCGCGGGTTTGAGTGGCACTGCGGGGGCGAGCGTCTCGGCTGGCACGGCGGGCGTCGGCACGAGTGGGTCAAACGGAAACGCCAACGGCGGCGGGGGCCCCGCAGGCGGCTCGTCAACTGCTGGCGCTTCGAGCGGCGGCGCCGGCAACGGTGGCGGGGGGAAGAGCAGCGGGGGCGCTGGTGGCGCCTCGACCGGCGGCACTTCGTCGGGCGGCAGCGGCGGCGGCGGTTCTGCCAGCGTCTACCCCTGCGACGGCTCGACCGCTGGCTACAACGTCGTGATGGCGAAGTCAGGCTCGACCTGGACGGTCACCAAGGGTGCCCAGCAGCTGCACTCAGGCCCCGACATGGAGGCTGCGCTGCGCGCCGCCTACGCCGGACTGTCTTCGGGCCGCTCGTCCAAAGAAAGCGTCTTGGTCCAAGGCTCAGGCGACATCTCGGCGTCGTCGCAAGTGGGTATCCCGAGCTACACGGTCGTCAACATCTGCGGCACGCTCAACGTGAGCGGCACGCCTTCGGGCTCCGACAGGTCGCCGCTGTACGCCCGCAACGCGCGTGACATCGAGATCCCGAACCTGAAGATGACCGGCTCGCCGCAGTACGGCATCTTCTTCCGCGGCACGAACAACATGTACCTTGGGCAGATCGATCTGCGGCTGACTAGCTCGGCTGGTATCGGCATTCGCGTCGACACCAGCGGCAGCGCCGGCACCGACACGAATTTCAACACGAACTTGAAGATCGACTACGTGTACGGCTCCGGCATGGGTAGCCACATCGTCGAGACGTACGGCATCAGCGGCATCACCATCGGCAAGGTGGAAGGCAGCAACGTGGGCGAATGCGGAGTGCTGCTCAACCGCAGCATCAACGCCACCGTCGACTTGGTGACATGCACGGATTGCGCCGTCGGCACCGGCTACGCCGCGTTCCGTATGGCCAACAACAACGGCGTCATCAACGGGGGCTACGACACCGTCAACATCGTGGCCAAGAGCGTCATCGCGCGTGGCGGCGGCCGAGGCATTTTCTCGGTGTCGGGCAGCGGCGCTGCCCGCATCGACAAGGTGGACCTCGAAGACACCGGCAACAACAGCATCTTGCTCGAGAACGCCCACAACGTGACGGTCGGCAACACCACGACACAGAGCCGCATTGCCAACTCCGGCCAGCTGCGCATCGCCGGCACTTCGAGCGACATCAAAATTCAAAACATCGCCGTAAGCGGCACCACCATCTCCGAGAGCCCCTGCGCCACGAACAGCACTTGGACGAGCGTCAACGGCGCGCCCACGAACTGCAACTGAGCGTAGTTGCAGCGGTTTGGCGGTCCTGAGGGCCGCGAAGCGGACGTGGGAAGCTTGGCGAAGCTGCCGCGTATATCGAATGCACGATGGCAAATGCCAGGGGCGCTCGTTGGGCGATTGCGGTGGCCGTCGCTGCGGCCTGCTGGACTGTGCCGGGGGTAGCGCAAGAGGTGCGCGCCGAGTCTGCAGCGCCGACTCCACCAACTCCCCACGTTAGCCGCGCGGCTGCAGAGCTCGGGCTCACGTTCGGTGGCGTCGTGCAGCTCCACCGAGA
>DATAKF010000014.1:0-2256 GCA_036261775.1 Polyangiaceae bacterium | reverse complement strand
GCCGCCGATCGTCCCCTACGGCCAAGTGCCCAAACTCTTCCCACGCCCACGATCGCGCGCTCTCGCCTGATTCCATCCCCGACAAACAGATCTAACTCAGGGAAATTCCCAGCCAGCGAACGAGATGGAACCAATCGTCAGGGGAAGGCGGGAAGGGCGAGCGAAACGCATTTCTCGTTCGGGGGACCGAACGAGAAATGGTTGCCTCCGGGGCTTGTCGCCAAGGTCAGGTCTGCCTGGACTCGAGAACTCGAGCTGGCGCCGCGCCCACCCCAAAATCTTCCCGCCTTCCTGCGGATTGGTCCTCGCGGAGTTCGATAAGTGGCTGGAAATGGGGCAAAGCGCGACGGCGTGTTAAGCTTCGGGGACTCATGCGCGACGGAAAAGCCGAGCTGGTGCGCATCGATAATCGCGGAGAAGCGCACCCGATTGGCGCCATAGCCAGCCAGCGGCTGCGCGCGCGGGCCGGCGCCTACCGCATGCTGCCGGCGCCCGATCACGTCGTGTTCATGCGCTACACCGGCGAAGACGGCCGGCGCGACGCCGAAGACGGCGCCATCGTGCGCCTCGCCGGCGAGGTCACGGCGCCGGGTGCTCTGTGCGACGTGCTGGCGCTGCTCGGGCAAACGGGCTGGCGCGGCGAGCTCGTGGTGCTCGACGGCGACGACGTCCGCTCGGTGTTCTTCGATCAAGGCAACGTGGTCGGCGCGATCACCAACGTCGAAGAAGAGCGCCTCGGTTCGGTGCTCTACCGCTACGGCGTGATCGACGGCGACGCGCGCGACCGAATCATGGCACGCGTCAAAGATGGGCAGCGCTTTGGCGCCGCCGCGATTGAGCTAGGCGTGCTCAAACAGGAGCAAATTTACGCTTCCATCTCGAAGCAAGTCGACGAGATCGTGTTCGCGACGTTGACCGTCAGCGACGGCACGTTCTTCTTTTTGGACGGCTTCGACGAATCGCGACTGGTGTCTCGCCACACCGTGAGCGCGAACGCGCTCTTGATGGACGGCGTGACGCGCATGGACGAGATGCGCTACTTCCGCCAAAAGGTCCCGTCAGCCGAGCACGTGCCGGTCAAAAACGAAGGCCGTGGCGCGCCTGACGAAGAGTTCAAGTTGGCGTTCGACGCCATCGACGGCAAGAGCAGCATCGGGGACATCGGCCGCGTCTCGGGCAAAGGTGAGTTCGAGATCACCAAGCAGGTATACGGGCTCGTGCAGTCCGGCCATGTGTCCATTCACCCGCCGCGCGCCGCGGGGGGCCCAACGGCCCTGGTGGCTGCCGCCAACGGCGCGTTGGAAGCGATTTACCGCGCTGCCACCAACGCTGGACGCGCCGACGAAGTGCGCTCCGGCTTGTCGTCGTTCGCGGTCGGGGCGGGCGTATACGACATCTTGTTCCGCAACGCGGGCCCGAACGAAAACGGCGCGCTCGACGCCGAGGCGGTGGCCCACAACTCGGCCATCGTGGCGGGCGGCTCCGATCCGGACAACATGCTCAAAGGCATGCTCCACGAATACGTGGCCTTCGCGCTGTTCAGCGCTGGCGCCGCGCTCGGCTCCGCCGCCGAAGCCGAGCTGACCCGCCAGGTCGGTCCGGCGCTGGCCAGCTTGAAGCCGCAGGGCTAACGCGCCTCGGAAGCGTGAGCGAGCAGCCTGGCTCCGCGCACTGCCAAGGTCGCGAGTGCTGCCAGCGCGCAACCTAGCTACGGCGTTGGTAAGGCGACGCGAGCGTGGCGGAACGGTACTTGGCGCAGTAATCCGCACGGGGCCGTAGGCGGGCTGGCGCAGCGTGTGCTGCGCTGAGGCAACGAATGCGGGTCCTGGGCCACCCTTCGGGTTGACACGGCTGACAATTGGCTCTCTCCTTGAGGGTCGTTCAGCGAAGCCGCCCCCATGACGTCAGCCAACGATGCCCCTTGGTTTTGCCGCTTCTGCAGCGGCCCGCTCCCCGCCAGCGGTTGCGTCACCTGGGTCGACGGCCAGGGGCCCGCGCTGACGTTCTGCAGCCAGAGCTGCTGCGACGACTTCAAAGCCAAGACCACGCGCCCCGACGCCCCCAGCTCACGCCGCAAGCGCGCCGCCTCGCAGTAGCCGCAGCCACGCCCGATTCGAGCGCGTAACCAACGCGGCGCGCTGTCGTGACGGCATGCGCCCAAAAAAAAGGACCGTGAAGGGTTGCTTCACGGTCCTTTGTCGTGGGTCGACTGAGACTTGAACTCAGGACCAACGGATTAAAAAATCTGCGATCTGC
>DATAKF010000151.1:0-6515 GCA_036261775.1 Polyangiaceae bacterium | reverse complement strand
AGGGGGGCGAGCAAGACCCAATCCGATTGCCGCGGCATCCCGAGCACCGAGACCTTGTCGTCTTCGTCTGCCAGCGCGCGCCACGTTTCGACCTTCCAAGGCCGCTTGGGAAAGTTGGCGCTGCTCGACCCGCGTATGCGGACTCCGGCGCGCGACCAGGTAGTGGCGGGAGCGGGCCAGCGGTTCACGCCTTCCGTCGTGGCCTCCGCCGCGTCGAAAGTGGTCAACGAGAACGAGGCGTATTCCTCCGTCTTCTTCGGTGGCACCGGATCGGTAGACGACCACAACAGCACGATCGGCATCCGTGAAGAAAAGTCGGCAACGTCGGCCTCGAGCTTGATGTACGGAAAGTAACCTGCCGCGCGGACGAGGCCGCGCTCATCCACCGCAATGGCGCGCACGCCGGTGCTGCGACTGAGCTCGAGCTCACCGCACTCGGTCGATGATGTCGCCACGGGCAGGCTACCGTCCACGGTACACCGCAGGGTGAGCCCCTCAGCGTTCGTGCTCAAACTGAGCCGGACCTTCACGACATCTGCGAAGGTTCCTGGCGTAGGCGTTGCCACGAGCTCGGAGAGCTGAGGCGCAGTGCCCATCGCTCCAGGTGCACCCGCAGACGCCCTGCCCTGCCCGCCTTGCCCGGCCGCCGACGCTTCCGTCCCGGCCCCGCCTTCAGCGGCGCCCCCAGCCTGCTGCGAAGGCGCGAGCTCATCCGTCGCGTCTGCGCCACTGCCACACGCGGCTACCGCTCCGAAACCGCACACGCAACCACGCAAGAGCCAACCGCGTAAGGTCGCCACCGCTCCGCTTTAACCCGGGTCCATTCGGCTGGGCAATGGCGCACTACCGAAGCACCGACGAGCGTTACTCGCTGTTTGGCACTACTGGACATCTATCTAGCGCGTTAGCGACTCGATAGCGCATTTGCGACTCGCTCTCGACACAGACGTCCAGCAATCTCCTCCAGCAGGCACGCTCTAGACGTGAGCATGGCGTGCGCGGCTTAGCAGCAACACTCAGTAGCCGCTACGCGGCTCAGCGCGCCAGCGCCCGCTCGGCGACTTTGCGGAAGCGACCGTTGGGGTAGCGCGCCAAGTAGCGGCGCGCGTAGTCGGCAGCGCGTGGATCTTTGCGAGCAGCCGCGGCTTCGATGGATAGCGCCAGCGCGTCTTCGGCCAACGCGCCGCGCGGATTGGTGCGCAAGTATTGATCGAGCAGCTGCTGGGCACGCGCGGCGTCGCCTTGCTTACGCAGGGCGCGCACGGCTTCGGCAACCTGCGACGGGTCTTCACCCGGGCGCGGTTTTTCGGTGCGCTTGGCGCCGGGCAGCTCGACTTCCGGCGTGGGTGCAGCCGGTGCCGGCTCGGGAAGCGGCGCGACGTGCACCACCTTGCTCTGAACTTCTTGCGGCGGTGCCACCGACGCGACGGGCGCCACCGGCTCGGCCGGCTTGGACGACGCCAAGATGCTGTAGCCAGCGGCTGCGGCCGTTGCGGCCACCAAGAACCCACCGACCGCCAACAGTGCCGGGCGCCAAAAGCGGGGGCGGCCGCCGGTCGCGCCGGCCTCGAGGGCGCGCGCCAGCCGCGACTGAACGTGCCGTTTCGCGAACGGGCTCGACTGGTGACGCTCGGCGCTGGCCACGAGCGTGGTGAGCGCGCCCAGCGTGGGCTCTGCTTCGTCCAGCAGACGCTTCATGTGACTCTCCCTCTGGCCTGACGCTTGTCGAAGCGCTCCGCTAGGCTCTGCAGCTTCTTGCGGGCCTTGTGGATGCGGGCCCACACGGTGTTGACGGGCACGCCCATCAACGCTGCAATGTCCTCACCCGAGCTGCCTTCGATTTCGAAGAGCACGAACGCGGCGCGCTGGTCTTCGCTCAACTTGTCGAGCAGCTGCGTGAGCAGCTCGCACTTTTGCTTGGTCTCCAGCTCGTCGAGCGCGCTTTGCTTGGTGGTCAGCATGGCGTCTACCAGCGGTTGGCTGGTGTTGCCGAACAGGTGCTTGACCCAAAGCAAGCGACGGTGGTCGCGCACCTTGCGTCGAGCGATTTGATAGAGCCAACCTGCCACGTTCTGCCCATCGAAATCCGCAAGCCTGCGGTGCACCACCAGAAAGACTTCCTGCACCAGGTCGTCGCGATCGGCCTCTTTGGCGCCGAGCGCTCGCACCCAGCGGGAAACATCCTCGAACCACCGCTCATAAACCCCCTCGAACGAGAGATCCGATGGAGCGCCGCCCTCGGGAGAGGGAGTCTCCGCCAGAGCCACGTCGGCCCGGAGTGTATTGACCAGCACGTTCCTGTCCTGATCCAGGGGAGCTGACATCTTCGCCTTACCGAAAAAAGTACGCCGGCCACGAAAACGTCTGGGACGGCCTGGAAAGCGGCGTGGACCGCAGTATGCCACGACCCGGCCCCCCGGCGGTCTTCTGAGCTGCCGAGACCTGAGGTAGGGACTGGAAGCTGGTGGAACTGCTCCCGATTCAGAGCGACTCCGACTGCCCTAGCCCCGACGCAGTGCAGGCGGAGGTGCGAGAGCTCACCACCTCGGAGCAACGCCGCGGCGTTCCGGACGACGCGCGCGTCGTCGTGAGGGACCGAGGCGACAGCATCGCGATCGCGATCACGCGCGATGGCAAGACGACCGTGCGCGTGTACCGCGACGCGGCGCGCGACTGCGGCCGGCGCAGCCACTTCGTATCGGTGCTGGTCGTGGTTTGGTTGATGCCGCCCGACGTGGGGCTGCCCGAACCAGAACCGGAGCTCGAGCCTGGACCGGAACCTCGCGCAGCACCTCCGCCACCCCCGCCACCCCCGCCACCTCCGCCACCTCCGCCACCGGCTGCTGCGCCAGCGCCGCGCCACGTACGCATCGAGCTTGGCGCACGCGGAGACGTCAGCACGCCCATCTCGGATAGCGCGCGCATCGCCATGCTGGGCGGTGCGTTGGGCGTCGCGCTCGGCGCCGGCAACCTGCGCTTCACGCTGTCGACCGGTTACACGCCGACGACGGAGCTGCGCTTCACCGGACCCACCGCCGGCAAGGCCGAGCTCGAACGACTCGACGTCGCGCTCGGCTTGCGCGTGGGGTTAGGCCATGTGCCATTCGACACGAGCGTGGAGGCAAGCGTGCTGGCGACGCGCAGCGAAGTGACGGGCCTGTCGGCGCACCGGCCCGAGCAGGACACGGCCTTCAGCGTGGGCGGGCGCGTCGGTCTGCACTTTTGCTGGTCCGAGCAGAGTTTGGTGAGCCCTTTTCTCGGCGCTTCCGCCAGTCTGTTTCCTTCTGCCCCAGCGCTTTTGCAGCTGCCGCAAGGCACCGTGGGGCACCTTCCGTATCTGTGGCTCGGCCTGAGCGGGGGGCTTTCGTTGGCTTTGTGATAACAGGGCAGGCACGCATGGCCGCCCCCGAGAAGCCGTCCGCAGAGAATGATCCCGAACGCCGCTTGCCGGGCTGGCTCGGGTTCCTGGCAGGCCTGCAAATGCGCCGGCCGTGGCTGCTCGTCGCGGTGGCCGCGTTGTCGCTGTTGCCCGCGGCGTGGTTCGCCCGGCGGCTCGAGTTCAAGCCGGACCTGTCCGAGCTCTTGCCCGACAGCAAAGAGAGCGTGATCGAGATGCGCCGGGTCAGCAAGCGACTGGCCGGCAGCTCGACGCTGAGCATCATCGTACGCACCTCGCAGCCGGGCAAGCAGCGCGAGCTGGAGGCGTGCGTCGACGCGCTGGTGCCCGCGCTGTACGCGCTCGGCAAAGACTGGGTCGGCGCGGTCGACTACGGCGTCAAAGACGCGCAGCGCTTCTTCGACGAGAACGCGCTGTCCTACGCCAGCCTGGAAGACCTGCAGAAGGCGCACGACCGCATCGTCGAGCGCTACGACTACGAGGTCGCCAAAGCGCAAGGCTCGCTGCTCGACGACGACGACGCGCCGCCGCCCATCACCGCCGAGAGCATCGAAAACGAGCTAAAGGCGAAGAAACCCGCGCCCCCCGCCAAGGGCCCCACGTTTCCGAACGGCTACTACGAAAATCGCGAAGGCAGCTACGCCGCGGTGTTGGTGCGCACGCCCGCTTCCGGCAAGGTGAAGCTGGCCGAGCTGAGGCGTAGGGTCGAGGCCGCCGTCGCCAAGGTCAATCCGGCGAGCTTCGAGCCCAGCATGATCGCCCAGTACACGGGCGACGTCGTGACCGGTCAAGAAGAGTACGACCGCATTACCGGCGATTTGGTGCACGTCGGCGCTGTCGGCATCGGCGGCGTGATGCTGATCGTCTTCTTGTATTTCTTGCGGGCGCGCGTGGTGCTCACGATGGGCGGCGCGCTCTTGGTCGGGCTGCTTTGGACCTTTGGCATCACCTACTTCACCATCGGCTACCTGAACGCCTCGACCGGCTTCTTGGTCAGCATCGTAGCCGGCAACGGCATCAACTACGGCATCGTCTACATGGCGCGCTACGTCGAGGCGCGGCGCGACGAAGCGCTGAGCGTCGCGGACGCCATCTACCTGGCGCACCGCGACACCTGGATCCCGACCTTGGCCTCGGCCGCCACGGGCGCGCTGGCCTACGGCTCGCTCATCATCACCGATTTTCGCGGCTTCAAGCACTTCGGCATCATCGGCGGCTACGGCATGATCTTGTGCTGGCTAACCACGTACGCTTTCACGCCCGCGCTGTTGTCGGCCAGTGAGCGCGTTTGGCCGGCCTACCGCGAGGGCAAGTCCGCCATCAACGTCGGGCAGTATTTCGGCGTGCTGTTCGAGCGCGTGGGTCTCGGCGCGCCGCGGCTCGTCGCCACGCTTGGCGCCATCGTGGGCGCTGCGGCCGTCGGCCTATCGGCGCTGTATTTCTACGGCGACCCGATGGAGTACAACATGCGCAACGTCGGCAACGACGACGCAGGTAACCCCACGGCCGCCAAGCGCCTGACCCATCAGGTCGACGACGTCGTGGGGCGCATCGGACAAGACGGCATCGCGATCGTAACCGACCGGGTCGACCAAGTGCAGCCGCTGGAAGCCGAGCTGGAGCGCCGGCGCAAAGCCGCGCCAGCCAACCTGCAGCCGTTCGAAAAGACCGTCAGCATCTTTTCGCTGCTGCCGCGCGACCAAGACAAGAAGTTGCCGCTGATCGCCGCCATGCGCGACCGGCTGGAGCGCGCGCGGAAGCGCGGCTTCATCAACGACCAAGATTGGGCCAAGATCGAGGAGCACCTGCCCAAGGGCGAGCTGCGCCCGATCGAAATCGCCGACCTGCCCGAACAGGCGGCGCGCTCGTTCACCGAACGCGACGGCTCGCGCGGTCGCATCGTCTACATCGCCCCGGCGAAGGGCTTCAGCACCTGGGACGCCAAGTACCTGATGCGCTGGGCCGACAGCTTCCGCCGCGTCCAGCTACCAAACGGCGAGGTCATCCGCGGCTCGGGCCGCGCGGTGATTTTCGCGGACATGATCCACGCGGTAGGCGAAGACGCGCCGCGCGCCATCTTTGCTTCGGCGCTCGGCACCGTCTTGATCATCTTGCTGGCGTTTCGCGGCAGCAAGCTGGCGCTCGGCGTGTTCGTGCCCTGGCTGGTCGGCATTGCTGCGCTGATCGCGTACATGCACCTGAAGCAGATTCACCTGAACTTTTTGAACTTCGTGGCCATTCCGATCACCATCGGCATCGGCGCCGAGTACGCG
Organism: Polyangiaceae bacterium; assembly: GCA_036261775.1. Lineage (GTDB taxonomy): Bacteria > Myxococcota_A > Polyangia > Polyangiales > Polyangiaceae > PMG-095. The sequence continues at coordinate 845 of DATAKF010000151.1, read as the reverse complement.
CACAACGTGATGCAGCGCTATCGCTTCGAGGGTCCGGGCAAGCTCCGCCACGTGGTGCGCGCCACCGGCGGCGCGCTGCTGTTGTGCTCGCTGACCACGTCGATCGGCTACTTTGCGCTGCTCTTTTCGATCAACAAGGGCATTCACAGCTTTGGTCTGAGCGCCGCGGTGGGCGAGCTGACTTGCATCGCGGCGACCGTACTGTGGCTGCCAGCGCTACTCGCGACTCTGGAGCGGCGAAAAGCCGCAAAGCTTGCTGCGACCACGAATCGCAGTTAGATCCGAGTTCGTCGAGCTTGCGGCTTGCGGCTTGCGGCTTGCGGCTTGCGGCGCCGTGTAGGGCGTCGCCTTCATACCCCAGAGGTATGACATGGCCCTTCGCTTCGAAGACATTGCGCGCATTGGACTCGTGAGCACCTTCGTGCTGTTGGGCTGTTCGTCGAGCGACGCGCCCGATTCCAAGGGCTCGGGCGGCTCGGGCGGCAGCGCGGGCGGCATGGCCAGCGCGGGCTCTGCTACAGGCGGCTCCGGCTCCGGCACGGCGGGTACTAGCTCGGCGGGCAGCAACGCTGGCACCGCGACTGGCGGAGCCAGCGGTGGCAGCGGCAGCGGCGGCGCAGCTACGGGTGGAACTGGCGGCGCCAGTGCGGGCTCGGGCGGCGCCAGCGGCGGTTCTGGCGGCTCCGGCGGCGCCAAATCCAAGACGACGTTCTTCGTCACCAGTGACACCAGCAAGACCGGCAAGCTTGGCGGTCTCGAAGGCGCGGACAAGCGCTGCCAAGACCTGGCCACCAAGGCCGGCATTGGCGACCACACCTTCCACGCGTACTTGAGCACCTCGACCG
>DATAKF010000150.1:0-27430 GCA_036261775.1 Polyangiaceae bacterium | reverse complement strand
ACGATGGTGGTGCCGGTGTTGATGACCAGCTGCCACGTCTGCGAGTAATTGAAGATAGGCCCGGTGGCGGCCCACAACAGCACGATGAGCAGGGCGCCCGAGAAGGTCCAAAAGCTACCGGTGGCCTGGCTGATCTTGGCGGCCAGCTTGGCGAAGATCTCTTCGACAGCGGAGTCGTCCTTCATGGGCGACATCTTGGCCCAGGCGCCTGGACTGACCAACTGGGCGCGCGAACGCGGCGCTTATTCGGGCGGGGTGACGGGGCCGCCGGTCCCGGGGGCGCCCTCGGTCTTCAACGCGGCGATGATTTGGCGCTGAATGTCAGCCAGGCGGTTGGCCGAGAGGTTGCCGCCGTTGGCGTCGCGCAGGGTGAAACGGTCGCTCGCCACACCCTGATCCGTGCGGACCTCCGAGGCCATGACCTCCAGCCCCTGGCGCAGGAACGACAGCGTGATGGCCAAGAGCAGACCTGGCCGGTCGGGCGTGACCACGTTCAGGATTACCTCGCCGCGCCGCAGCGCGCGGGTGTCGTAAAAGACGCGTGGCCGTACGGGCAGTTCGGGCGCAACGCGCTCGAGCTCTTGCACTGCCAATTGCCGCGCCTGCTTCTCTTCGCCCACCAGCTCGTCGAGCATGTTGCTCACGCTGGCGATCTCGGTCGGATCGATCTGTTGCGGTAAACGCGAAGGGCGCGCGCGCCTCAACCAAAAGAAGTCGACTGCTTCAATCCCGTGCTCGGTTGGGCGGCAAAAAATTTGCGCTGACGTCACGTCCAAGTGATGCGACACGAACGCGGCGCTCACCAGCGACAGCAAGCCGGGCACGTCGTCCGCCACCACGCACACGATCACGGTGCCGCCCGGCAGCTGTCGCCACTCGGCGGCGTGCGCGCGTCTGCCGCGGCGCGCTTCGACGATCGACAGGTGCTCGACGATGTCGCGGCGTTCGAAGATTTGGGGGTACGCTGGCGGCATCGAAGCCACCAGGGAGCTGATTGGATCCGGCGCGGCGAGCGGGCTTGAGGGCGGCACCATTTGAGCGTTGATGCTCGCGCGCGCTGTGTGTTCGGAGGGTGTCTGCCCGGTATCGAGGTGGCTACGAAAATGGCTCCAGATGTGGGCACAGGTGGTAGCGGGCGCGAAATACCTTGGAATTTGCAGGCTACAGGCAGCATGCCTCGCGCACTTGAGCGAATTTTAAGGTGTTTTCGAGCTTAAGTAACGCTCGGGAGTGTCGTTCCACGGGTGTGTCGCAAACTGCGCCACCGTCTCCCCGGCGCTCGCTGAACGCGCCGAGATACAGCGATGCGCCGCGCATGAGCGAGGTGCCGCGTTACAGCTTGCCGGAGCTGGCGGCCATCTCGTCGGGCGCGCGCGATCGGTTGTCCCACGTTTCGCGGATCTTGATCGTGGCGGTGGGGCTTTTGTACGTGGCCTGGCAACCGATGATGCTGTGGCTGTCGCCCAGCGCGTGGGATCCGCTCGGGCTTCGGCTCGGTATTGCCGGCTTGTGTGTAGCGGCCGCCTGGGCTTCGACGCGGCGGCGCTGGCAGCGGCACCTTTTGCGCATGACGCATGGCTTGGCCGCGATCGTCACGCTGCACTTGTTCGTGGTCGCCGGCGTGAATCACCTGCCGTTCGGCTATCTGGTGGGCTTGTTCGTGCTCTTGGCCGGGGGCGGGTTGGTGTTCTTCACCATCGAGAGCATGCTGGCGTACGGCGGGTTTACGATGGCGCTGGCGCTGGCGGTGGCGCTGCTCGCGCAGGCGCCGGCCAGCGCGCGTTGGTTCCTGGTCATGGGCGTGGTCAGCGTGGAGGCCGTGCTGGCGCTCTCGGCGTATCGCCGCGTGATCGCCCAAAGGGCGCTCTTGGGTGAGCTGGAGGAGAGCGAGCGGCGCTTTCGCGACCTGGCCCTGCGCGCGCCCGTTGGCATTTACCGCTGCGACCTGAATGCGCGCTGCACCTTTGCCAACGAAGAGTGGTGCCAGCTCGCGGGCATTTCTGCCGAAGAAGCGCAGGGGTCGGGCTGGGCTTTGGCCCTGCACCCCGACGACCGCGAGCGCTGCCAAAAGCTGTGGCAGAAGGCTAGCTTGCTTGGCACGGAGTGGGAGGCGGAGTTCCGGTTCTTGCACAAAGACGGGACCATTCGCTGGGTGTACTCGCGCGCGGCCATCGTGCTGGGCGAGTACGGCGCCAGCGAGCGCGTGGGCATGACCATGGACATCACGGCGCGCAAGCAAGCCGAGGAGTCCCTGACGCGCTCCAAAGAGCTGGCCGAGGCCGCGACGCGCGCCAAGAGCGAATTTCTGGCCAAGATGAGCCACGAGATCCGCACGCCCATGAACGGCGTGCTCGGCATGTTGGAGCTGGCGCTGGAGACGCCGCTCCAACCCGACCAAAAAGACTACGTTGACACGGCGCACGCTTCGGCCGCGAATCTGCTGGGCATCATCAACGACATTTTGGACGTGTCGCGCATCGAAGCCCGCAAGCTCGAGATTGACGCGATTCCGTTCAGCCTGCGGCAGCTGCTCGATACGTCTTTGAAGCCCTTGATCCAGCTGGCCCGCGGCAAGGGCCTGTCGTTCGAGCTCGACGTGGGGCTGCACGTGTTCGACGGCTTGGTCGGCGACGCGCTGCGCTTGCGGCAGGTGCTGGTCAACCTGGTCGGCAACGCCATCAAGTTCACCCGTCAGGGCGGCATTCGCGTCACCGTGGTGCAAGGCGACGCCAACGAGCAAGACGTGAAGCTGTGCTTCAGCGTGCGCGACACCGGCATCGGTATCCCAGCCGATCGCTTGCCCAGTATCTTCGAGCCCTTTACACAGGTGGAGCGGGTCGGCGCCATGAGCGGCACGGGCCTGGGCCTCACCATTTCGGCCCAGCTGGTGGCGCTGATGGGCGGCAAGATCCGCGTCAGCAGCACGGTCGGTACTGGCAGCGCGTTCCACGTCGACTTGGTGTTTCCGCGCGCCAACTTGGACGCGGAGTCGCTGGCCAGCTCGACCGTCAAGTCGACGGGGCGCTACCAGTCACCACCCAGCCGCCTGCGCGTGCTGGTGGCCGAGGACAACGCCGTCAACGCGCGCGTCGTGCGGCACTTTCTGGAGAAGGTGGGGTCGCACGTCACGGTGGCCGAAACCGGTCAGGCCGCGCTCGACCAGGCGCTCGGCGGAGACTTTCACCTCATCTTCCTCGACGTGCAGATGCCGGAGCTGACCGGCATCGAGGTATGCGCCGCGATTCGGGCGCACGAGAAGGTGTCGGGCGGCCACCGGCCGATCGTGATGCTGACCGCGCAAGCGATGAAGGGCGACCGCGAAGAGTGCATGGCAGCGGGCGCCGACGACTACGTGACCAAGCCGGTCACGCGCCGCACGCTGTTCTCGGCCATTGCGCGGCTGATGGATCAGGGCGCCTTTGGGCAAGCGACGTCGCAGCAGATGCCGGCGCTCACGCTGACGGGCGAAGACAGCTCCGGAAAGATCTTGGCGGCGGAGCCGGCGGCCGAGTCGGCGCCGCCCGAGCGGCTGTCGATGCCGGGGGACAATGGCGCGGAGCCGCTGATTTCCGACGGAGTTTTGGATCGCGTGGAGCTTTTGGCGCGGGTCGATGGCGACCGTTCGTTGTTAGCGGAGCTGGTGCGGCTGTTCGTGCAAGAGCGGCCGGCCTTGCTCGGCTCGATGGAGGCCGCGCTACGTGACGGTGACGCTCAAGAGCTGGCGCGGGCGGCCCACAAGGCCAAGGGCGCGTTCGGCAACCTGTCGGCGCCGCTGGCTCAGCAATGTGCGGTGGAGCTCGAGCTGCTCGCGCGCCACGGTGAGCTGGCGCTGGCGACGGACGTGTTCTTGCGTTTGACGCAGCAGGTGCAGCGGTTGGAAGCCGAGCTGCTGGCCCTCACGCAGGACGACCGGGCAGCCTGACGAGTGAGCGCAGCGCGCCGAGCGCGCACACGCCGATGATCGGCAGCGACGTGAGCGCTAGCGCGGCGAACGGCTCGAGCCGCGCGCTGGCAGCCGCGAATGGCAACGGTTGATTGACCAGCAGCTGTCCGGCCAGGCCCGACAGCGGTCCGAGCCCAATGCCGATGCCGATCAGTCCCTCGTGCGCGCCGCCGGCGTCGACCGAGGCGTTTTCGGCCACGAGCGCGTAGTAGAGCGATGACGTGTAGGCAAAGCCTGCCGCGACGCCGAAAATGACCTCGCCCAAGATCAAGAGCGGCAGCGAATTGCCCAGCAAGACCAGCAAGAAGCCAGCAGGTAGCGCGACGAGGGTGAGCCACATCGGCGTCCGCCGGCCGTGCCAGCCAGCGATGGCGCCCAGCGCGCCGAAGGTGATGACCCGCACCGCGTCCAAAATGCTGGCGACTGGCGTGGCCAGCGTGACTGGCAGGTTGAGCTGCGCGAGCAGAGTCGGCATGAGCGGCGCCAGCACGTACAAGAGCGCGTAGCTGCCGGTCATGGACCAGCGCGCGGAGCCCAGCAGGCCGCGCATGCGCTGAAGCTCCGCCTCGGCGGGGCGCTCCGGGTGGCTGTGCTCCCAGTGCAGCGGCTTGGCTGGCAGCTTGAGCGTGAGGCCGATGGCAAAGACGTTGAGCAGCGCCGGGAACCAGAAGAACAACGATGGCAGGTGCGTCCCGACGATGAGCCCGGTGACGCCGATGGCCACGAAGCCGGCCGTCGCCCAAGTGACGTTGTAACGGCTGAGCAGCGGCAGAAGCTCTCTTGGCGCGCGGCCGGCGCTCACGTAGCTTTCGACCACCGGCCATTTGATGCCCTGCAAAATCGCGGTGCCAAAGACGGAACCGACCAGCACCCAAGGCGCGGGCACCAGCGCCAGCAAGCAGTGCAGCGCGAGCAAACCGACGATGCAGCCCAGCAGCGTGGCCTTTTCTCCGTAGCGCTTGGAGAGCGGATGGCTGGCAAAGGCGCCACCCACGTAGGTGACGCCAAAGCCGAACGCGACCCACAGGTTTTGGCTCTGGCTGAAGCCCAGGTTTTCGTGCGTGTAGAAGTAGATGCCGCGCTGAATCAGCGTAGCGGCAATGCTTTCGAGAAACGTGAGCACGAACAACACGGCGATCATGGGAGCCTTCAGGACGGACGAGTGAGCCAAGACTTGCGCGACTGGGCCCAAAGCAAGAACGAGCCGGACACGCTGAAACAGGCGACTAGCAAGAACACGACGCGGTAACCATATGCCTGGGCGATTTGGCCAAAGCAAAACGTCACCAGGAACACCCCGGCGTTGAAGGCGGCGTTGAAGAGCGCCCCCACCATGCCGCGCTGCTCACGCGCCACGCCTTCCAGCGCTAGTGCGTTCAAAGATGGGTAGAGCGCGCCGTGCGCCAGGCCAAAGCCCAGCCCCACCACGCCCAGCCAGCCGCGGCTCAGACCAGCGGTGACGGCCACGACCAGCGAATAGAAGGCCAAAGCAACGCCGCTGACCCGGGCGCGCCCGAAACGATCGGCGGCGCTGCCAAAAAACACCCGCACCCCGAGCGCCATTGCGGTGTAGCCGGCAAATAGTGGGCCCATGTTGGTGTCGCCCAGCGAGAGCGCCAGCGGCTGAGTGAACGTGAACATCACCCCGAACGCGGCTCCAGCAGCAACAGCGGCGAGCATGACCACGAGACGCGAGGTGGGCAGGCTGGTGCTGGGCGCCTGAGCCGTGGCGGCGCGCTGCGGCTTGGCGGGCGGCTCGCGCAAAAAAAGCGTGACCATGGCGCCGAGCAAGCCGGCGGCGGCTGCGCTGTAGAAGACAGCGTGCCAGCCATGGGACTGCGCGATACGCTCGGCGATCAGCGTGGCCACGGCGTTCATGGCCAGGCCGGCACAGCCGAACCAACCCAGCGCCTGACCCAGGCGCGAAGCCGGCGAAAGATCAGCCACGTAGGTGGCGGCTGCGACGAAGTACAGCGTGTATGCGGCGCCCTGCAGCGCTCGCACCGCGTACAGGTACCAGCCCACCTGCGTCACGCCCAAGAACGCCAGCGCGGCGAGAGCGCTCAGCAAACAGCCGACGAAGAGCAGCGGACGACGTGGCCCGCGATCGAGCACCTTGCCGCACCACGGCGACACCAACACTGCCGCCACCACGGCGGTGGCCCCCACGTACCCGACCTGGCTGGGCGAGCCCAAAAGCTGGGTCACCACGAATTTTGGCAGCAGAAAAAAGCTGGAAAACGCGAACCCGAAGGCCAACTGCGCGACCATCACCAGCGCAAAATCGCGCGTGAATAAAGGTGGCTCCGCTGGCTCTTCGGACGCTGACGCTAAGGAGGACATGGCTGGCTTTCGATGCCCGCCTCCGCCTGGGGTCTGAGGAGCGCTACCCGTTGCCCCCTCAGCCTTTCGGCGGGGAGGGCGCTTGGGTTTGCTGCGATCAGCTCAACGACAAAGCGCCCCGCCCCACCGGACGGACCGGCTTCATGCCCCAATGGGCACAGGCGTTGGCGTTAACGTTGAACATCAGACCTCGCCATAGCTAGCGCACCGGACCCAAAACGGCAAGTGGGTCTGGTCTCGCAAGTCGGCCGACTCGGCCTTTGGCACACGAAGCCTGCTCGGCCGCTACTCGGCTGCGATGAGGCCTTGGCGGATCATAGAGACCAACAGCCGCAGCGTCTTTTGCCGTGGCAGCGGCGAGAGATCGATGACTTCGTCGAGCGTCACGCCGCCGTCGACGCGCGAGAGCAGAAACGCCTGTTCGGGCGAGACGCGCAGCTTTCTGTTCGAGGTTGGCGACAGCACGACCATGCGGCGCGACAGCGAGCCCAGGCGCGCTTCGAAGATGGCGTTCAGCAGCGTGCGCGACGAATCGAGCCGCGCTTGCGCGTCGGGCGAGTTCAAGGCGTCGGCCACCAGCAGCGCCGTTTCGGCGTTGTTCACCGCAAGCTCGATGTCGCCCATACCGTGGGCTTGGCGGGCTTGATCGAGCGCTCGCCCCAGGTCGGTGGTGCTGAACGTGTTGGCGATGGTGGGCGCACTGGGGCTGGCCGGCGTCTTGGCGCGCATGCCGGTTTGGTAGCGGTCCGGGTTGGTGCTCGGCTTGGGAGGACCTGCCGGAACCGTCAGCGCGACGCCCAGGGCTTCGATGGGCGGGGGCAGCGACGTGCCGGAAGCGCGTAGCAGGGCGCTCGAAAATTCGTTGATGCTCGGAAATCGCTGCTCCGGATCCTTGGAGAGCGCGCGTCGCAGCACGTCGCCGACCTCGACCGGCACGTGCGGCGCCAGCTGCTCGATGGGCGGGGGCTCGGAGCTGATGACCTGACGCAGCACGTCCATCACGTCGTCACCCGCGAACGGCGTGCGGCCGGCGAGCATCTCGTAGGTGATGACGGCTAGCGCGTACTGATCGCCACGGTGATCGACGTGTGCCGTTTTGCCCAGCGCTTGCTCGGGCGCCATGTAATCGGGCGTGCCCAAGATGTCGTACTCGCCGGTGAGACCTTTGCCGCCGCCGGCGCGCTTGCTGATGCCGAAGTCGAGCAGCTTGACCAGGGCGCCCTGGCCGGCAACTTGCGTCAGAAAGATATTTGCAGGCTTGAGATCGCGGTGAACGATGTTGGCGGCGTGCGCGGCTCCCAGGCCCGACGAGACTTGGTGCGCGAGCCGAATCGCGTCGCTCACCGGCAAACAGCGCTCGCGCTCGAGTCGCGTCGCCAGGCTTTCGCCCGCCAGGAGCTCCATCACCAGGTAGGGCTCGCCGGCCTCCGTGGTATCGAAATCGGTCACTTGCACGACGTGCGGGTGCTGCAGCTGCGAGATGATTTCAGCTTCGCGATTAAAACGCGCCAGCGCGTGCGCGTCCTTCGCGAGGTGTTGCGCCAAAACCTTCACTGCTACGCGACGTTTCAAGCGCACGTGCTCGGCTTCGAACACCATGCCCATGCCGCCCTGATCAAGCGTACGTAAGATGCGGTATGTACCGCGCAGGGTTGTCCCCAGCAGCGGGTGAGGCGGCGGGACGGGGTCAGGAGCCGGGACGGAAGACATGCGCTTCGGGGAGCGCTGACGATAACTCTGACGACGATCTGCGTCGAGGTAGCCAGGATTTCTGACTATCCGTCCGGCGTGAACGCGTCTCACCCTGGAGCGTGACGATGTGGGTGCCGCACATCTGCCCACGCCGGGCCAGCCGGACGGGCAGAACGCTGGCAGCGGTTTCGTTGCCCGAAGCACACACCTCCGGCCGCTGCAGCCCCGCCCGCTCCAGCGCGACGCACCCCCCCACGGAACTCAAGTCATGGAGTTCGGCCCCCCCAGAACAGCAACATCCGGGCCGTTTCCGAAATCTTCTAATTCAGTGGTAAAATGCCGTGGTCAGCGGGCCGGTTCCTGTGTCCGTTGGCCGAAAACGTCCAAGTGGTGGTCACGGGTGGCCGCATCGGGCGGGCGAAAAATCAGCGGGCCAAACTCGCCCGAGCGCTGTGCGTGGCCTATAGCGGGTGGGTGCGCAGAGCCCGGCTGACCTGGGGCGCCGCTCTGGCGGTGCTGGCTTTGGGGTGGGGCTTCGGGCGGCCGCTAATCGCCGGCTCGCCGGGAACAGCCGCCCTTGCGGCCTCTGTTTCCGGTACTGACACGGCACGCGGGCCGAAATCGGCGCCGGCCGGGGCCGAGACCGCTTTCACATCGCCAGCCGCTTGTGCGGCGCTGCTGGCGGGCCGCCAACGCCTCTCGCGCGCTCCTGGCAAGGCCCGCTTCGCCAGCTGGAACCTGCATTGGTTCCCCGATGGCGACTCGCAACAGCGCGACCCCGGCATCGACGTGCCTTGGATGGCGTGCGCGCTCGCGTGGCTCGACGCGGACGTCGTCGCGATTCAAGAGGTGAAGCAGACGCCGAAGGCCGTGCGGGCGCTGGCGACGCTGCTGAGCGAGCTGAACCGCCTGTCAGGCGCGCGCTACGTGGCGCGCTTGGACGATTGCGGCAGCAGCGTGCCGCAACACGTCGGCCTGATGTGGAACGAAGCGCGCGTGACCGCCACCGACGTGCAAACCGTGGCGGCGCTCAATCCGCACGGCTCCGCCTGCGAGAAGCAGCTTCGGCCAGGACTTGCGGCGCGCTTTCGGTTTCCGAGCGGCTTGGATTTGGGGGCCGTGTCGGCGCACTTCAAGAGCCAGGCTGACAGCCGGGCGTTGCTGCTACGTCGCGCGTCGTTTGCGGCGGTGCCGAGCGTCGCGCGAGCACTGAGCGACGCCGCCCGCGATCCAGATTTCTTGCTGCTCGGCGATCTCAATACGATGGGCTGCGACGAGTGCGAGCCGCCCATCTCGGCGGCGGAAGAGCTCACGGCCGTGCAGCGCCTCTTGGGAAGCGGCGTGCGGCTGGTACCGGCGGACGCGACCGGCACCGAGCGTTACCGAGGCAATTTTACGCTGCTGGACCACGCGCTCGGCTCCACGGCGATGCGCGAGCTTGCGCCAGGAAGCCGCACCCACGTCGCTGGAATCTGTGCGGCCGACGCACCGGCGTTGACCAAACGCGCCGCCGACAAGGTCGGCCGCGAGCTCAGCGACCATTGTCCGATCGTGCTCGATCTGACCGACCAGGATTTGGATTAAGGTCCGGCCATGGCCAGGGCCTTTTGGTTGGTGAAGAGCGAGCCTTCCGTCTACCCGTGGGAGCGCTTCGTCAAAGAGAAACGCACGGTTTGGGACGGCGTGCGCAGCTTCGAAGCGCGCAACAACCTCCGCGCCATGAAGAAGGGCGACCTCGTACTCTTCTACCACTCGAACGAGGGCAAAGAAGTCGTCGGTCTTGCCACCGTCTCTGCCGAAGCCACGCCCGAGAAAACCAGCGACGAAGGCGAATGGTCCGTCGTCGAGCTCACCGCCAAAAAGACCTTGGCGCGCCCCGTCACGCTCGCACAAATCAAAGCCGAGAAGAAGCTCGCCAACTTCGGCCTCGTGAAGAAGAGCCGCCTCTCGGTCGTCCCCGCCACGTCGGAAGACTTCGAGCGGATCCTCGAACTGTCCGGCACGAAGCCGTAGAGCCCCGCCACAAGGCCGTTGCGAGTGAAGGAGCTCCAATTGCTCCGCGGACCCCTTTCGCATTGAGAAGCGAAGTCGCATTTACGACAGTCTTTCCTCAATCATTTCAGAGGCCGAATTGGGCGCCCTGACGTTGTCCAATTTACGACTGAGTCGCGTGTCGCTCGATTGAAGCTCTCGAGCACGGGTCGCTACGCGGTTCGCGCTGGTTTGATGTTCTTCTGTGTCATGGGCGCAGTCTGGTCAGAGCGCGTCCACCTGGGTGAGTTGGTCCCGCGAATAGCGGGGCGGAAGGTGTTGGGCCCTGTGCGCCCAGCGTCGTCAACCCTTGCTCGTGCGCCATGTAGCTGAGTCCGCCCTTCAGCTGCCCGCTTGCGTCGCGCCGTTGCTGCACGCCGTCGCCTTGGCGACGTCTCGACGGGGCGGCTTCGACCAGCTGCTGCCACAACGCCAAGGCGCGCGCCCGCCCGCCGCCAAGCGGCACTCGCGCTCGCCCCAGCGCTCAGCGCCGCGCGGGCCCGCATCAGCGCCAAGCGACACGCGCCCGCATCAGCGCTAAGCGTCCGTCTCGCGCGACGATGGCGCTGCCCGCTTCGCTCTGGCAGGAGCAGACGAGTCGCAAATAGGACAGCGTCATGCCAAGCGATCGACCCCGCGACTTCCTTCAGAGATTTTAGTCGCAAATGCGACTAGCCGTTTCGGCGCGCAGCGCGCAGGGGCGTTGGCGACGGGACGCGGCTTAGTCGCCGGGCTTGCCCTCACGGGCGTCGCCGAGCTCGATGAGGGTCGCGAGGGCTTCGATTTCGCGCTTGGTGGCGATCTCGCGCTGGCGCAGGCCTTTCAGCTCGGCCTCGAGGCGGCGTAGCTCGCCCTCGATCTCGCGCAGGTTGTCCTTGAGACGGTCACGTTCGGACTTGAGCGAGCTGAGATCGATGGCCACTTCCGTTCCTCCGAGCCTAGCCTCGTAGCAGACCCACTCCCTTGGAGTAAAGCCGCTCGTCTTTTCGGCGTTTTCGTCGGACTTCGCGCGGCGCGCTGAGCTGTCGGCGCCTGGTTAGTCTTCGACGGCGACGCGATTGCGGCCGGCTTGCTTGGCGGCGTAGAGGCGGCGGTCGGCGATCGCAATCAGCTCTTCGGCGCTGGGCGCGCTGCAGCAGGCGATGGACGCGGCGCCGGCGCTCAGCGTGACCTTGATTTGCTGGCCTTCGTGCTCGACGATCTCCGCCGCGACTCCTTGACGCAGGCGTTCGCCCAGGCGAGCGGCGCCTTTGAGATCGATGCCGCGCAGCACGACCGCGAATTCCTCGCCGCCGAAGCGCGCGAACACGTCCTCGGTGCGCAGGGCGCGGGAGCAGGCTTCGCAGGCGCGCTTGAGCACCGCGTCACCGGCGGGGTGACCGTAGGTGTCGTTGACGCGCTTGAAATGATCTAGGTCGATGATGAGCAGCGAGGCTTGGGTGCGGTGGCGGATCGCGTAGGCGACTTCGGCGCGCAGCCGCTCCTCGAAGTGTAGGCGATTGTAGACGCCCGTCAGCGCGTCGCGCGTGCTGGATTCGTAGAGCTTGCGCAGGAGCCGCTCTTCGCGCAGGTCCGTCATCGAAAAGCGGAAGCTGACGCGCGGCCCGAACTGCAGCCAGCTGTCGTGCTCGAGCTTGGCGCGTGTGATGCGCTTGCCCGCCAAGAAGGTGCCGTTGCGCGAGCCCAGGTCTTCGACCGTGTACTCGTCGCCGTTGCGCACGATGCGCGCGTGAGAACGGCTGATGCTGTCTTCGTCGATGCGCAGCGAGTTCGTGGGGTGGCGGCCCACCGTGAAGGGCCAATGCTCCATGCCGATGATCTGGCCGGCTTGCACGCCGTCCATGCGCAAGAGCATGGCGCGGTCGACGACCGACTGAGCCGTGGGCGGCCCGCTGATGTCGGTGCTGCGAACCGACACCTCCATGGTGTGCGCTTCGGGCAAAAACGCGCCGTCCGGAAACGAGTTCCGAGCGGGCGGATCGCTGAACTTTGGCTTGGCGTCGCGCGTCGAGGCGTCGCGCGTGACGCTGCCGGGCCGCCCTGGGACTGCCGAGCTCACCAGGCGACTCCCGGGAAAGCGCGGCCTGGCTTGGCGAACAAGAAGCCTTGGAGCAGGTCGCAGCCCAAGTCGACCAAGCAATCGCGCTCTTCGCGCGTCTCGACGCCTTCGGCTACCACGGTCATGCCCATGTCCTTGGACAAGGCGGTCATGGAGCGGACGACCTTTTGCTTGGTGGAGGTGACGTGAATGTCACGCACCAGCGACATGTCGAGCTTCACGATCTCGGGCTCGAGCAAGGTGAAGCTCGACAGGCCCGCGTAGCCAGCGCCCAAGTCGTCGACCGCGATGCGGAAGCCCATTTCGCGCAGCGCAGCCACGCGGCGTCGCGCGTCTTTCACCTCGTCCAACGACGAGCGCTCGGTGATTTCGAGCACCACGCGGTGCGCGATCTTGGACAGCGGCGACTCCGGATCGCTCAGCGACGGATCGGTGAGGTCGGTGACGTGCAAGTTCACGAACAGCGAGAAGTCGGCGTCGGCCGGGATCGGCTCCGAGGCGAGCGAGCGGATCGCGCGGCCCAAGGACTCCAAACGGCCGAGGCGCATGGCGGCGTCGATCACGGCGCCTGGGTGCGGCAAGCTCGGTTCGGTGCTGCGCAGCAGCGCTTCGTAGCCGAAGATGAGCTTCTTGTTGACGTCGATGATCGGGTGGTACGCCATCCACATCGAGCTCACGGCTCGGTCGAACGACGCTTCCAAGCCGGCGCGATCGGTGCCCAGCGCACCGGCGTGGCCCAGCAGCTCGGCGGCTTGTTGCTTCACGCGCGCCATGCGGTGCATCCGCACGGCCTTCTGCACGATGGTGTCGAGCGCTTCGCTCTCGACCGGCTTGGTTAGGTAGTGAAACGCGCCGTACTCCAGCGCTTGCACGGCCGTGCTGACGGCGGGCTCGCCGGTCATGAGCACGACCGGCACGTGCAGGTCGTGTTGGCGCACTTCCTTGAGCAGCTGAATGCCGCCCATGCCGGGCATCACGATGTCGCTGACGACGACGTCGAACGCGCGCCGGCTGAGGTGCTGCACGGCTTCCTCACCGTTGCGCGCCTCGGTCACGCTGTAACCCTGCAGCTTCAACCCGCGCGATACACCGCGGAGCAGCTCGGGCTCGTCGTCGACCACGAGCACCCAGGCTTTGGTTTCGGCCTTGCGTTCCACGTCGGAAGCAGGGGGGGGCGCTCCTTGCGAGCGGCGCTTGCTGCTCGGCGGTTGGCTGGGTGCTGCTGCTTGTGCTTCACCCGCCGCCATGCCTTTAGGGGCTGGAGCGACCATGTCCTCCCCGAACGGCGGATTCCGGAGGGCCTAAAGGGCCCGCCGCTATCATTCGGGAATCATTGGCCCCTTCGCGGTGGGTTTTCACCCTGGCGGGAGACGAGTCAGGCGTCGCGCAGCAGGTCACCCCGGCGGCCGACCCGGAATTCCTGCCGGAAAACGCGCCGAGCGGGCTGCGCACCCCTCTTCAAGTAGTCCAAGGCGTCGCGCTTGGCGTAAGGCGCCGGCCGCGACTCCACGCGAGTCAGCCGAGCGCCCGGCGGAACCGTGAGCCGCGTAAGATTCTGCCACACCATACCCGACCTCGTCTGACAGCGTTCGACCTCGCCGCCCGGCCACTCGGAGATGTGCACCCAAGCGTCGTTCAGCTTGATCAGCCAGGTGACGGACGTCTTGCCGCGCGCGGCGATGTACTCGCCTTCGGTCAGCTCGATCTGGACGTCGCCGGAGCTCGCGCTCGCCATGTGGGCTACTTGGCGTAGCCCGACTGATCGGGCGGCGCCACGGGGGCGTCTTCTCCCTGATCGTGCTCGCGCGCGTCGGTGGGAGGCGCCTTCTTGCGCTTGGAGCCTTTCGGCTCTGCGTCGGAGTCCGTGTCGGCCTTTCGCTCGGGCGGGGCGACTTGCGGTGCCAGGAAGAAGCGCGGCGTGGTCTGCGGGTTGCAGCCGGGGCCGAAGCCGCGGGCGCTGAACTCGGTCTCGAAGTCTCCGTGGTGCTCTTCGCCGTCTTTGTTGGTGTACGACACCTCGAGCCGCAGCTTGCGAGCTCCGGCGCGCGCGGGCGAGCAGTACGACACCAGGTAGTGCTTCTCCAGCTCTTCGACGGCGCGGCTGGCGGCTTCTTCGAAAGCAATGGGCAAGGTGTCGGCGGCTTGCGCGCGGATCAGCCCGCGGCGCGCGAGGTTTTCGACCGCGTCCGCCTGCTCACCCACACCGATGACCAAGACGTCGTGTTTGCTCTCCCACACCGTGTCGTGGGCTTTGTCGCTCTCGACGCGCCCGGCGACGTCGGGGCCAGCAGCGTAGACGACCAAGGTACCGACGCGCACGACCTTGCCGCTCTGCGCCAGCAGTTGATCCAGCTTCTTGAGGCCGGCGACGACGGCGCCGTTCAGGTTGCGCGAGCTGTCACGCGGGGAAAAGCCTTCCAGCGCGGCCATGGTTACGGGTTGGTTGCCGCGCGGCAATGCCGCAATGGGCACCAAGCCTTCCGCGCCGTCGAACGCGAACACCGACACGGCTTCGCGCGGCGTGACCTTTTGCACGAAGTTCAAGGCGGCCTTGGCGGCCAACGTGCGCGCCTCGGCCGTTTTTGCGTTGCTCATGTCCATGAGCAAGACGACTTGGTGCGCCGCGACCAAATTCGGATCGAGCAGCGCTAGCTGCGTTTGCTCGGCGGGGACCAGCTGCTCGTTCTCGTAGACGCGAAAATTGGACGGCGTCAGCTCGGTCAAGGCTTGGTCGGCGTCCGTGACGGAGACGTAGGCGCCCACGTTGCTGGGGCGCTGCGACGTGATGGCTAGCGGCGTCACGTTGACGTGCCGAAATACTCCGCAGCCCGTGAGCGGCAGCAGTGAAAGCAGCCAGAGTGCGTGGCAAGCGCGGCCCATGACCGTCTACCTTATCACTCCCAGACCGCGGTTTTCGAGGCTGCGTTTTGCACTATGTCGGCCATGCCGTGCGAATACTCGCTGGGCAGCTCATGGTCGTGAAACAGCCTGACCTCGCTGATCTCGACCGGGTTCACGGGACCCTGATCCGGCTCGGTGACGGTAGCGGCGACGACTAGCGTGACAGCGTGAAAGCGTGGATCGCGGCCCGGCTCGGAGTAGGCGCCAATCAGCTCGCCCAGGCCGGTCACGCGCGCGCCCGTCTCCTCGAACACCTCGCGCGTGATGGCGCTGCGCAGGGTCTCGCCCCACTCCAGGGTGCCGCCCGGCAGCGCCCACTTGCCCGAATCCGCGCGCCTAATCAGCAGAATCCGCCCATCGGAAGTCCGCGCGGCGGCTGCGATGCCGACCACGGGACGGCGCAGCAGGTGCCGCAGGACCTCTTTGACAATCTTCAATACGCCGCTCGGAATCTGCACGGCGCGCAGCATGCACGGATCTGCCAGAGCTGTGCTAACGGATCCGCCGACCCCGACTCGGGGGCCCCCAGGCATGCGATTTCTTCGCCAAAACACGGCAACGCTCGCGAAGGTTGGGCTGTTATGGCTCGGCTGTCTGGTCGCCGGCTGTGGCAAGCACGCAGAGCCGCCCGGTGTCGCGGCTGCGGGCGCCGCTGCCGTGGGCCCGGGGCGTGAAGTGGGGCAGCCGAGCGCTGAAGCCGCAGCGTCCTCGGTGTCGACGCGCGCGCGGCCTGCCGCGTCGGCTGCCTTGGGCGGCACGCTCGACAATTTGCCGTTCGACGAAGCTGGGCCCGACGTAGTCAAGGTGGGCAGCATCGCTTGGCGGAGCTGGATCTACACCGACACCGGGCCGAACCGCACGCGCTACGGCTACTTGCGTGCGGGAGCGGTCGTGAGCGCGCGCGGTCCGAAGATCACCAACGACGGCTGTGACGGCGGCTGGTACCGCGTCAATCCGCGCGGCTTCATCTGCTTGGGCTTGGGCGCGACGACCGACTTGCAGCACGCCGTCGTCGTGGCCTCGCAGGGGCGCGCCGTTCGCGCCCAGGGGCTGCCGTACACGTACGCGCTGTCGAGCGACACGCCGCCGCTCTTGTACTTTCGCCTGCCGTCGGCCGCGCAGATGTCCGAGTCCGAAGGCGGAGACTTCACGACGCGGGCTGCCAACTTCCGCGAACGAATCCGCGCTTCCGGCTTGCTGGCGGCGCTGGGCGAGATCGCTGGGCCGCCGGAGTTTCTGGGCGGCGACGCGAAATTGCCGAAGCCGTACGGGGTGAAGCAGCCGCTCCGCTACGTGTCGCACGCTGGCGCGGCGGCCGCCGATAGCGGCTTTGCCATCGCCAAGAGCTTCGAGTGGGAGAAGCGCTTGTTCGGGTTGACCACGGAGCTGGACGTCATCGCGCTCGATCGCGTCAAGCTGGTGCGCCAGAGCGAGTTCCACGGCGTCGAGCTGGCACCGAACGAAGGCTTGCCGGTAGCGTTCAGCAAGGAGCGCTACGGCCAACGGTACATGCGTCGCGACGACGGCAGCTTCGGTAGCGGGCCGCCCTTGGCCGATCGCGAAGGCGTCAAGCTCACCGGTCAGAGCAAGCCGGGCGGCTTCTTGGAAACGCGCGACGGCACCTGGGTGGCCGAGCCGTCGTTCCGCCGCATCGAGCCGCGCGATTCGTTCCCGAGCTTTGCCACGGGCGATCGCAAATGGATCGACATCTCGATCAAGCAGCAATCGCTCGTGGCCTACGCGGGTCGTACGCCCGTGTACGCCACCTTGATCAGCAGCGGGCGCGCAGGCCTAGGCGATCCGGACAAGACCGAGTCGACGCCGCGTGGCACGTTCATGGTCTACCAAAAAGAAGTCGCTTCCACGATGGACGGAGACGAAGACCGCGGCGACTCCTACAACCTGCGCGACGTGCCGTTCGTTCAGTACTTTCACAAGGGTTATGCGCTGCACGGCGCGTACTGGCACGACGACTTCGGTAAGGTGCGAAGCCACGGCTGCGTCAACCTTGCGCCAAAAGACGCCGCCTGGCTCTTCGAGTGGACGGACCCGTCAGTCCCCAAAGACTGGCACGGTGTACTGAATAAAGACCGCGGAACGGTTGTGTACATTCACCCGTAGTTCTTGCCATACTCGCGGATCGTTCTCGACCGAAGCGAGTAGAGCATGAGCCATCCGATTGCTGATCTGCTGAAGCGCGCACTCTTGGTGGGGGCCATGGAGGTGCGGCTAGTACCGGGGCGGCGCACCATCGTGGTCTTGCCGCAAGGCGAGAGCGAAGTGAAGGGCGACCCGCAGACGCCGGAGAAGATCACCAGCTTGCTCGCGCCGATCCTGACGGCCCCCGCCAAGCAACACCTGGCGACTGGCTTCGCCGAGTGGGACTTCGAGCTCGAAGGGCGCGGCACGGTGCGGGCCTGCGCCGAGATGAAGATCGGCCTCGTCAACGTCTCGTTCTTCCTCGACCGCTGCGAGACGCTCGCCAAGCAAGCGGAGCGCGTGCCGCCCGCGCCCCCAGCTCCGCGGTTCGCCATGCCAGCCGCGCCTTCCATGCCGGCGATACCGTCCGCGCCGTCGGTTCCAGCCATGCAGGCCATGCCCTCCGGCCTCGACACGGACGACGACGACTTCGAGATTCCGCGGCAGCCGCTGCGCACGCAACCGCCGATCGCGTCGTCTCGGCCCTACGACAACGCGCTCTCGGACGGCTCGACCACGGGCATCGATCGCTTGCTCAATCGCCTGCTCGAGGTCAAAGGCTCCGATTTGCACGTCTCTACCAACTCGGTGCCGATCATGCGCATCGACGGCGAGATGAAGCCGGTGCCCGGCTACGACGTGCTCAAGCCCGAAGACGTGCAGCGGCTGCTGATGCCGATCGTGCCGCCGCGCAATCGTGAGGAGTTCGAAAACTCCCACGACACCGACTTCGCCTACGAGCTACCAGGCAAGGCGCGTTTCCGCGCCAACCTGTTCGTCGACCTGCGCGGCATGGGCGCCGTCATGCGCGTCATCCCCAGCAAAATCCTCACGACTGACGACCTGAACCTGCCCAAAGAGCTGCTCAGCCTCTGCCACTTGCCCAAAGGCCTCGTGCTCGTCACCGGCCCCACCGGCTCCGGCAAATCGACCACGCTCGCCGCGCTCGTCGACTACATCAATCGCACCCGCGAAGATCACATCATCACCATCGAAGATCCGGTCGAGTTCGTTCACCCGAACAAGAAATGCCTGGTGAATCAGCGTCAGGTCGGCGAGCACACCGACTCCTTCAAAAAGGCCCTGCGCGCCGCCCTCCGCGAAGACCCGGACATCGTGCTGCTCGGCGAAATGCGCGACCTCGAAACCATCGCCATCGCGCTCGAAACCGCCGAAACCGGCCACTTGGTCTTCGGCACGCTTCACACCTCGTCCGCGCCCAGCACCATCGATCGCATCATCGATCAGTACCCGCCCGCTCAGCAGGAGCAGATCCGCGTCATGCTGGCCAACAGCCTCAAGGGCGTCATCGCCCAAATGCTGTGCCGCAAAATCGGCGGTGGCCGCGTCGCAGCGCTCGAAATCATGTTCGGGGTGCCCGCCATCGCCAACCTGATCCGCGAATCCAAAGTCTTTCAGATTCCCAGCATCATGCAGACGGGACGCAAAGCCGGCATGTGCCTGATGAACGACAGCCTCTTCAAGCTCGCCAAAGACGGCGTCGTCGCCCCCGAAGAAGCCCTCGCCAAAGCCAACGACAAAGCCGGACTCCTTGCGGCTTTCCAGAGCGCCGGCATCAAAGTCGAACCCGCCGTCGTTTCGTAGAGGCGCCGCACGACTCGTAGCGAGCGCCGCAGGCAGCGAGCGCTGCACGACGCCTTCTTCCGCACGTGCTCCGCCGCTCGCGCAACGCCTCTCCGGACCACCCCTCCGCACCGCCAAAATCACTTCGCATGCGAAGTCATGACGCGTCAGGCGTGCGGCCCAGCCAATTCCCCAGCAGTATCGAGAGGTTGGCGAGCCGTTTACTGGCCTTCAAGAATCACTTCGCATGCGAAGTGATGGCAGAAGGCGACGTTTAGCTAGGGAATTGCCGAATAAAATCAGCGGTTTGGCAATGGGTTTGCTGGCCTTCGAGAATGACTTCGCATGCGAAGTCATTGGGACGGTGAGAAAGGGGGGCGAGCTGCGTGCAAGAGCGGGGAGCGGCGGACGGGCTGAGTCGATGGGTGCGGAATGGGTGGGCGAACGCTCGTCGTCGCTGTGGCGCGTCGTCGTTTTTGGTGGCGGCGGTGTGTGGCTAGTCGTCGCCCTTGGGTGGCGTCTGCGGTGGCTCGTGGCGGAGCGCCGGTGGCCCTCGTGGGCTACTGCGTGATGGGCACGTGATTGCAGTCTTGGTCTTCTGCCAGGATGCGGGTGCCGCCGTCGAGCATTTCGAAGTCGGAGGGTTTCAGGGACGAGAGGATGGAGTTGTTGATGAGGTCGGAGGCGTCCGAGGTGGCGGAGATGTAGATGTTGCCGCCGTCGGAAAGGTACATGCCGTAGGTCTGCAGGGCTTTGGCGACAGTGCGGGCGTTGGCGTTGGGAAGGGTCGCGAGGTCGAAGTTGCCGCGGAGCCGCAAGCGGGCGCCGTAGGGGAGCATGTCAGTACCGCCGGTGGGGCCGCCGAGATGGGTGGCGGGGTGGACGTAGACGGTTTCGGCGATGCGATTGTTGTCGATGGTGAAGCGGAGAGCGTGTTTGACGGTGCCGGAGGCGATGTCCTCTTTGGTGAGGACGAGCGGGGCCATGGGGAGGCCCGCGGCGTCGGCGCCGGTGCAGCCGTCGCCGCGGCTGAAGTTGGGGGGAGCTTTGGGGACCCAGTAATCTTTGGTGAGATCCCACACCACGAGGCAGGTGGCGGTGAAGGTGCCGCCAGTGGCCATGCCACCCGTGATGTTGGATTGGTAGAGCTCGTAGAGACGGGTGTTTTGGTAGACGAAGAGGTGGCAGTCTTCTCCACCGCCGCAGGCGTAGTTGTCGACACCTTCGCCCTTGCCACCGGGCGGTAACGGCACGGGCGCGGTGTCGCAGTCCGGTGAATAGAAGCCGGCTGACTTGGTGAACGCGCGCGGCGTGACTCCTGCCGCGGCGACGTTGATGTTGAAGGAGAAATCGATGCCCAATTCGGTGCGTTTGGGCTCGTCACCCCAGCCGATGGCGTCCAGAGCGGCGATGAGCGTGGCTGATTGCGCGTCGAGCGGCGCCTGGGAGATGTCCTGGTAGAAGGGAGAGCTGGACGGAAACGGACCCATGCCCGTCGCGTTGCTTCCCGCGGCCCCGTTGCTTCCTCCGGCGCCCGCGCTTCCGCCGCTGCCTGCCGAGCCACTGGCTCCGGCGTTGCCGGTGGTTCCGCCCTTGCCGGTGGTTCCGCTGTTGCCCCCCGCGTTGCCGCCGCCGCTGTTGCCGCCCGTCGCGCTGCCCGCAGCCTGGGAGCCGCCGCTCGCCGTTCCCGAGGCCCCGCTTGCTCCAGCGACGTGGCTCGAGCCGCCCGTCGTAGCGGCACCGCCCTGGTTGGAGTTGCCAGCGCTGCCGCCGTGCGAGGTCTTGCTGTCGTCACCGCACGCAACCAGGCCCATCGCGACCCCGCACGCGAGCCAAGTCGCAGACCCGAGGAAACTGCGCATGGGCTTAGTCTGCGCCTGCGTCGTGCTAGCGTAAAGCCTATGAAAGCTCAGGCGTTGGGCTGTCTTTTGGCGTGGGTGACGGTTTCAACCGCGTGCTCCGGTGTAGACGTCTCGACGACATCGGAGCTCACGAGCTGCCAGCCGCTCGCCGCCGAAACGAGCGCCATCACGCTCGGCGCGGTGATCGGCGCCGGCCAAGCCGCCGATGGCACCGTCTACGTCATTGATCGGAACGGTAGCGAGCTGCGCGGCTTCGTCTCCGAAGGCGGTGAGCTGTACCGTCAACACGTGTCCGGCAGCGGTGAAGTGAACGACGCCGCTGGCGAGACGATCGCGATTTCGCTGGGCGAGCTTTCGCCGCAGCTCACGTTGCAGGTCGTGACCGCACCGGACGGCTCCACCCGTATGGGCGTCGTCGAAGGAACGCTGAAAACCAAGACGTTCACGATCGGCGAGGAGGGCGAGGAGCTAGCCGTGCTGAGCGCGGACGACGTCGCCGCGCTCCCGCTCCACAATTACACGAGCGAGATCGTGACCGAATACGTGGCAACGGTCGAAGACGAGAAGCTGCTGGTGGTGCTGCGGCCGCGTGATTTGACCGGTTACGAAGCGTTTCGCGTCTTTTACGGCAAGCCCGAACGCCTGGAAGAGTGCCCGGTGCAGAATGTGTCGCGCGCGAAGGACGGCGGTTCGACCCAGATTGATTTCAGCGTGAACGGCGACGAAGCGGTGGCGTACTTTCCGGTCGAGCTGGTGGACGAGCAGTTTACCCCCGGTGCTCCGACGCTGACGATTGACGACGTCGGGCTCGAGATTTCGCTGAGCAGCGACGACAGTCTCGAGGGCGCCGGCTATTTTTGCCGGGCGCCGCAACGGTAGCTTCTGCAATTCGGGCTGCGGCGCGGCAGCCCCTCCTGCCAGTTTGGGGGGGACCGAGCGTCGTGATAGGTTCGCGCGCCCATGGCCGCCAAGAAGTCTCCGTCGTTTGCTCAGCCTGCCGATGGCGAGGCCATGGCCGCGCGCTTGGCGTCGGGCGCGGTGTTTGGCGAAGAAGAGCGGTTCGACCGGATTTTTCGGCCGGGCACGCTGGACGAGTTCGTAGGCCAGGAGCAGCACAAGCAGAACCTGCGGGTGTACGTGGAGGCGGCGCGGCGGCGTAAGGAGCCGCTCGATCATATTTTGCTGTGCGGGCCGCCCGGCTTGGGCAAGACGACGCTGGCGCACATTTTGGCCAAAGAGATGGGCGCCGAGCTGTTCGTGACGAGCGGACCTGCTGTCGAGCACAAGGGCGTCTTGACCGGGCTTTTGACGCGCGTGGCGCGCGCCGACATCTTGTTCATCGACGAGATTCACCGCTTGAGCGCGACGGTCGAAGAAGCGCTGTACCCGGCGATCGAAGACTTTCGCATCGACGTGATGATGGGCGACGGCGCGTACGCCGAGAGCATTCAGCTCGACATCAAGCCGTTCACGCTGGTGGGGGCGACGACCCGCACGGGGCTCTTGACCAAGCCTTTGCAAGAGCGCTTTGGCGTCACGCTGCGGCTCGATTTTTACCCGGTTTCCGACCTGGAGCGCATCGTGTCGCGTAGCGCCAAGCTGCTGGAAATTTCGTGCGACAAAGACGGCGCGCGCGCTTTGGCCGAGCGCGCGCGCGGCACACCGCGCATTGCCAACCGGCTCGTGCGGCGCGTGCGTGACTTTGCGCAGGTCGAGGGGAACGGCAAGATCGATCGCAAGATTGTCGACATCGCGTGCGACCGCTTGGGCATCGATCAAGCGGGGCTCGACGAGATGGATCGACGTCTGCTCATGATCCTGATCGAGCACTACGACGGCGGGCCCGTGGGCGTGGAGACGATCGCCGCGGCGCTGGCCGAGCCGCGCGACACCATCGAAGACGTGTACGAGCCGTACCTGCTGCAGCAGGGCTATTTGGGCCGCACGCCGCGCGGGCGCATCGCCACCAAAAAAGCCTATGAGCACCTGGGGCAAACGCCGCCCACGAAGGGCTCGAACCAAGGGAGCTTGTTTTGAACGCGCCCATTCGTCCCGGCGCCGAGCCGCTATCCAAGGACGGCCACGGCAGTTTGGCCAAGATTGGCATCTTGGTTTTGCACGGCTTTACGGGCAGCCCGGTGTCGGTGCGGCCCTTGGCGGAGCTGCTGTCGAAGCGCGGCTTTGCCGTCGAAATGCCGCGTTTACCCGGCCACGGCACGACGCCGAAGGACCTGCTCCCGACTCGCTACGCCGACTGGCGCGCTGAAGCGCTGGCGGCGCTCGGTCGCTTGCGAGCCCGCACCGAGCACGTCTTCGCTGTCGGTTTGTCGATGGGCGGCACCTTGGTGCTCGACTTGGCGACCACGGAAAAGCTCGACGGCGCCATCACCATCAACGCGCAGATCTTGGATCGCGGAGGCCTCGTCGTGAAGCTTGCGCCGGTGATCGAGAAGTTGATTCCGATCGCCCCTGCGAGCGCCGCTGGCCTGACCAAGAACGACATCAAGAAGGGCGGAGACGAAGACGCTTACGACTGGGTCGCGTCCGCCGCCGGTAACTCGCTGGTGCGTGCGTTGCCGGAGGTGCGTGGTCGTTTGAAGCAGCTGACGTGTCCGCTGCTGGTCATTTATTCGCGCGACGACCACAGCGTGCCGCCCGCCAACTCCAAGGCGTTACCAAGGCTCGTCGGCACCGGAAGCGACCAAGTGACGGTGCTCGAGCTAACGGAATCGTATCATGTCGCTACACTCGACAACGACTTGCCCCTGATCGACGAGCGGGTCGCGTCGTTCGCCGAAAGCTTGGCGAAAAGGTCCTGAAACACAAAACATGGCTTGCTGCATGACGCATCGTGCCGTCGTGCGCTTTCATCTTGGGGTAGCGCCCGGCGGAGCGGTGGGGCACCCCGGATGAATCCTGAGCATCCGGGGTGCTTTTTATTGCTCGCGTTGCAGCCTGCTTTTTGGGCTGTTTACGGTGCCAAGCTGCGCTGCGCCGGACGATCGACCGGGATGCGCGTGACCCGAACCGGGCCGTCCAGGCCCTTGAGTACCGCGTCGAAGCGCTCTCCCGGCGCGTGCTGACCGAGCCAGCCCTGCTGGTGCGCTTCTTCGGCGACGGCTTCGACCAGCACGACCTCGCCGGCACCTGCCGCGCCCTGCAGTCGGGCCGCCAGGTTAACGGTCTGGCCGAAGTAGTCGAGGATGCCGTTGGCCGTCACGACGTAGCAGGGCCCCGCGTAGACGCCCACCTTGAGGTACGTGCGATCGGCCTCGGGCAGGCCACCACGAAATGTTGGAAACCGTTCGAGCATCTCGACGGCCGCCGCGATGGCGTCGCGCTCCTCGACGAAGGCGGCCATGACGGCGTCGCCGATGGTCTTTACCAGCGTGCCGCGCCGCGCCGTGATGATGCTCATCAGCAGGTCGAAATGCTCGTGCACGACCTTGAAGGCTTTGGCGTCACCGACGCGCGAGTAGAGCGCCGTGGAGTCGGTCAAGTCGGTGAACAGCAGCGCGACGCGCGCGACCTTGAGCGTCGTGCCGGGGCGCAGCAGATCGCCCGAAAATTCGCGGCGAAACTCCGGCAAGGTGCTGACGACGTGGGCGGTTGCAGCGCGCGAGGCGTACACCAGGCGCTCGAGCTTGACGTGTGTCTGGTTGTCGCCGCTGTGCGCGATGCGGATGGTGGCGCCCGGCGCGAGCAGCGCTTTGACGGGTGAGAGCGCGCCTTCGCCAGCCTGCACGGCTAGCTCCGATTCGCCGCCTTCGACGATTTCGAGCGCGCTGGTGGTGCCGCCGCGTAGAAACAAGCGGTAGCGACCGGGCTCCGCGGGCGCAATCAGCTCGGCGCTGCCGTTCGGCTCCAGCAGCGTTTGTGCGACGACGTGCGGGGTGCGGCGCGGGCCGCCGATGCAGTACGGACCGGCCGCCAAGGAACGCAGCGAGCGCCCCGGACGAAACGTGGCCTCGACCGCGCGATCGAGCTCGAGCTCGAACGACAGATCGCACAGCTGGCAATGGCCGGCGACGGGCAAGTCGGAGAGCGCCTCGGCGCTTTCGGTGCCAGTGCGGCAGCTGGGGCAGACGAGCTCCCACTGCAGCTCCAAAAGCCCCGATTTTACAGCGTGGAGGCAGACAGCCAGCGTTTCGCGCTCGTCGGTCTTCAGCTCGTCGGCGAGCTCGAACGGGCGGATGCGCACGACGTCGGCGTCCGGTGCGCTGCGCACGTGTTCGACCAGCTTCTTGCCGAGGTCGCGGCGCTCGGGCGCCAGCGCGTCGTCCAGCGTGCGGGCCGTGCGGGTGAGCGACACTTCGTCGACCTCGGAGCGGCCGGTGCGAAAGCACGCCGTGAGGCCATTTTTGACGTCGCGCTCGACTTGATGAAGCTCGCGCGTGATGCGGCTAGCGAAGCGCAGTAGCTCGATTTTGGCGATGGGGGCGAACAAGGCCCAGCGCGGCTCGACCGCCAGCCGAAAGCGTACGCGGGTGCCGCCGTTGGGTAGCGGGGTCAGCCAGAACTCGTTGGTCATGGACCGCACGACGCCGCGCCGCATGTGGCGGTGGATGCGAAAGTGCTCGTTCTCGCGCCACTCGAACGGGCGCTCTTCGTACTCGAGCGCGAAGCCGGACGAGACTGTCTTCACCACGTAGCGCGCGGCCGAGCTGTCGACGTTGGGACTGACCTCGAGCGGGCCGAGGCCCACTGCCCGGTTCATGCGCTCGGTGTCGCCAATGGCGCACCAGAGCTGGCTGCGTTCGCTCGAAAGCTCGACGACGCGCTCCACGAAAACCGGCATTGTGCCGGGTTTATCACGTTTTTGGCCGCGGGCGCGGCGCCAAGGTTGATGGCACCCCGGAAGCGGTGCACAACGCTCGTTCGCGCGACCGCGCGAGCACGCGAGCATGCGATTTCGGGCAATGGCCAAAAGTAGCGAGCGCAGCAATGCGGCTGGCGCCGTGGAGCTCGAGTGCACGGACCCGGGCCTCTTGTTGGGCTATCGGGGCGTCTTTGCGCTGAGCGACGGCTATATTCCGGGCGCGGTCGCGACGGGCTCCGATTTGCTGGTGCCCTGGGCGAGCGTGACGCAGAGCGCGCTCGAAGGGGAAGAGCTGTTTCTGGAGGTGGACCCGAGCCTCACGCCGCTGAATCGCTTGTGCTTGACGGGCTTCAGCGCAGGCGTCGAGCAGCTGCCGCCCGACGAGTCGCGACGCCGACGGCTGGTGGTGCGCATCGCGAGCGGCGGCCTGGCGTTCACGGCGGCGCTGGCGGCGTTTGCGGGCGCACGCGGCGCGGGTGCGACGGCCTCGCTCTCGCTATCGGTGTCGGCGGCGCTCTTGACGGCGCTGGCCGTCTTGGCGGTCGGGTTCTGGGCCGATCGCTTCGTGGCGACGCCGGTGCCGCGCCTGTCCGGAGATTTGGCGCGTGAGATGTTCGTAGCGGAGCTGTCGCGGTTTCGGCCGGCCTTCACGCGGGCGCCGGCGGCTCCACCACCCGCGCGACCGCCGCTGGTCTTCTACTTCGAGCGGCTGATTCCGCGCACGACGGCGGCGATCGTGATCACGTTGTCTGCGGCGCTGTTGGGCACGCTCTTGACGACTCGTGTGATCGTGCTCGACGAAGGGACGTCGCGCCGGTCGGCTCGCTCGGCGCCGGAGCGCGCCGACGACGGACGCGGCAAAGCGGCGCCGACCGACGCGGCGCCGGAGGCCGCAGCAGCCGTCGCCCCGGCTGCGCTGAAGAGCAAGGCGGCCGTTGCGCCCTCGCCCACGCCGCCGCCCGCCGGCAACGCGGTGCAACTTGGTGAAGCGTGCCGCTGTGTGCGCTCCGATTCGGCGCTGTGGCAGGAGCCGATCCCGCGGCTGAGCCTTTTGGTCTTGGGGCAGCGGGTTCGTAAAGGGCGCGGCGAGGACGAGAACAAGCGCAAAAAGTACCTCGAGGTCGAGCTCGGCATCGTGAACAACGGCAAGACCGACGTGCCGGAGGTGTCGCTCTTGGTCGAGTTCTTCGAGCGCGATCCGCCGCCTTCGAACAAGCGCTATTCGGTGTCGACGCGCCCGCTCTTCTACGAGGGGCCGCTGCGGCCCGCTCAAGCCATCAAGTGGAGCGTGGAGGCGCAGGGCGTGGAGTTCGAGGTGCACAATCCAGTGCCGGGCAACGTGGGCCCGTTCGGCGACGACGCGGCGCCGTCCAACTTGTTCGCCGAGCTATTGTCGGCAAATCACCGCCCGGTGCGGCTGCACGCGGCCATGATGCTCACGTTCTTGAGCGATCCGCGCGCGCGCGACGCCGTGCTCGAGCTGCGCGAAGCCCTGCGCGAAGACGAAGCGCCGTACCTGAATCGCCTGATCGTGGCTCAGGCGCCCGTAAAGGTGTGCAAGCTCGAGGTCGAGCCAGCGCGGCAATCCGGCAAAGCGTGCATCTTCAACAGCTCGAACGAAGCCAAGAAGGATTGGGGCCTGCGCGTGCGCGCCCTAGCCGCCGAAGTGTCGCACGGCGATCCGATCGGCCAGCCTCCAGAGGTGAAGGTAGAGTCGAGCTACCACGTGCCAGGCGAGCTGGCGCCGAACGAGGGCCGCGTGGCGACCTTTGGGTTCGACGCGCGCGGGGAGCGTGTGGAGACCTTCGAGGCCTTTGCAGATCGCTACGATTTGCTGCCGTAGTGGGGGCCGAGGAGTTAGCAGGGTGGTGAAAAAGTAGGCTGCGCGGGCGGCTCGGCGTGTCAATGACTCCGGTTTGATGCCCACCCCCGCCCGTCCTCGCCGCCTTCGGTGGCTGCGGGCGGTCGACCCCTCCCAAATCGCCGGCTAGGCCGGC
>DATAKF010000142.1:0-9812 GCA_036261775.1 Polyangiaceae bacterium | reverse complement strand
TGCTCGGGGTACGAGATGGTGTTGATGCCCTCTTCGACTGACTCGAGCACTGGGTCGTTGCGCTGCCCCAGCACCATGTCCTTCGTGTTGTTGAAGAAGTGCTTCATGGTAATCGCCAGGCCTTTGGCGATCTCGGGGACGTAAGTCTGGACTCCAGCGCCGCGACCGGGGCGCGCGATCGGCGCGCCGGTGACTTTGCGTGGCCCAAGTCCGTTCGTGCTTTCAGTCATGCTCCCATCCGAAGAGTGCGAGTGCCGCCGACCTCTGCCGCATATTGCGCGGAGGTCGTCGCCAAGAGTTGCTTGCGCTGCCGCGGGGTGCACATGAACACCGCGAACCAGACCACGAGGCCCAGGCCACCGGCGGCCAAGAGCAGGTTGCACAGGTTGGCCAGCACGCCCATGGCGGCGTCCACGCGCGCGCCACCCGTACGGATGGCCATCACGATGAAGCCGGTGAACAGGATGTTGGCCAGCGACGCCGGCAGCAGCTTTCGCCAGCCGAGCCGCATCAGTTGATCGTAGCGGAAACGCGGCAGCGTCCAACGGATGGTCAGCTGCAACCAGCACAGCACGATGGTCTTCAAGATGAAGGCCAGCGCGCCCAGCGCCACCACCCCGCCGTGCGGCAGGGCGGCGTCGAAGATCGAGGTGCCGCCGATGGACAAGTGAATGCCGTCGCGGAACACGAACGGCATGCTCCAGCCGCCGAAGAACACCGCAGCCATCAGACCGCTGGCGGTCACGACCGCGATGTACTCGGCGAAGAAGAACATCGCGAACTTCATGCCGGCGTACTCCGTGAAGTAACCAGCGACGATCTCGCTCTCACCTTCCGGAATGTCGAACGGGATGCGCTTCGACTCGGCAACGGCCGCGGCGAAGAACAAGATGAAGGCCAGCGGCTGGGCGAAGACGCCCCAGGTGTTCTCCTGCTGCCACAGGATCATCTTGTCCACCTGCAGAGTGCCGTAGACCATGATCATGCCGATGAGCGTCAAGCCCATCGTGACCTCGTAGGAGACCATCTGGCCGGCAGCGCGCAGGCCGCCGAGCAAGCTGTACTTGTTGTCGCTGGCCCAGCCCGCGAGCGCCGCGCCCACGATGCCGGTGCCGCCGACCGCGAAGAAGTAGAGGAGGCCGATGTTCAGATCGACAGCTTGAATCTTCAGCGCGCCCTCGGAGCACACGCCGATGCGCGGCACCGAGCTGGCCAGCTGGCTCAGCTGGATCTTGCCGGCCGCGTCGGTCGCGAAGCACAGCGTGTCCGCAAACGGAACGCAGGCCATGACCACCAGCGCCGGGAAGAACGAGATGAACGGCGCCAGGTTGAACAAGAACTTGTCGGCGTTCGGCGGGATGAAGTCTTCCTTGAACAAGGTCTTCAAGCCGTCGGCTGCGGGGTGCAGCAAGCCGGCCAAACGCAGGCCAATGCGCTTCTCGTTGCGGATGGCGTAGACCGCGTAGCCTGCGCCGGAGAGCGCCGCGAACGCGAACAGGGCCGGACCAGCCGAGGAGGTGACGGCCGCGAAGGTGGCGCCGCCGGGCGTGCCACGCAGCATGAGCGAGGCGACGAACAGCGCCAGGTGCACGACCAGGCCGCCGAAGAAGATGAAGCGCGGCTCACCCAGCGACTGGATCCAGAGGTCGAACTTGGAGCGGGGTCCGCGAGCCTTGACCTTGGAAGCGATCACGCAGCCGGTCAGCCACAAGAGCAGGACCGCGAGCTGGCTGAACAGGGCGCCGCGCTGTTCTTGCGCAGCCCCCGTCACCTCGAACTTGTGGCAGTAACCGAGCACGCCCAGGGCCAAGAGCGCCGCAGGGCCGAGCGCCAGGCCCTGCGCGATGGGCGTCGGCAACCAGGCCACGGCGCGGTTCGGACCGACGCGGTCCTGAATCATCGACCCTTGGCGGCGGTCGACCCAGGTGAGCACCACGGCCAGGTTCATGGCGAACATGGCCACGGCAAAGCCGAGGGCGACGAACTTGATGGCAAAAAGCGCGATGTCGTTCATGTCACTGCGCTCCCGTAGGCGGCGCCACCGATGGCGTCGCTACTGCGCTGGACTCCGTAGCTTTGTTGCTCGCGGCGCGTAGCTCCGCGACCTTCTTCCAGGGCAAGACCAGGCCGAGCGTCTTGGCCAGCTCTTGCACCCAGCGGTAAGCCGGGCGCGAACCACCCTGCGGGGTGATGGCGCGATCGCTCTCCTGCCACAGGCCCAGGCGATTGACGAACGTGCCGTCGGCCTCGGCCCAGCTGCTCGTCGGCAGCACCACGGCCGCGGCCCCTGCGATGGGACCATCATGTGTGGACAGCGCGACGAAGCTCTTCACGTCCTTGAGCGCGCTGGCATCGTTCGGGTTGCCGATGGCAGAGCCGAGCGCAATCAGCGCTCCGACTTTGCCTTCCTTGATGGCAAAGGCCAGGTCCGCGAAGGGCTTGGCCTTGCCACCGGTGAGGGCGAGCACGCCCGCGGTGTTGGGGTTCTTGTCCTCGCTCATCAGGATGTCGTCGCCCTTGCCGGGCGCCTTGCCCGTGTAGAAGAGCTGCAATGCGCCGAGCGCCTTGGCCAAGTCCAGCAGCGCGACGTTGTCCTCGTTGGAGTGCTGGGCCGACAGCAAGATGGCGGTCTTCTGCGGGGCCGCGCTCTGCAAGAGCTCCGCGGCCTTGGTCAGCGCGACGCTGTCCGAGACGCCCTCCCCCTGCACGCGCGCTTCCAGCACGCGATCCTGATGGATGCGCTGGTAGTCGAGCATGCCTTCGTCGCACATCCAGTACTTGTTGACGGCCGCGTTCTCGCGCGGACGGTAGCGGTAGACCTTTTGGTTGCGCGGATCGAAATCCGTGAACGAGTTGCAGCCGGTGGCGCAGCCGGTGCAGACGCTGCGCGCCGAGCGCAGGAACCAGACGCGGGCCTTGAAGCGGAAGTCGCTCGAGGTGAGCGCGCCGACCGGGCACACGTACTCGGTCATCAGCGTGTAGTCGTGATCGAGCTGGCGGCCCGGCGCTACGGTGATCTCGTTCAGGTTGCCGCGCTCACGCATGCTGAGCACCGGATCCTTGGCGAGCTCGGCCGAGACGCGCACGCAGCGCGTGCACATGATGCAGCGCTCGGCGTCGTACACGATGGTCGGACCGAACACGACGCCCTTGGGCTTGTGCACGGGCTCGTCGCGCATGCGCTTCTTGGAAGCCTGATGCTCGAGCCAGTAATCTTGCAGGCGGCACTCGCCGGCTTGGTCGCAGATCGGGCAGTCAACCGGGTGGTTGAGCAGCAAGAGCTCTTGCACCGCGGAGCGCGCCTTGACGGCGTGCTCGCTGGTCTGGCTCTTCACCACCATGCCGTCGGCGGCCGCTTGCTGGCAGGCCGGCTGCAGCTTCGGCTTCTTTTGCGGCACGTAGGTCTGGTGCAGCTCGTCCCACGCCAAGACGTCCAGCATCATCGCCGGGCGACCGGGCGGAGGCATGACCTCCACCAGGCACATACGGCAGTTTGCTGCGACGCTCAGGCCCGGGTGCCAGCAGTAATGCGGCACGTCGACGCCGACGCGATGGGCGGCCCGGATGATCGTGTCACCGGGCTCGAAGGGGATCTCTTTATCGTCGAGTTTAAAGGAGGGCATGGCGTTTCAAAGCTGCCGCTTCAGCGGTCGCACTCTCCACCGATCATGTTCAGCGAGCCGAAGCTCGGAACCACGTCGGCCATCATCTGACCCGTGATCACGCGCTCGAGACCGGCGGTGACCAAGAAGCACGGCGGACGGATGCGCACGCGGTGAGGCGTGCCTGAGCCGTCGCTGACCAAGTAGAAGCCGAGCTCGCCGTTGCCTGCTTCGGTGTACGAGTACACCTCGCCGGCCGGTAGCTTCAGGCCTTCCATCACGATCTTGAAGTGCTGAATGGTGCCTTCGATCGTGTTGTACACCTCTTCCTTCGGGGGAAGGATGACGCGCGGGTCGTCGACGTTGACCGGCCCGGAGTCGGCCATGCGCGGGATGCACTGCTCGATGATGCGAGCGCTCTGCCGCATCTCGGCGATGCGCACCATGAAGCGATCGAACGAGTCGCTGGTGGTACCCACCGGCACGTCGAAGTCGACCTCGCCGTACTTGAGGTACGGGTGCGCTTTACGCACGTCGTACGGCACGCCGGCAGCGCGCAGGCACGGGCCTGTCCAGCCCAGGGAAATCGCGTCCTCGGCGCTGATGACGCCGACGTTCTCGAGACGGTCGAGGAAGATGCGGTTGCCGAGCAAGAGCCGCTCGACCTCGTCGAGCACTTGCAGGATGTGCTTCACGACCGCGCGCGTGTGTTCCTTGAAACCATCGGTGGGCGGGGCGGCCATGCCGCCGATGCGACCGAAGCTGTGCGTCATGCGCGCGCCGGTCTCTTCCTCCATGATCTCCCACAGCATCTCGCGACACTTGATCATCCAGAGGAACGGCGTGAACGCGCCGAGCTCCATGGCCATGGCGCCGTCGCAGGTCAGGTGGTCGCTCATGCGCGCCAGCTCACCCAAGATCATGCGGTACCACTGGCAGCGCTCGGGCACCGTGATGCCGAGCAGCTTCTCACCCGCCAGCGCGAAGCCGACGTTGTTCAGCATGGGCGAGACGTAGTTGCAGCGGTCGACGTACGGAAACACCTGGGTCCAGGTGCCGCGCTCGCACATCTTCTCGAAGCCGCGGTGCAGGTAGCCGACCTGCACGTCGCAGCGCTCGATGATTTCGCCCGAGAGCTCCATCACGATGCGCACGGTGCCGTGCATGGCGGGGTGAGCGGGGCCGACGTTGAGCAGCATCGGCTCGGTCGGCAGCTCCAGCTCGGATTCGTCGAGATCTTGATCGAGGGGTTCCATCGCTCAGTTCATCCGTGAGTCGTCGTCGGAGGTGGTACGCGCGTGCGTCTGGCGTCCGAAGGACATGCCCTCGTCGCGGCCGAAAGGAGCCACCTTTTCGATGTTCGGCTCGTCGCGGTACTGCAAAAGCGGCTGAATCTTGTCGGCCGGGTAATCCTTGCGCAGCGGGTGCCCCTCGAACTCGGGGTACAAAAGGATGCGGCGCAGGTCGGGGTGACCAAGGAACTTCACGCCGAACATGTCGAAGCACTCACGCTCCAGCCAGTTGGCGCTGCCCCACAGATCCGTCAGCGTGTCGATCTCGACGCTCTCGCCTTCGCGATCGCCGATGCGCGCCTTCAAGCGCAGGCGATGACCGCGGCTCAGCGAATACAGGTGCGCGACGACCTCGAAGCGCGGGTCGCGCTCCGGGAAGTCGACGGCCGTGAGATCCGTCAGCATGTTCATGTCGCTCTGCTGGTTGTCTTTCAGGAAGCGACACACTTCCTTCCAACGACCAGGAGCCAGTACGAGGGTGTCGTCGCCGAGCTGCGAGTGACTCTCCAGCACGGCGTCGGGGAAGTTCTTTTTGACGAGCTCGATCAGCGCTTTGCTCATGACTTCAGACCGGAGGACGAGAAGAGCGCGAGCGGCGCAGTTGAACGAGGGCCGTGTCGGGAGCCTGCACTGGATCGATGCGCGGCTTGACGATGCCGGGCGAGCGATCGCCGCGCTGGATCTTGTCCTGCAGCAGCATCAAACCGTCGAGCACCGCTTCGGGACGGGGCGGACAGCCGGGCACGTACACGTCGCAGGGGATGATCTTGTCGAGACCGGCGACGCAGGCGTAGTTGTCGTAAAAACCGCCGCTAGACGCGCACGTTCCGAAGGCCAGCACCCACTTGGGCTCGGCCATCTGCTCGTAGATGCGCTTCAGAATCGGCGCCTGGCGCTGCACGATTGTGCCCACCACCCAGAGCAAGTCGCTCTGGCGGGGCGAGAAGCGCGGCGCTTCCGAGCCGAAGCGCGAGAAGTCGTAGCGCGGGCTGGAGACGGCCATGAACTCCATGCCGCAGCACGCGGTCACGAAAGGGTTCATGAACAGCGAATACTTCTGAGCCCACGCGAGCAGTGACTCGAACTTCGTGGTCGCAAATCCAGATTGCTGACCCGGCTCGAGGATCGAGGTCGTGGTCGGCTTCAGCTCTCCCATTCGAGGGCTCCTTTTTTCCAGCAATACGCGAGGGCGACAATCAGCGCCGTGATGAACGAGAACATGGTCATGAAGCCGAACCAGCCCAGACCCTTGAAGAGCGCTGCCCAGGGGTACATGAAGACCACCTCGACATCGAAGACCACGAACAGGATCGCCGTCAGATAGAACTTCACGTTCATCTTGACGTCGCGAGCACCGGGCGTGTCGTTGCCGCATTCGAACGGCATCACTTTTTCGGGCGTCGGGTTCTTAGGGCCGACGAAATGCCCGCCAGCGAACATCACGGTGCAGATCACCGCGACGATGGCGAACATGATGAACATCGGGGCGTACAGCTCGAGCATCGACTTGTTCTTCCGGCCCGGGACTTAGCGCGCAAATCGCGGAAATCACGGGCTACGGCGGGCGTTGTAGTGCCGGCCGCCGAGGCCTGTCAATGTGAGCAGGGCAAAGCCCCGCGTTTCGGTGAATATGCCAACGAAAACCGGGGCCTAGCTGTGACGATCGCAGCCCGACCGCGCCTTGGCCTTCAGGCGCGGCGTTCGGTCTGCTGCTGGAATTTTCCGAACGCTGGGCCGAGCACCTCGCGCACGGTCTCGGTGACTTGGGCGACGGCTTCGGCGCTGGCGCCGGCCGCACGGGCTTCCAGCGTGGCTGCGTAAGCGGCAATGAAGCGGCCACGGGCGATGAGCGCCTGAGCCAACAGGGGCCAGACCTTGTCGCCCGGGGCACCCAAGTTGGCGGCGCGGCGCAGCGGGCCGATCGACTCCCCTGCCCGGCCGTCGCCGAGCATGGCGGAGCCGAGCCGGAAGTAGATGTCGGAGGCCATCGGGCCATCGCCCGCGTACTGCACGCCGAGGCGCAGCACCTCTTCGCCCTTGCCGATCTCGCCGAGCACGATGCAGGCGCTGCCCAAGAGACCGAGCGCGCGGGCGATCAAGCCGCGTGTCTCGACGTTGAGCATCTGCCCTTCGGGGGTGCGCAAGAAGATGGCAAGCGGCGCGGGCCACGCGCCCAAGAGCTCCAAGATGCGCACGTGATCGCCGCGCTCGGCGGCTTGCTCGGCTTCGGCGACGCGCGAAAGCTCGATGGCGCCGCGAGCCTGCGGGCGCGTGACGCGCTCCAGCTCTTCGCGCACGTGGGCGCGCATTCGGGCCCGAAAAGCGCTGAGCAAGTACGATTCTTCGACGCCGTCGTGCAGCAGCCGAAGGCGTGAGCCCTCGGGCTCGACCGTGAGCTCACGCAACGCGTAGCCGTACAGCGGGGCCAAGAGCAAGTAGCGCACGCCGACGTGCAGCTGCACGGCTTCCAAATCGGTCACGCGCTTGGGTGCGTCCGAAATGGGCTCTTCGGTGATGAGCGCAGAGACGAGCCGCTTCCGGAAATCGGCCAGCGACAGGCGCTGGGCGTCGGCCTCCGAGACCTCGCCGTTTTCCGGGCCGACCACGAAGTCGACCTGCGTGTTGTCGGCGTTCCGGCGATCGACGGTCAGCGACGTGATGCGGGCGCCCGTGATCATCGCGAAGGCGAAGAAGCGCGGCCCCACGATGTCGCACAGCGCCTGGAAGCTGCCGATGCCCTCGCCAATGCGTTCGAACCACCCGTCGGTGCGAATAGAGTCGAGTGAGACGATGAGGGGCGCTGGCATCGCCGAGGATCGGGTAAGCTTCGAGTCTGTCACGAAAACCGCTTTCAAAACAAGACGTTCCCGCGGAGCGGGTCCGCGCGGGCGTCGGCCCCGTGGGCCCGTGGGCATTCGCCCTGCTCCTTTTGCATTGGTAGGTATGCGCCTTCAGCCCACCCTCATTGGTTGGTACGAAAAGCGGAAGCGGGATCTCCCCTGGCGCAAGACGCGGGATCCGTACGCGATTTGGGTCAGTGAGGTCATGCTGCAGCAGACGCAGGTCAAGACCGTGCTTGGCTATTACGAGCGCTGGATGCAGCGCTTTCCGAGCGTGAAGGCGCTGGCGGCGGCCGACGACGCCGACGTGCTCCACGCTTGGCAGGGGCTTGGCTACTACTCGCGCGCACGTCGGCTCCTGGCCGGAGCGCGCGCTGTAGCCGAACGACACGGCGGCAAGCTGCCACGGGACGTCGATGCCCTCTTGGCGCTGCCGGGCATTGGACCCTACTCGGCCGGCGCGATCGCCAGCATCGCGTTCGGGCTGCCCGAGCCGATCGTGGACGGCAACGTCGTTCGGGTGCTGTGCCGTTTGTTCGCGCTCCAGGGCGACCCCGCCAAAGCGCCGTTGAAGCAGCGGCTCTGGCAGCTGGCGCGCGAGCTCGTCCCAGCAGACCAGCCGTCCGAATTCAACCAAAGCTTGATGGAGCTCGGCGCCACGCTTTGCACGCCGACGTCACCGCGCTGCCCCGAATGCCCCGTCGCCAAACAATGCCAAGCGCTCGCTCAGGGCCTCGAGCGCGAGCTGCCACAGCTCGCCAAACGCAAAGCCCCCACCGAGGTCCGCACCGCCGCTGCGTACGTGCGCCGCGGTGACCGCGTGCTGTTGCACCAGCTCCCCGCTGACGCCCCGCGCTGGGCGGGCCTGTGGGTCCTGCCCTTCGCCGAGCTCACCTCCGACGAAGCCCCCGCCATCGGCGCCACGCGCGCTCTCGGCCAAGCAGGACTCAAGGGCACCGCTGGCGCCACCCTGCGCGACGCCCGCCACACGATCACGCGCTTCCGCATCGTCCTCAGCGTCGTCGAATGCACTCTCGCGCCGAAAGCCCGCGCGTCCTTCTTCGCAAAAAACGAGGTCGCCAACCTCGCCCTGCCCTCGATTCATTCAAAGCTCGTCGCCGCGCTCTGGTAGCCGGATCCAGCGCTCGCGCTGGCGGCGTCAGCCGCGAAGGTTGCCCAAAACCCCGCACCCGGCCGCCACCGTCCAACCGGCCGCCAGCCTTCGCTCGCCGTCCCCGTCACGTGGAGTTGCCGTCCCCCTTTCGCCGTCCTCGCTGCCGGCAACAAAACCCCACCGGCCCGTTCGCAATCCAAAAGTCAGTTCGGATCCGAACCAGCCCACTCGCAAATCCAAAAGTCCAGCTCACTCGCCAAATCCAAAAGTCAGTTCGGATCCGAACTCACTCTGCCGCCGCACGGGTGCCCCAGTTCGGATCCGAACTCACTCGCCGGCCGCGCAGGTGCCCCAGTTCGGATCCGAACTCACTCTGCCGCCGCGAGGATGGGCTTGAACGAGCAGGTCGGCAAACGGGGCGCGATGGGTCTAGAAAAGTAGACGGGCTGGAGGTCGGGCCAGCCGGGGTCACGCCGCTGCCGAGGCCGCCCCTCAAACCTTCATCGGTTCGAGCTTGTCGGGATCGATGCCGAGCTTCTTGATGGCGGCGGCGACCTCGGCGGCGCTGAGCTTGCCGTCGAGGCGGAGGCCGTGGAGGGCACCGAGGACGACGTTTTCGGCGTCGACTTCGAAGTGGCGGCGGAGGGCCTCGCGGGTGTCGCTCATGCCGAAGCCGTCCGTGCCGAGCGGCACGAAGGTGCCGGGGATGAAGCGCGCGACCGAGTCGGGCGTGTGCTTGATGTAGTCGCTGGCGGCGATGAACGGACCCTCGACGCCCTTGAGCGTCTGCTCCAGGTACGAGACGCGCGGCGCGGCTTCGGGGTGCAGGCGGTTGTAGCGCTCGCACGAGACCGCGTCGTTGCGCAGCTGCTGGTAGCTGGTGACGCCCCAAATGTCCGCAGAAACGCCGAACTCTTTCAGCATTTCTTGGGCCTTCATCACCTGCTGCATGATGCACGACGAG
>DATAKF010000131.1:0-3152 GCA_036261775.1 Polyangiaceae bacterium | reverse complement strand
GTTCATGGCCCTGCTGCTGGTCGAAGCAACGGACGTCGTGTTCGCGGTCGACTCGATTCCTGCCATCTTCGCCGTCACCAGTGACCCGTTCATCGTCTTCACGTCGAACATCTTCGCGATTCTCGGGCTGCGCTCGCTGTTCTTCTTGCTCGCGGGCATCGTCGACAAGTTCCGCTACTTGAAGGTGGGCCTCGCGATCGTGCTGGTGTTCGTCGGCCTGAAGATGGCGCTCGTCGACGTGTACAAGGTGCCCCCGCAGGTATCGCTGCTGGTCATCGCCACGGTGCTCGCCAGCTCGATCTTCTTGTCGCTTTGGGTTTCGAAACGGGAATCTCGCAGCTTGCCTGCGAATTGATCAACCAGAAGGAGACACGGACATGCCCAATTGGAGAAACGTCCTCGTGTACGCAGACGGTCGCCCGGAGAGCTCACTCGCCATCGCTGAAGCGCTACGCTTCGCCGAGCACGTGGGCGGCAAAGCAACTGCCCTGGACGTGTTGCACTACTTTCCGGCGCGAGTCCCGACGGGCCTACTGGCTCTCGAAGAGGCCGAGCTACTCAACCTGATGCAGGAACAGCGCCGCGAACAGCTGCTGGAAGAGATTGACCTGCTGCGGCTGCGCAGCAAGGTCGACGTCCAGGTGACGCACGGCAACCCCGCCTTCGAGCTGATTCGCCAGGCGGTCCGGGGCAAGCATGACCTGATCGTCAAGACAGCCCGCGGCCGCGACGTCAGGCACATGACGAGCTTCGGCTCGACGGCGCTCCATCTCGTCCGAAAGAGCCCGGCGCCAGTGCTCCTGGTAAGCCCACAGCGCGCGCTGCTGGAGGCGCCAAAGGTGCTTTGCGCACTCGAGCTCGACGATACGGATAGGCGCCAGGCGCTCAACCGAAGCTTGCTCGCGGCCAGCCGCCAGCTAGCCGCCGTCTACGGCGCCGATCTCCACGTCGTCCACGTCGTGGACAAGCAGCGTACCGATGCCTACCGAGCGTTCCTCTCCGCCGACGTCTTTGCGCGCTTCGCTGCGGACCGACAGCGGCTGTTGCAAGAAGACCTGGAGAAGTTGCTGAACAGCGAGCTTGCGGGCGTGCCTCGTGTGCACGCGCACTTGCTCGAAGGCGCTCCTTCCGACGAGCTCGTCGACACGGTCTCGAGAGAGCGCTTCTCGCATTTGATCATGGGCAGCGTCGCTCACCTGAGCCCGGGCCACCTGATGGGCAGCCTGGTCGAAGACGTGCTCACCCGCGTCGAGTGCTCGGTGCTCACGCTCAAACCCGCGGATTTCAGGTCGCCTATCGAAGCCGAACTACCAACCGCAGCCTGAGCGGCGTTTAACCTACGCATAACACCCAACACCTCTATTTTTCGCACCAATGGTCCGCCCCTACCTGTTGAGAGAGGGCTGGTCCTCGACCAAGAACGGCAAGCATCATGTGGTCAACGACGTTGTTCACGATCCGCGGCATCGACATCAAGGTCCATGCGTCTTTCGCCATCATCGTCGCCGTGGGCGCGACGCAGTGGGGAGCAGCGCACGGGCTAAAAGGTGCGTTGTTCGGGGCGGCCCTGACGCTGGCAATCTTCGGTTGCGTGCTGCTGCACGAGCTGGGGCATAGCCTCGTCGCGCAACGTTTCGGCTTGAAGGTGAAAGAGGTCGTGCTTCTGCCGATCGGTGGCATCGCTAGCCTTCTCGGCAAGCCTCAGTCGCCGAAGCAAGAGATCGCGATTGCCGTCGCAGGGCCTCTCGTCAACGTCGTCATTGCCTTGGCGTTGGGTATTGGGCTGTGGCTCTCGGGTGCCGCCGCGAACGTCTCCGTTTCGACCGTCAGTAAGCTCGCCCCCAACTGGGTCACGTTTCTGCTCATGCTCACGGCCGGTAACGCAAGCCTGGCCCTGTTCAACCTGTTGCCTTTCTTTCCGCTCGACGGCGGTCGGGTGCTTCGGGCGCTGTTGTCGCTGAAGTTCGGCGAGCAGCAAGCTACGCGCTGGGCGGGCGGCGTCGGTCAAGTTGCAGGCGTGGCGATGACCGGCGTG
The DNA here is from genome assembly GCA_036261775.1 of Polyangiaceae bacterium. Classification (GTDB taxonomy): domain Bacteria; phylum Myxococcota_A; class Polyangia; order Polyangiales; family Polyangiaceae; genus PMG-095. The sequence continues at coordinate 1,117 of DATAKF010000131.1, read as the reverse complement.
GCGCTGGTGTCCGGGCAAGTCCTGCTGGCGCTGATCGGCATCTTGCTGTTCGTGGCTGCCTCCCGTGAGCGTGCAGCCGCTACGCTGCAACCCCCTCTGCTGGCATTGACCGCCGCTGACGTGGCTGAAGTTCCCGCTGTGGAGCTCGACGCCACCTCGCGGATCGGCGAGGCCATTCCCCAACTGCTGCGCACCGGACAGGAGGCCTTCCCGGTCGTGGCAGACGGCGCCCTGCTCGGCGTCGTCCTGCGCGGTGACCTGGTGCACGCGGCTCAACGACCCGAGCTCCAGCTGCAGTCGATTCGGACTCTCACGCACCAGGTCCCGGAGCTGCCCAGTCACGTCTCCGCTGCCGAAGCGCTGAAGCTCCTCGAGGAGATGGAGGCTCCGCTGGGCGTCGTGGTCACGCCCGACTACCCGCTAGGCTTCATTTCCCACGCGCAGGTGTTCGCGAAGCTCGCACAGCTTCCCCCGAGCAGCTGGCCATCGAAAGCTCGCTCCCGCCCCAGCTTCCGTGCGAACGGCTCACCGGAGGCGCCACGAAACCCCGCCTGAGCCAGCGCGCGCCACGTTAGCGCGCGACGAACAGGGCATGGCGCGCCGCATCCGAAATAGCGACCACCGCTGGATGCTTCAGGCGGCGCTCGGCGGAAATGGCATAAAATCGCTCCTTCACTTCGTCCGACCTGCCAATGGTCTCGACTCCATACTGAGCCATGACCTCGGCCTCGACGACGCTGGGGGCAGCAAACACCCCGACACCGTCCGCTCCGAAGGCTTTCAGCAAAGCGCTGTCCTCGAACTCCGCGACCACCTTCGGCTTCACTTCGTTGCGCTCGAACCACTGATCGAGAGCTCGGCGTAGCGGCAGCTGCTCGAGCGGCAACAGCATCGGCGCGCCGTCGAGCGACGCCGGGAACTTGCGCCGCAGCTGGCTCGCCAAGCTCCGAACGGCAAAGAAGCTCACGCCGGTCTCTCCCAAAAGGTGATTGTAAGCGCGAATGTTGCTGCCGGCCGGCACGGGGGCGTCGGCGATTACGATGTCGAGCGCGTGAAGCGCAAGATCCGCTAGCAGCTTCTCGTAGGGCGCTTCTACGCAGACCAGCCGCACGGGCTC
>DATAKF010000129.1:0-23476 GCA_036261775.1 Polyangiaceae bacterium | reverse complement strand
GCGCCCCGACTACCTAGTGCTCAAACACTGCTCCGACAACGAAGACGGCGACTTGGGCGTCGAATACGACAAGTACGAGGCCCTGTACGAAAAGCTGCGCCGCGCCGAGGCGCTGAGTGACGAAGGCTATCGAGTTGCCGTGAAGTGGTCGAAGATCGAGGCCAAGGGCCAGCGCAGCTACCAGCGCTGCTACGGCGCGCCCTTCATGATTCAGATCTCGGGCTCCGGCCTAGTCGCGCCCTGCGGCATGCTGTTCAACGAGCGCTACAAGAAGTTTCACATCGGCAACATCTGCGAGACCGGCTTCAAAGAGATGTGGTCGAGCGATCGCTACTGGGAGGTGATGAACCACCTGGCTAGCCCGAGCTTCAACGCTCAGACCATGTGCGGTTCCCTGTGCCTGCAGCACAAGGTCAACGAAACGCTCGACGCACACGTCAAAGGCCTCGTGCAGCTGCGCGTGCCGAGCGGACAGCAGCCCGAGCACTTGGCGTTCATCTAGAGGTGGCGGCCCTCGCGGGCAGGGCGCTTGCGGGATGGCGCCTTGGCCTCGTCCGCCGTTTGGCGGTTGCTGATGCGTTGATTGTGCCCTCGCTCAGGTAGGGGGAGCCTTGCTCGGTGATCGGGCCGGGGTCGGGCCCGGGCGCGCCAAAGCCTCCTTGGCCTCACGGTCGACCTCAACGCCACGAGGACCGATACCGCGCCGGGCGTTAGCTGCGTCGAATCGTGACACCGCCTTCGAGGGGTACGCGTCTATGTAGGCAGCTGTGCGAAACCGACCCAAATTGCGGCCCCATCGCGCTGCGAGAAGGCGCCGCTCCGTATGCGATCGCGCAAGACGTCTACGCTTGTCTGTGCAAGTAACGCTTGAGCCAATTCGAGTGCAACAGAAGCTCCCTGGGTTCGGGAATGGTCTTTCCTATGCGTTCTAACAATTTCTTGGTCTGTTGGCTGGCGGCGCTTTCGGCGGTCTCGGTGCTCAATGGCTGCTCTGGCAACGGTTCCAGCGGCGCGGCCAGCGCGGGCAGTAGCTCCGTGAGCGGGGCTGGCGGCGGCGCAGGTGGGGCTGGCACGGGCGTGGGAGGCGGCGGTGCCGCAGGCTCGGCAATGGGGGCAGGCACCGCCGGACTCAACGCAGGCGGAGGCGCCACGTCTGGACAGGGCGGTGGCGGCACCAGCGCCGCGGGCGGCACTGGCGGCGCCTCGCTGTCCGACACATTTCAGGTGAAGGGCCGCTTCTTGTACGACCGCTGCGGGGAGAAGGTGCTCTTGCGCGGCGTGAACGAGATGGTCGTGTGGACCGCGAACAAGAGCGGGATGCCAGCCTTCACTGAAATTGCCAAGACAGGCGCCAACGTGGTGCGCATCGTGTGGACCTCGGAGGGCAGCGCCGCTGAGCTCGACACGGCGATCGGCAACGCCGTGGCTGCACAGCTGATTCCAATGGTGGAGCACCACGGCGCGACCGGCAAGCTGGAGGACGTGCCGACGGTGGTGAGCTATTGGACGCAGGCCGACGTGGTGCAGGTGCTGCTCAAGCACCAAAACTACCTGTTGCTCAACGTCGCCAACGAGGCAGGCGACGATAAAGTCACCGCCGACGCCTTCGAGTCGACCTACAAGGCGGCTATTTCTGCGATTCGCGGCCAGGGCATCAAAGTGCCGCTGATCATCGACGCGCCGCAGTGGGGTCAGGACATCGACCGCTTGCAGGCGAGCGGACCTGCCTTGTTAGCCGCCGATGCGCTGCAAAACCTGATGTTCAGCGTGCACATGTGGTGGAGCGACCCCGAAGGCACGCGCGTCAAGCAGGAGCTAAAGCAGTCGGTCGACATGGGCCTGCCGCTCTTGGTCGGCGAGTTTGCACAGCATGCGGTGTACCTGTGCGACCAGAGCCCGTTTGCCTATTCGGTGCTTCTAGATGAAGCGCAGGCGCTCGAGGTAGGTTGGCTGGCTTGGTCGTGGGGCGCGGTGCAGAACAACGACTGCAAAGGCATGGGCCCCTTCGACATGACCAGCGACGGTACCTTTGGCAATTGGACGGGGACTTGGGCAAGCGACGTAGCCGTGGACCACCCGCACAGCTTGAAGAACAGCTCGGTGCGTCCCAAGTCGATGCTCGGCGCCGCTTGTCAGTGACGGCCTGACGGGCGGGGCTAGCCGCCCTGCTGCTTCTTGAACCAGGCGCGGTAGGTGCCGCATTCGGCTAGGACTTCGCGATGGTAGGCGGTGTCGGCGAAGGTTTTGACGCGGGGGAACCAAGTCGTGGGGACCGGTAGGTCTCCGCTCCACCCACGGGGGTTGGCGAACTCCTTGGCGATCAGGCTTCCACGCTCGGCTTTAGCTGCGAGAAATGCGGCTTTGGCTTTCAGCTCTCTGTCTTGCGCGAGGGTGTAGGCGCGCCGGTACCAATGCAGGGCTGCGCTCGTGTCGTAGCTTGCCTGGTGCGTCTCCCTCGCCGGCGAGCGCGCGTTGCCCATCAGGGTCAGGTTGTACAGCGCAGTGCCGAGCTGAAGCGACGCACGCGCTGCGTCGTCGCCGGGCTTGCTGGCGCGCGTGCGCAGGTGATTCAGCTGCGTGATGAGCGCGGGCAGAGTCCAGGCCTTGCCGTTGCTCTGTGTGGATCCCGCGTCGCACTCGACGCAGTCGTTGACGTGGGTGACGAACGGATTGGCACGGAGCTCGAGCGTGCTTGCCGCTTGTCCGGCGAGCCAGGGCTTCGCAGCGGCAAACTGACCGTGGAGCAGCAAGTAGAGCGCCATCTCCAGCTCCAGGCCTTCTCGCGTATAGCTGCTCCGAAGCACGAAGCGATCGAAAGCGCTCTCGGTCTGCTTGGTGCGGGCCAGCATCTGCTTCAAAAACTCCGGCTTTTGCCAGGCGCTGGCGGGGAATTGGCCGGCGCCGGGCGAAAGAAACTCAGCGTCGATCACGCGTCCCGTGCGAGCCATGGCAGCGGCCAGCGAGGCCCTGACTTCTTGGCTGACCGGGTTGAAATTCGGGAAGTGGGCGTCGTGCGTCAGCATGGTTTGCGCCAGCTCGGTCAAGCTCGCGCGGTCGGTCTTTCCCTGGTGCGCGAGTGCCAACGCGAGACTTGCTCGAGCCTGAGCGCGCACCTTTTGGTCATCGGGACGAGCCGCCAGGGCGTCCTCCAAGCGACGGCGGGCGGCCGCTAGGTCGCCGCGCTTGGCGGCGAGGTGGCCTCCGACCAAGTTCATCAGCCAGGGCCTGTCGGCGCCGGGCGCTGCAGCAATGGTCACGACCAGCTTTTCGAGCGCGAGGCTCTGCTTCTGCGGGTCTGGCAAACTGGGCGAGGCTTCCGTCTTGGCGAGCTCGCGCACCACCAGCAGCGCCAGTAGCTTGGACGTTGGGTCGAGCTTGACGATCTCCTGCGCGGCGGCCAACCCGTCCGACCGCAGCCCGACCATGTGCCAGAGCAACACTTGGGTTTGCGTGTCGCCCGCCTGCTGCAGGGCCGCTTGCCAATCCGCGTCTTCTTGAGGGTGAAAGTCGGACGCGGCTCTGCCGGCTAGCACTTTGGAGCCGGCGTAGATGCGAGCCAGCTCGAGGTTGGATCCCGCCACGTCGCCGCTTCGACGCAAGGCGCCGGCCAGGTAGTGGCGAGCCCGAAAGGCGATGTCCTCCGAAGGCGCTTTGAGCTCCGGCATCGAGGCGACCATGCGTTTTACGTCGTCCCAACGGCGCTCGTAGAAGGTGACGCGTAGCCGAAGGAAGCTGTAGCGCTGCACCAAGAACGCATCCTTGTTGCCCATGGCGACGGCGCTGGCGCGGCGCAGGCTCGCCACCAGAGACTGCGTCTGGGACGCGGCAGGCGGTGTCGACGGCGACAGCGTCGCCACGCTTTCGACCGCGCGCGCCAACTTCACGTAACCCAGCGCTCGCAAGATGCGCGTTCGTGCTTTGGGTTGCCGTTGCACAATTTCGAAGAGGGGTCGCAGCTGTGCGGGGGCAGGGCCGCTTGCCAGACTGGCTTCGAGCGCGTTGATCTCGACTACACTGGCGTTGAGCAGCACCGGCTCCCAATCGGCAGCGCTGACCTGACCTGCGAAATAGCCGCTCCAATCGCCCTGCAGGGCGCGCTTTTCGCACGGCTCGCAGCGCGCACCCACGCCCAGGGTAACGGGGTCGTAGTCCAGCGACATGTCGGCTGGCTCGCCGCTGACGCTCGGGTCGAACGTCGTGAGCTCCGAGAGCTCGCTCTCGTCCCAGCCGCAGGCAGCCGCCTCTGGCTCGCCATCGCTGCCGACCGCTAGCACCGCCAGCACGAGCAGCGGGCGGCTAGCGAACCACTTGAAACGCTTGCTCCAGAGTCCGAAGACCATGGCGACTCAGGTTCCTTTCTGAGAGATCGAAGAGGGCTACCGTTCGGCGCTTGGAGGCCGGGGCTAGGTTTCTTGCCAGCAAATCCGTTGCTTTTTGGAGGTCGGACGCGTTCAGCGTTTCGCCCTTCAGCACATCTCCTTGGCGCAGCAGGGAGCCGTGCAGAAACGTGGTGCGGGTCACTTCGAAGCCCAAGGGCGGCTCCTCCTTCACGAAGTCGAGCGCGGGTAGCTCGGCGGGGTCGGTGCTCTGCAGCAGTCCGACCACCTCTTGCTCGCGCAGCTGCAGCGTCCACGACCAGATCGGTAAGGCTGCGTCGAGCGGTAGGGGATAGTCGTCGAGACGATCGAGGTAGCGCTCGGCAGCCTCTGCGTCGAAGATGGAGCGCTCCAGGGGGTCGGCGCTGAAGCGGCCCATGTTGTAGAACATCAACATGCCGCTATCGACCGGCGGCACCCCGGTGCGTTCACGGTACTTGACCTGGTGGAGGCGAATGGTCGCTGACAAGCGCGTGCCCGGTCCGCTCACTTGGCGCAAGGCGCGCACGAACTCGAAGAAGCGAGCGCGAGTCGAGTCCGTCCAATCACAGTCCACCTGCAGCTCGTTGAGCGAGGTCGCACCCAGCGCCTTGCCAACCGTCGTGACTTCTTTCCAAACGCGCTCGGCGAGCGCGCGCTCGCTGCCGAGCCTACCGCTCGCAAAGACCTGATTCTTAAAGAAAACGACTGGCACGAGCACAACACCGGGCGGGAGCGCTTGCTCGGGTGCCTTTTGAACCACGCCCACGAACGTCGGTGTGTTTGCGGAACCTGGGGCTACGTCGAAGGCGCGGAGGTAGAGCTTGTCGACGTGAAGCTCGCCGAGCGCGCGCCGTTCAGAGGGCGACAGCTCGAACGTCGTCCGCCAATAGTAGAAGGCGCGCGAAGGCGCGTGGCGTTCACCCCGCGCGCAGCCCAAGAGTTGCCACGCCAGCACCAAACACAGCAGCACCAAGCTCCCGCGCCGGCTCTGCTTGCCACCTCTTCGTCCTCGCACCATCGAACTAACGCCCTAGCCACCCAGGCTAGTCCGTTTCTCGCGGCTGAGAACGCGGCGGGTGCGCTTCACTCCACGAAATAGGGGACTGGCCCCAGCTTGGGGCTGCCTAGCGCTTTGGCCAGTGCTTTGGGGGAGCTGCACACGGCCTCCGCGGCAGGCGTTCCTACGACAGGAAGTCCGAGGTCCGCCAGGATGCCTGCGTTCACGTCCGTCGGGTAGTAGCGCCTTTGATAGCGAGTCGGCGTTCCATGCATCAGGTCGAGGTCCAGATCGCTGCCTGGCGCGGGTGAGACGTTGCCCAGGTGGTCCAAGATATCCGTGTTCAAAGGCACCTCGGAGCCATAGGCAGCCTCGGCCTCGACGCCGGTGAAGTAGTAGTAGCTCCCCATGCGCGTTGCATGTTCGTCGTAGAGGAAGCTGTACCCTGGAAGGCTTCCAGTCGAGGGATTCATGACGCCCGAAAAGGCAATTGCGTGCCCCAGCTCGTGGGTGCACGTGCTCAGTACATCGATCTTGCCTGACGGGATGGTAGCGGTCCGTTGACTGGGATCGGGATCGAACCAATACGTTCCATTGGTGAGCGCGGTTCCGAAGTTGATCTCGATGTCCACCGAAGACCCGTTCGGATCGACGCCGGTGCGAATCTCGTGCGCCGCGCTGAGCTCGTAGATGTTCTTGGCTGCGTCCCGCTCCACGGTGGCCGTCGATCGGCAATTGGCGGTGGAGATTGAGGAATCGTAGGAGACGAGCACTTCCAGCGTAACGTCGAACGGAACGGTAAGCAGCTGATTCCAAAGCGCGCCCGCTTTGGCAATGCACGCGGTTAGCCCCGGGCGATAGCTGCTATTGACGCTCTCGTCGAAGCTTGCAACGAACTTGATCTCGCCCGGATCGGAGCAACGTCCGGCTCCGCCCGTTCCGCCACTGCCCGACGCCCCCGCCTTTCCCGCTGCGCCCCCAGCACTCGTCGTCCCACCTGTACCCGCTGTCCCTCCGGTACCAGGTGTGCCCCCACTTGTTGCGGCGCCCCCCACGTTGACGACGCCGCCCGTCGCACTGGCACCACCGGGTTGTGCCGTGCCGCTGCCGCCCGCGCGGAGTCCGGTTCCAGCAGTTCCGAAGCCGCCCGAGCTTTGCACGCCGCCCGCGGCGTTCATCACGCCTCCGGCAACGCTTGGTTCGTCGACCACAGCGCGATCTTCGTCCGGGGTCGACGTGCAACCCGCGATGAGCGCCAACGGCACTGCGACCGAACGCCTGAGACGGAGCAGCCTCAGAGCGCCGAAGTACGATGCTTGCATACCCACCCTGTATCAGTGCGTCGCTTGGAGCAGCGGAGATCAGTCTTTCTTCGCTTCGTGAAACTCTCTGAGCCGAGGTCGAGCGCGGACCAAATGTTCCGGCCCGAGTAAAACTTTAGGAAAGCCAAAGTCCCAGCGGCCAACCGCGAGTTACGGCCACTCACACACAGTGCGACCATGCTCGCAGCGCTGGCCTATCGCGCAGTCGAGGTCTGAGCCGCAAACGAACAAGCACACGTTGTGCTCACAGGCCATGTCGGGTGGACATTGGACATCGGCGTCGCAGCTGAGCGTGCACGTTCCACCACCACAGTGCTTGTCTCGACAGCAAAAACTGCCCCCGAAGCACTCCACGTCGCCTCGACACGAGGCGCCCAAGCCGCCACCACAGTAGCGGGGCTCGAAACGACACGCAGAGCCGCCCATGGGATACTCGTCATCGCCACAAGCGAGAACGGCGAAAGCACTCGCGATGGCGAAGGCTGCTTGGAGCGCAATTCGGGCAGACCGCCCACGCACGGTTGGTCGACGACGCATGCCCGCGAGCGTAGCGCACCCTTGTTCCGGACTCCCGGAGCTTCGCCGTGCTATGAACGGGCAGGGTCGAGGACGGCGAGCATGAGCAAGAGCGGCAACAAATGGCGTGGCGCGGCGGTCCTCGGTTCGATCGCGGTCTTGGGCTGCAGCTCGGAGGCGGCAGAGCCGAGCAAGGCGCCGGTGTACGAGAACGCGAGCAACTTCAGTGGCCCGGGCACCGGCTCCGTCGGCGAGCCCGGCATCGGCGAGGACCACCCGAGCAACAATCCGCTGTATTCCTGGAGCCCCTCGCGCTTTGGGGCGGTCGTGGGTGAGCGGCTGGTGGTCTTTCCCGGCGCCGACTACTCCGCCCCGCTCCCTTCCCGTGCGACTCGGGGCGTACTGGTGTACTCGCTCGAAGATCGGGCAGCGCCGGAGCTGGTTGCCGAGCTGCCGGTCGAGGGCAGCGCGCTGCAAATGTTGCCGGGCGCCGAGCACGTGACCGTCGTCGCGCGCGTGCCGCGACAGCTCGAGCTGACCGAGATTCCGACGACGCCGATGTTCAACGACGCGACGATGCTGATGCATCTCGACCTCAGCGACCCGAGCGATCCTCAGCTGCTCGCGAGCACCGAGCTTGCGGGCGAGCTGTGGCAAGTGGTCGAGCAGGACGGCTACTTGTTCGTGCTCTCGCAGGTGCGTCGACCGGATGGGCAAGAGTGCCAGATCTACGAAACCAGCTCGGCCGCGACGACCGAAACGATGCGCGTGACCAGTTACCGCTTCGATGGCTCGAGCTACGCGCTGGTCGATGAAGAGGACCTGCCGGGTGACGGCTACGCCGCGTTCGCGACCGGCTCTGCTTTCGTGTCGGTGCTGGGCAACTACGACGGGGACCCGACGCTTTCGGTAGCGAGCTTCGGGAGCTCGGGCGAAATCGCCGTTTCGGCTCCGGTGGCGGTCGCTGGAGCAGTGACGGCCGTAAGCCTCACCGGCACGTCGTTGGCGGTGGCCACGCAGGCGGCAGACGGCGCGCAGCTGGCGCTGTTCGACGCTTCGGCTCTGTCTGCGTTGACCGAGCAATGGTCGCAGCCGCTGCCGCGCGCGGCGTATCGGCTGAGTCAAACGGAGCTGCTGAGCGAGCCGGTCATCCTCGGCAGCGGCTGGCTGCTACGCGGCGACGGCACGCAAGCGCCGCTGCCCGCTGGGATGAACGCCTACCAGCTGTTCGCGGCGTCGACGGATTCGCTGCTCGCCATGGAGCGCGACGCCGGAGGCAAGGTTTTGCTTTCGTCGTGGAGCGTGACAGCGCCGTTCGCGCTCACGCCGGTCTCGCAGCTGGCGACCGAATGGCCGGCAGTCGAAGACGATGACTCGGGCAATCAGGGGCCGTTCGCGTGGGAGGCGACGACGCAAACGCTCTACTATTCGTTTAGCGTGTTGGATGCGCAGAGCGCTAGCGGTGTAGCGAGCTACGTCGGCGTGGCGGGGCTCGCCGGTGGCACCCTGCAAGCGCTCGGCGACGTCAGGCTCAGCGACGGCGGCCTGCCGCTCGTCGACCCTCAGGGTGCGCATTTCGTCGGCAGCAACGGCGTGCAGAGCGTCACAGTGGCTCCCGAGCCGAGTGCCGGGCCCTACCTGCCGTTCTTCGGCTCGGCGGTCGAGCGGATCATCGATCGGCGCGAGACCGAGGTCGGCGAGTTCGTACTCGTGCAGCGCGGCGGCGACGTGGTTTTACAGTATCCCACTGCCGAAGCGGGCGATCGCCGCGAAGAGACGCTGCCGCATTTCGCTAGTGAGCTCGTGGTCGAAGGCGGCGGCATCGCGGCAGCGGGCCTTCATTGGAACCAGGATTGCGGCCGGGACCTCGATGTTCCCGAGCTGGACCTCGAGTGTCCGCTGCCGCGTCAGCGTGGCATCACGTTCGTCACGTTGTCCGAGCCGCCCGGCGATCCCCGCACGCTGCCGATCGACGACTCGCTGAACGCGCCTTCGCTACCCGACGACACGGAGCAGAACACATCGTGGTTCGGCTACGTGCGCCACGACGGCCGCTTGCTCCTGCCGGTGACGCGCCTGATCCGCTGCCACACCGCTGAGGTCTGCGATTCGCTCGGCTTTCCCTGGTACAGGAGCTTCGGCGTGCCCGGCTGCAACCCAGACGTCGAGGACTGTGAGACGAAGTCGTTCGAGCCTATGCAATGGGTCGAGGGCTACGGCCGCGAGTCGCTGCTCTACGCGCTCGACCCCGCCAGCGCGGAGAGGTTCGACGACCCGGTGCCGTTCGGCGACGAGGTCGACTTTCAGCACACCCTGATCATGCCTCAGCACGAGCTCGGTGCGCCGCTCGATCTCTCTGGCGCGATCTTACAGGCGGGTAATGTGCTGGGCTTTCCGACCGACGCTCCGGTGTACAACGCAGAGGGAAACTCGGCCACGAACGAGCACGACGAAGCCCTGCACCGCTTCGGCGTCGAGCTGGTGCGCGCGGGCGAAGGAGCCGTGACGCTCGAGGCCAGCATCAATACTCCTGGTCGCGTGGTCGCCCTGGCCGATGACGGCGCGACCGTCTACTCGCTAGCGCCCTCGCACCTCGATGCCGACCACATCACCGCGCTGCTCCATCGTCTGAAAGTCACCGACAGTGGGGCGACCATCCAGCGCACCCTGGACCTCGGCGTCGGTTTTCGTGACGCGTTCGCGAGCAGCGCGAGCATTCACTTCGTGTTCGGACCCGAAGCCTACTGCAACGGCGCGTCGGCGCAGCGCGAGTCGACCTTCTTCAGCGTCAATGTCGAGACGTTTGCGCGCGGAAGGGACCTGACCCTGCCCTGGGACAGCTGGTCCTTCAATCGCTCCGCAGAGCGCAGCGCTACGCCCTCGGTGCTGCTCAACGGCGGGCCTGCGGGCTTTCGCGGTAGGGCCGAGATCGACGTGAGCGGCGCTGAGCCCGAGGTCGCGCGGTACTTCACGATCGCGCCCTAGCGTGCGGGCTTCAGGGCGAGGGACGATGTCGCGCTCCGTCCTGATCTTGGGTGCCGCGTCGTGCCGCAAACTGCAACGGAACTCGGTCGTTTTGTCTGGTTTCGTCGTGTTTGACGCTGGCGCTCCCGATACGATTCGCGCTCGCGACCTTGGCTTTAGGAAGGCTCGGGTCGTTCGGACGTAGGCCTCGTGGCGGGCGGGGGCCTGTTGACGACGTGAATACCCGCGTCGCGCTCGGCCCAGCTTGCGAGGTCGCCGGCGGCCAAGCAGACGACTGGCGTGCCCAGCGCTCGGGCTTCGCGCACCACGGTCGGCGCGCCTTCTTCGAGTGACGCGGAGACCAAGGCGTCGGCGGCGGCGAGGTAGGTGAGGGCGAGGGGGCGGTCGACGTGACCGACGAAGGTGGCGCGTGGGAAGCGTTGGCTGAGGTGTTCGCGCTCAGGGCCTTCGCCGACCACGACGGCGCGAAGGTCGGGTACGCGCTCGCAAGCTTCGAGCGCGACGTGGACGCGCTTGCCGGGGATGAGGCGCGCGACGATGACCGCGAGCTGGGTATCGGGCGCGATGCCCAAGGCCTCGCGGGCCTGTGCGCGCGACTTTGCTCCGGGCAAGTCGATGGCGCACGGCGCGACGCGCGAGCGCGCTTGTAAGACTTCGCGCTGGCGCGCGGGCAGCGCGCCGAGCACCAAATCGTGAAGCTCGCCCGACACGAAGCGCAGCTGCGCCCCTACACTGACGAGCTCCCTGCCGACGCGGGCGCGCACGCCACTCGGTAGCTTGGCCAGCAGCCGGGCGTCGCTGCCGTGCACCACGATTTCGAGCTGCGTACGGCGATCGCCTAGCGCGCGCGTTGCGATCGGCACTCCGCAGGGTAGCAAAAAGTGCGCAATCAATTGAGCCGGGGTAGGGGCTCGCTCGAGCCAGCGGAGTGCACTGACTACGAATTGCGCAGCGCCAGCCACGCGCCACGGGCGCTCCCGAAGCCGCGCCAGCGCGCCCGGAAACCCGAAAGCGTCACCCCCACCCAAGCTCACGACGCGCTCGTCAAACAGCGAAGGCCGCGCGCGCCCCGGCGCCAGCACCGTGACGTCGTGCGTCTCCACCAGTCGCCGCACCTCCGCCGCCACGAAGTGCCCCTGCGCATCGCCAGCGTGTTCGGGATACGAGGTCGTGACGACGTAGCTAGTAGGTCGACTCAATCCTCAATCCTCACGCCTCAAAACTAAATCCTGGGCAGCGTGCCCAGACCCTTCACGGCCTCCGGCCCCTGCGCGTCGATGAGGTCGCCCAGCGCGCGGAGATATCGAAACGAATAAATACCCGAGTCGTGGCTGTCGCCCCAGCCGAGGCCCAGGGCGTAGTTGCCGACCTGCTCCAGGTTCCGCAGGTCGGTGTTGCCGCCCTCTTGGAATTGAATGATGCCGGAATGGCCTTGGCAGCCGGCGCACGGGCAGTAGCCACGCAGGATTTCATGCGGAAATCGCGAGCGATGGCCGTCGGCCCAGCTGATTTCCAGCTCTTTGGCGCCGTGGGGGGCTTTGACCCCAGTGGGTTGGGTGCGGGGCGTGTCGGTCATTTCGAAGTCCGCGAATTAGCAGAATCCCCCGAGAGAAGCTTGCAATCCGAAGGCCGGCCTGGCATATCCCCCGTCCCTTGGCGAATCCCAGCGAATCCGTTCAGTGCAAACCCCTTGAAGTCCAGGTTGGCGACAAGGGTATCGAGCGAGCCATCAAGCACCTCAAGCGCAAGATGGCAGGTGAAGGCATCCTGCGCGAGCTGAAGCGCCGTCGGCACTACATGAAGCCGTCGGTCAAGCGTCGCAAGAAGATGAGCGAAGCCGCTCGTCGTCGCCGCAAGCGTCTGAAGACGGACGACCTGCCGCGCACGATGGCGTAAGACGCCATCGTTTGGGCGTGAGCAGCAGCTGGGGCGTTGAAGCTCGGCGGCGGTAGCGCGGTCCCCTCTCGGACCCTAAAGCCCTCCGCCGACTATCCCCTAACCCCCGACCCCTCACCCCTCTAACTTGGCCGAGCCCTCTGAAGCTGAATAGTTTCAGGGGGCTCATGCACATTTCGGCTTCGGCACCTGCGGCGGTCGCACCCGCTGCACCCGCCCCGCCGCTGCGACTGCGGTTCGTCCTGATCCTGGCTCTCGTCGCTTGGGGACTTTGGAGCGCTTACCCGCGCATGCAGTCGGCTTTCCGCCTGCACGACTTGACCGTTGCCACGGCCGACTACGGTTTGTGCATGGTGGGGCCGACGGGGCCCACGCTGATTCGCGATCGCGACAGCGACTTTCAGCGCCTGGTGCGGCGCCGTTTGGTCTCGGCGGCCGCGACCGATCGTCCGTTTCACCGCTGCGCCAAGCTGGCTTTGCGCGTGACCGGCAGCGTCGACATCGAGCGGGTTCACAACCTCACCGCCGCCGATTTTCGTGAGTACAGCGGCCGCGGCACCCCGCTCGCCGAGCTGGGTGTCTCAGCGGCGCCGCTGGCGCAGGTGTTTGCCAAGGCCTGGCCGTTTGCGCGGGGTGGCTACACGCAGCTGATGAAGCCGTCGCTGGGCGCTGTCGAAGCCGCGCACGTCCCGGCGCCGCCCAGGCCCGTGCTCGGCAAGGGCCTGCCCGCCAGGAGCGGCATCTACCGCAACGTGTGGCGCGACGGGAACAACTTCGGCGTCGCGCTCGGTGCTGGCTCCGACACCGGCCTCTACACGACGGCCGATCGCGGGCTCACGTTTCGCCCGTTGGCGCGGCGCGGTGACGTGTTCGAGACGCACGCCGAACGCTGCGGCAGCCAAGATGGTCGGCGCGCCTACCGCATGTCGCCGCGCGAAGACGGCGGCGCGCAGCAGGTGGTGTTCAGCTTGGAAGGCAGCGAGCCGCAGACGAGCGAGCTTGCGCCGATCAGCGAGCGCGTGCTGGGCAGCGGCTGCGACGAGCGCAGCCTGGTCGTGTTGACCGCCGATCGCGAGCGGCTGCACCTGCGGCTGTGCCCGTTTGGCGGCCGCTGTGGCGAGCTACCGCTGCCGCCGAGCGTGCTTGCGGCGCCTCCGGCCAGCGTGGACGTGGCCAAGCTGCGTGGCACGGTGGTGCTCAGCAGCGCTCAAGACGGCGTCGTGCGGGTGGTGTCGAGCCGTGACGAGGGCCGTAGCTTCACGCCCGCCATCGTGGCTTTCGACGCCGCCGAGTATCCGGAGCTGGGTCTGTCGCGGCGCGCTCCGACGCGCCTCTTGGCGCTGGGCGAACGGCTGCTGCTGTTCGGCGGCCCCGTCAAAGGCAACGATGCGTATCCGCTGCTCGTCTCCGACGATCAGGGCGTCAGCTTCCGCGCGCCTTGAGCTTCTGTCTTGCTGGGGCGAGCCGCGCGAGACAGCGAACGGCGCACCCAGTCGCGCGACGTAGCGCCTGCCAGCACCGGATCCGTGTCTGAGGCCAGCCACGAGAGCGCTGTCACGGTGAGCCGAGCTTCGCGCCGTTCGGCGTCAGTGCCGCTCTCTTGGGCGTGCGCGGCGATGGCGCGCCACACCGCCAGCGCTGCCGGCCAGGAGCGAGCCTCGATGTACCAGCCGCCCAGCAGTCGCAGGCGCTCGGGGCGAGGCGAAAGCGCTACCGACTCGGCTAGATCCAGGACGGCCTGGCGACGGCGCTGAGTGGCTGCGCGCAGCAGGGCGCGCGCGTAGTAGGCGTCGGCGCTGGTGTCTGGGGCCCCGGCCGCATGTGTGTAGAGCAGCTCGGCCTCGTCGCGGTCGCCCATGCGCTCGCGCAGCCCACCGAGCCGGAGCGCGGCTTGGCCCAGAGTCGAGTCGGTGCGCACGGCCTCGTCGTAACTGGTCAGCGCCTGGGCGATGTCGCCGCGCGCTTCCTGTTGGATACCGCGCTCCAGGGCGCGCTCGGCCAAGCGCCGCACGAACGACTCGGCGCGAGCCGGGGTAGCGCTGAGCAGCAGCAGACCGAGTAGACAGCTGACGACTCGCACAGCAAGGCAGCATAGCAGGGGCCGTTCAAACCGGCTGTAGCGCAAATACCTCGACGTCGACGCCGGGCGAGTAATGCGCGAACGCCGGCGGACCTTGCGGGGCCGGCAATCCAGCGGCCTTGACCAATTCGTCGCGAACGCCGAGGACATGCGCGCGGTGCACCGGGTAGGGAGCGTGATGCACTTGTCCCTTGTACGGCTGCGCTTCGCGCTCGGTGAACAGCCAGTAGCGCTCGATCAAGAAGTGCTCGAGCGAACCGAGCAGCGAAGGACCAAGCGCTTCGCCCACCGAGTAGTCGACGTCGAAGAGCGCGCCGCTGCCGCTGCGGCGCGATTGGTAGCGCGTGCGGTCGGGCCCACCTTCGAGCCGCATGTTGGCATGATGGTAAGGCAGCGCGAACAACAGCCGTGCTGTCTCTACGGCCAAGCGCGACGCCGCTTCGAGCGAGAAGAAGTACACGCCGGGCACGCCGTCTTTGACCACGTACGTGCGCACGTTGGTCTCCAGGAAATTGAAGGCGGTGGCGGGAGGCGCGAGGCGCGGCCGCACGCCCTCCATCGCGAACGGCACGACGCCGACGTAGGCGACGCCCTCGTACAGGTCGAGCTCGAAGCTGCTTGGCACCAAGCGCCGCAGCGCTTCGACAGGTACCGCCCAATGCAAAAACAGGAGTCTGCGCCAGTTCTGGTAGCCCCAAACTGGTCGATCTGGCCGCCGGCCGGGCGTGACGCGGTCGATGCGCGTCGATGCAGCGCTCACGGGCGTACGCTCCCAAGCGCGCGGCCCGCACGCAAGCCCTAACCGCGCCGTGTCGAGCTGACCGCAGGGGCGTGTCCGGGGTTCCACGGCCGCTGCAGCGCCAGCGGAGACGCACCGATGAAAAGCGCGCCGGGAGCGGGCGTCCTCTTGGCGCAGGCGGCGCTTGCAGCGGCGGCACGCCCATTGCTGACTGCCGCTCGTGATTGAACCTCGAGGGCCGTTGGGTCTGGGGCGTCTGCTCCCGCGTGTGGTCGAGTCTTGTTCGCGTCGGCGCGGACGTCTGCTGCTATCCGTGGCCGTTGGGCTAGGGCTGTCGGCGGCGTGCGCCGGGGGCATGGGGAAGCCAACGCCGGTGGCGGGTGGCACGCTGGCGCTGGGCACGGAGCAGGTCAGCGCGGACAAGCCGAGCGGCCCGCTCAAGGTCGCGTTCAGCTCGCCGGAGGGCCTGGTTGGCATCGTCACCGAGGTGAACGTGGTCTTCGACCGGCCGGTGCACGCGCTCGACGTGGTGACCGAGACGCCGCCGCCGTTTCAGATCACTCCGCCCGTACCTGGCAGCTATCGCTGGGTTGGCTCGCGCGCGGCGATCTTCACGCCGGCCAAGCGGCTCCCGCTCGGAACCCAGTTCAAGGTGGAGGTGCCGGCGGGGCTTCAAGCCATCGATGGCACTCGGCTCGCGGCCGCTCATACCTTTGGCTTCGAGACGCGCCGCCCGTCGCTGGTCGGCTCTTCACCAAGCGAGAATGACGAGGGGCTGCCGCTCAGCACCGTGCTGCGCTTGGAGTTCGACCAAGTGGTGGCGGCCGCAGCGCTGAAAGCCGCGGCCAAGCTGGAGATGGACTCCGGGCGCGGAGCCGTTGCGGTTCCGTTCGAGGTAGAGCCGGAGCCCAAGGAGCCGCGCGTGCTCGTGGTGCGGCCAAAACGGCCGCTTTCGCCGCAGAGCCTGGTCACGCTCACGTTGGCCGCCACGCTGCGTGGCACCGAAGGGCCGCTGCCGATGGCCAACGAACGCACGGTGTCGTTTCGCACCTACAACCCGCTGTCGGTGTACGGCATCAGCTGCGCGCGGCGCCAAGATAAAGATCCGTGCGACGCCGAGTCGTCGATTTCGCTGATCTTCAACAACTCCATCAAGTCGCCCAGCTTGGCCGGCAAAGTGCGCGTGACGCCCGAAGTGGGGTTGAAGCTTCAGACCGACGATCAAGGCAACTCCAGCTACGTCTCGTTGCCGGGTCGCTTTCAGCCCGGGCAGAGCTACCGGGTGCAGGTCGAGCCGGGCGTGGTCGACGAGTTCGGTCAGGCGCTGGGCAAGCCCATGGCCGTGACTTTCCGCATGGCTGACCATCACCCGCGAGTCGATATTGGCGCGGTGGGGCGCAACTTCGGTGGGCGGCCGCTGAGCGTGCCGGTGGCGTCGCGCAACGTCGCCTCGTTCGACCTGCTCACCGCCGCGTTGACCCCGCAAGATCTGCTCTCGTGGCGCGAAGCGCAGCGGCCCGGTAAGGGCAACCTGAAGGACATCGATTGGCTGTCGCGCTTCGGCAAGAGCGTCGTGCAGCAGGTCAAGCCCGGCGCTCAGCGCAATCAGATCGCCAAGACGAGCGTCGACGCAGCCAAAGTGCTCGGCCCAAGCGGTCGCGGTGCGCTGGCGATTGGCACGCGCTACCCTTCGGACAAGAGCGACTGGGATAGGCCCGTCGACATGAAGGTCCTCAACCTGTCGGACCTCGGCATCAGCGCCAAGCTCTCGCGCTTTGGCTCGCTGGTGTGGGTAACCGATCGCAACAGTAACGCGCCGGTGGCGGGAGCGACGGTAGAGCTGTGGATGCCGGAGCGCCCCCAGCGCTCGTACCCGACCGGCGCCGACGGCATTGCGCGCATTCCCGCCGCGGAATTTGCCCCGAACCTCACCAATGGCAGCCCGGAAGCGCGCGCCATCTTGGTCGCGCGCCGCGGCTCTGACAGCGCCTTCGCGCCGGTTTCCGAGTACCTCGAAGGCTACCGCCTGGACGTGCAAACCGACTTTTCGGGCGAGCTTCGCCCGTACGGCGTGCTGTTCAGCGACCGCGGTCTCTACCGCCCCGGCGACGAGGTCCAGGTCAAGGGCATCGTGCGGAGCGAGAGTCCGACCGGCAACGCCCTGCCGGGCGAGAAACCGCTGACGATCACGCTGGCTTCGCCTAGCGGTCAGGACATGGGCACGCAGCAGGTGCTGCTCACCAGCTACGGAACGTTTGCGGCCAAGCTGCGCGTGCCAGCGGGAGGGGAGCTGGGCACCTACTACGTGTCGGCGACGGGGCTCGATCACGGCAGCTTCTTGCAGGGATCGGTCGAGGTCGCGGAGTATCGACCGGTCGAGCTGAAGGTCGCGGCTGGCGCTGACAAGCCCGCTTACGTGCGCGGCGACAGCGCGCAGCTCGAGGTGAAGGCCGACTACCTGTTCGGGGCCGCGGCCTCGGGCCTGGGCGCGACGTTCAGTGTCTCGCGCGGGGCCACGTGGTTCCAGGTGCCGGGCGCCGACGACTTCGTGACCGACGCGGGCGTCTACTACAACGACTTGCCCGACACTTCGCCGGCGGGCGAGCTGCGGCGCGAGTCGCGCAAGCTCGACGCCCAGGGGCGGGTCAATTGGGCCGAAAAGCTCGACCTGCCGGGCCAGCGCGGCACGGAGCTCCTGCGCATCGACGCCGAGGTGACCGACGTGTCGCGCCGCACCGTAGCCAGCTCGAGCAGCGCTCTCGTGCATCCGGCGTCGTTCTACGTTGGCTTGAAGACGACGCAGTCCGGCTTCGTCGACGCGCCCGGCTCCGTGCAGCCGGAGGTCGTGGCGTTCGCGCTCGACGGGCGGCGCCAAGGCGGCAAGAAGGTGGCGCTGGAGCTGCTGGAGCGGCGCTTCACCTACGCTCGCGAAGCGTCGGGCGACGACTACTACCGCGGCGTGAGCAAGACCGTCGATCGCCAGGTGGCGCGCTGCGAGGTCACGACGGAAGAGCGACGAGCGGCTTCGTGCTCGCTAGCGGTGCCGGCCGCCGGCTACTACGTGATCGTGGCGCGCTCCAAGGACGAGCGCGGCAACCAGGCCGAGTCGGCCGTTTCTATCTACGCGGCGGGCGCGGGTGAGCCGACCTGGCCGGACAGCGAGCGCCGCAGTGTGACGCTGGTCTTGGACAAGAAATCGTACGCCGTCGGCCAACGCGCGCGCGTGCTGGTGAAGTCTCCCTACAAAGAGGCCGAGGCGCTGATCACGGTCGAGCGCTCGGGCGTGTATCAGTCGTTCCACCGCGTGCTGCGCGGAACCGCGCCCAGCTTCGAGATCCCGGTCACGAGCGAGCTGTTGCCCAACGTCTTCGTGGGCGTGCATTTGCTGCCGCGCCGCAGTGGTAAGAGCGCGCCGCTCGAGCCGGGCAGCTACCGGGTCGGTTACGCCAACCTGCTCGTCGACTCCGACGCCCGGCGCCTGGCCGTGCGGGTGACGCCGAACAAGGCCGATTTTCGGCCCGGTGAGAGCATCGACGTCAAGCTCAGCGTCAAAGACGCCGCCGGGGTCGTGGCGCCCAACACCGAGGTCACGCTGTACGCGGCCGACGAAGGCGTGCTCTCGCAGATCGACTACAAGACGCCGGATCCGCTGCTGACGTTCTCGGCCGCGCGCGCGCTGCAGGTTGCGACGCTGGAGAGCCGCGACGCCGAAGGCCGTATCTTGCTCGAAGCGCTGGGCGGTCGCGACAAGGGGCGCGACGGCGGCGGCGGCGGTGAGGGCGAGGCGCGCCGTGATTTTCGGCAGACCGCGTACTTCAACCCGCGCATCATCACCGACGCGCGCGGCGAAGCCAAAGTGAGCTTCAAGCTGCCCGAGTCGCTCACCACGTACCGGCTGATGGCCGTCGCGGTCGGGCAGGCAGATCGCTACGGCTTTACGCAAGAGCGCGTTACCACCAGCAAGCCGCTGATGGCTCGTCCGGCCTTGCCGCGCTTTGCACGCGCGGGGGACTCCTTCGAAGCTGGCATCATCGTCAGCAAGAAGCGCTTGGGTGCTGGCAAGGTTCAGGTCACCGCTACGGTCACGGGTTTGACTGCGACGGCTGGCCTCAGCCGAGAGCTCGAAGTGCCGGAAAATGGCTCGATCGAGGTGCGTTTTCCGTTCAAGGCCGAGCACCCGGGCAAGGCGAGCCTGCGCTTCGAGGTCAAGGCGGGCGGCGAGCGCGACGTCGTGACGCAGACGTTCCCGGTGCAGGTGCCGATGACGCCGGAAGCTGCCGCCGTCTATGGCCAAACCAGCGGTGCCCAAACCGAGAAGCTGGGAGCCCTGACCGGCGCGCGCGACGACGTGGGAGAGCTGTCGGTGGCGCTGTCGTCGACCGCGCTGGTCGGCATCGACCAAACCGCGCTCGACCTGATCGACTACCCGTACAACTGCACCGAGCAGCTTTCGAGCCGCATTTTGCCGCTGATAGCCCTCGGCGATCTTGCCAAGGCTCTGGGGTTCAAGCTGCCGCCTGACGCGCGCAAGCGCGCCGAGGCGGCGGTGAGCGAGGTGCTGGCGCGTCAGCAGGGCGACGGCGGGTTCGCGATGTGGCCTGGAGCTGGTCAGTCGTCCACCTGGGTGTCGCCGTACGCTGCGCTGGCGTTGGCGCGCGCCGCGCGCGCGGGTGTCGCTGTGCCGAAGCCGGCGCTCGATAGTGCCCGCGGGTACCTGCGTCGAGTCAGCCAGATGAGCATGAACCAGCCGTGGGAGCTGCCCACGGCCGCTTTGGCGCTCGACGTGCTGGGAGAGCTGGGCTCACCCGATGCGGGCGGCATCAATCGCGTGTTCGCGCGCCAAAAAGAGCTGCCGCTGTTCGGTAAAGCGCTGCTGCTTCACGCCGCGCTGGGCGCAAAAATGCCGTCCGACGTGCCGGCGCTACTGACCAAGGAGTTGGAGGCAGCGCTGCACCTGAACGGCGACCGCGCGCTGGTTCAAGACGACGCCGGTGGCGACTACTACTCGCTCTTCGACTCGGAGACGCGCACGCAAGCGCTGGTTTTGCGCGCCCTGGCCGCCAAGGGCAAGCACCCGCTCTTGACCGAGCTGGCACGCGGCTTGATGGCAGCGCGGAAGAACGGCAAGTTCCGCACGACGCAAGAGAGCGCCTGGGCGCTGCTCGCGCTCGACGACTACCGGCGCGTGGCAGAGCCGGAAGCGACGCGCTTCGACGCCACGTTGCTGCTCGGTGCCGACGCCTTGGGTAAGGCGAGCTTCGAGGAAGCACAGCCCGTCTCGCAGCGCTTCGACCTCCCGATCGCTACGCTGCTGAAGCACGGCAGCGACGCGCTGACTTTCGAAAAGAGCGGCTCTGGCAAGCTGTTCTACGAGGCTCGGCTGCGCTACGTGCGGCGTGAGCTGCCCAAGACTCCGCTCGACGCCGGCATCTGGGTCGAGAAGAGCTTGCACAGCGTGAGCGCCGAGAGCCTGAAGAAGGGCGGACCCGGCGCGCCCGTCGGTGTCGCCAAGGAGCTTGCGGCCGGTGATCTGGTGATGGTCGACTTGACCGTGGTGACGCCTGCCGCGCGCCAGTACGTGGTGCTCGACGACGCGCTGCCGGCGGGGCTCGAAGCCATCGATCCCAAGCTGTTCACGACGGCCGATTGGTTGAAAACGTCCGGATTTACTGATGATTCCAGCTGCTCCGCCTGCGGTTCGGGCGACGGCATGGTCGACGAGGCGCCGAGCTATGGCGCGCCCTACGACAGGAACGAGATGCGCGACGATCGGGTGCTGTTCTTCGTCGACCAGCTGCCGGCCGGGCTCTGGCACTACCGGTACTTGGCGCGCGCGACCACGCTGGGCCGCTTCGTGCTGCCGCCGACGCGCGTGGAAGAGATGTACGCGCCCGAGGTGTTCGGACGCACGGGCGCGACGGAGGTTACGGTCAAGTGACGCGCTTCGGTCGCCTGGCGCGATCGTGGAACGGGCGCCGCCTGGTGCGCTACGGCTTGCTGTTGCTCGGCGTGCTCCTGTTGCCTTGGGGTCTGCTCGCGCTGGCAGCCTGCTTTCGGTCGTTGCCGCCGGCGTTGACGGCCGCGCAGGCGCGCACGACCGTCATGGTGCTCGATCGCGACGGGCGTCTCTTGCGCGAGGTGGCGGTGGGCCAAGGCTTGGCGGAAAGTCCGGTCAAGTTGAGCGAGCTTTCGCCCTGGGTCGTGCCGGCGCTGTTGGCGGCTGAAGATGCACGGTTCTATCGCCACCCGGGCGTCGATCCGCTGGCGGTCACGCGCGCTTGCGGCCAGCTCTTGCTGGCGAGGCGCGTGGTGAGCGGCGCCAGCACGCTCACGCAGCAGCTGGCGCGCACCCTCGAGCCGGTGCCGCGCAGCGCCAGCGGCAAGCTGCGCGAAATGTCGCTGGCGCTGCGCATCGAGGCGTCGCTCTCGAAAGAGCGCATTTTGGAGGAGTATTTGAGCCGAGTGGAGTTCGGGCCGAACTTGTTCGGCATCGACGCGGCCAGCCGGCGCTACTTCGGCAAGCCCGCGTCAGCGCTCGACTTGGCCGAAGCGGCCGCTTTGGTTTCCATTCCGCGCGGACCATCGCTGTATGACCCGCGGCGGCGCCCGCACCTGCTCGAACGACGACGTCTTCGCGTCCTGGGTCGTTTGGCGGAGCTGGGGCTCGCGACACCAACCGAGATCAACCGCGCGGAGCTGACGCCGCTGCGCATCAACGCTGTCGTCAGCGCAGAAGGCGCCGAGCATTTGAGCTTCAGCTTGGCCGAGCGCTACGCCGGGCAAAGCGGTGAGCGGACGCATAGCCTGCGCACGAGCCTGAACGCCGAGCTGCAGCGCGAGGCCGAGCGCGTCGCCCAAGCGGCACAACCGGTGCTGGCCGCCCACGGGGGCGACGCCATCTCGCTCGTGGTGCTCGACAACGAAACCAGCGACGTGCTGGCCTACGTGGGCTCCCCCAGCTACTTCGACGCCAAAAAGCAGGGTGCCAACGACGGCGTGGTCGCCAAGCGCCAGCCCGGCTCGGCGCTCAAGCCATTCGTGTACGCGGCCGCCATGGAGCAGCTCGGCTACGGCCCGGCCACGCTGCTGCCCGACCTGCCGCGCGACTTCTTGGTGCCGGGCGGCAGCTTTGCCCCGCGCAACTACGATCAGCGCTTTCGCGGGCCCGTGCTGCTGCGCCAGGCGCTCGGCAGCTCGCTCAATTTGCCGGCGCTCGAAGTGACGTCGCGGCTCGGCCCACCGCGACTGCTCGAGACGTTGCGACGCTTCGGCTTCGCGTCGTTGACTCGCGACGCCGAGCACTACGGCGTCGGTCTGGCGCTGGGCGATGGCGAGGTGACCTTGCTCGAGCTGGCCAGCGCGTACGCGGCGCTGGCGCGGGGCGGTGAGCTGCTGCCGCCGCGCCTCGTGCTCTCGCTTTCGGCCTCGGGCGCACCAGCGCGCGAGCTTCCGGCGGCGGCCGCACGGCGGGTGCTCGCGCCCGAGCAGGCGGCGCTGTTGACCGACATGCTTTCGGACGACGCGGCGCGCGCGGCTGGTTTTGGCCGCGATTCGGTGCTGAATCTGCCGTTTCCGGTCGCGGCCAAGACCGGCACCTCCAAGGGCTACCGAGACAACTGGGCCGTGGGCTACACGCGCGAGGTCACGGTGGCCGTGTGGGTCGGCAACTTCGATGGCACGCCGCTCAAGGACGCCAGCGGTATCACCGCCGCCGGTCCCGCGTTTCACGACCTGATGCTGGCGGCCATGCAGGGCCGATCGCCCGCACCGCTCGTGGCTGCAAGGCTGGGCGAGGCGGAGGTCTGCACTCTGAGCGGCAAGCGACCCGGCGCTGCGTGTCCGCATCGGCGCCTCGAGCGCTTTGCGCGAGGTCACGAGCCGAGCGAGAGCTGCGACATGCACGTGCTCTCGCACCTCGATGCGGCGGGGCGCGAGAGCGCTGCGCGCTGTGGTCACACCACGCGCGTGCTGGAGCGCTACCCGCTCGAGTTCCGGGCTTGGGCCGAGCAGGCAGGGCGGCCCCTGGCAGGGCTCCACGTTTCGACCGCTTGCCCGCCCGAAGCCGAAGAAGCCGCCGAGGCCCCGCGCCTGACCTTTCCGCGCTCGGCGCAGCGCTTTGCGCTCGACCCTGACGGCCCATCTCGCCAGGAAATCGTGCTCAGCGCGGCCTCCAAGGCCAAAAGCGTGCGCTTCATCATCGATGGCCGCCCGAGCGCGTCGCTGCGCCCCCCGTTTCGATTGCCCTGGCGACTCACACCCGGCGAGCACCGCGTCGAGGTCGAAGCGGACGGCCTGCGCAGCAGCCTCGTCAGCTTCCAGGTCACGGCTCCGTGATGCCGATTCTCACGTGCCATTGCTCGGCCTTTTTGTACGTCAGGCTTCGGGCTGCCTCCGCGCTGGTCGCTCATCGCGCGAACCTTCGAGATTCACAGGGAGGCGGGGAGGCGGCTGACGATTGGTTCCATCTCGTTCGCTGGCTGGGAATTTCCCTGAGTTAGATCTGTTTGTCGGGGATGGAATCAGGCGAGAGCGCGCGATCGTGGGCGTGGGAAGAGTTTGGGCACTTGGCCGTAGGGGACGATC
>DATAKF010000125.1:0-11925 GCA_036261775.1 Polyangiaceae bacterium | reverse complement strand
GAGGTTGGTGCCGCCGCTGAACTTGGCGATCTCTTGCCCGTTGGGGTCACGGATGGACCCGCCGGAAAGGTAAACGTTGCCGGCGCAGTCGATGGCAAGGCCGTCGGCGTTGAGCGGAAAATCGCGGTTGTTGGAAGCAGCGCCGCTGGCGTCCAAGTCCCACAGCCCGCCGTTCACCACGTACAGGCGGTCTTCTTTGGGTGAGATGGCGACGCCGTTGGGCGCGCCCGCCTGCTTGATCAGCGTCAGGGTACCCTGCGGATCACGCCTGAAAATGGCCCCGCCCACGCCTTGCGGGCGGCCGCCGAGCTCGTAGGTCGGATTGCTGAAGTAGATGTTGCCGGTCGACGACTGCACCAGATCGTTCGGCGAATCCAGCAGCTTGCCCATGTACGTGTCGGACAACACCGTCGGCTGCTTGGTCGTGATGTCGAACTCGCTGATGGAGCGCGTTTTGTGCGTCGCGCCGAGTAGGTTGCCTGCCTTGGACACCGCCAGCCCGTTGGTGCCCACGTCCTTGATGAACACTTCGCAACTGCCGCCAGGCGTGTACTTGATGATGTCGCCCGAGACGTTACCGCCCGCCGCGCCCTGCACGAAGTTCGAGAAGAAGAACGCGCCCTGGCTGGCTACCCAGGTCGGCCCTTCGTTGTAGTTGTGCGCGTATTGAAAGCCCTGACACACCGTCATGGCGCTCCCCGCTTCAGGCTTGGGGAACGGGCCCTCGGAGCACACCGGTTTGCTGGCGCCACCACCCGAACCGCCTGCACCCGCAGCGCCTGCGGCGGCGCCGCTGCTGCCGCCCGACCCCGCAGCTCCACCGTTGCCGCCGACGCTCGCCGTACCAGCAGCGCCCGCCGTACCGAGCGAGCCCGCAGCGTTACCGCTGCCGCCGCCCCCAACGCTCGACACCGTGCCGGCAGAGCTGCCGCCGCTGCTCGTGCCCGCGACGCTCGCTTGTCCACCGTGCGCGGGGCTCTCAACCGGATCGCCGTCGACACCGCAAGCGAAGCTCCCGAAGGCCGCGAGGACGAGCGCGAGGTTGACTGATGCGTTCATATTTCACTGACAAGGTGGCGAGTAGCCGTCGATGCGGAGACCGTAGAACACGAGCGTATTTGCGCTGTTGCCGACGAACACCAGGCCCATGCCCTCTTTCAAAGTGTCGGCGAAGGACAGCACCGGCGCGCCGAACAGGCTCTTCCAGTTGGCTTCGGCGAACGAGAAGAACTTGGTTTGCTTTTGCCCCGACGTCGAAGGCAACGTCGTCGCGTACTGATCGCCGCCGCTCCAGTGCGATTTGGAGCGGAGCTGCACGTGCAGCTCCGACGTCGCGCTGTACGTGATGGTGATGCCCGACGCCTTGGACAAGTCGGCCGTGACGTCGAATTGGTTGGCGATCAGCACCGGTACGACGTGCCACTCGGCGCCGATGAACTCCACCTTGCCGACGTAGTCCGCGCCCTCTTTGACCAAGATGGAGCCGCTCGACGGCACCATGGTGCCTTCGTTGGTCGCGCTCCACGACGTGAGGCGATCGACCGACGGCTTACTGGTGCATTCTTCGAGCGGTGGCAGGTCACCGCCACCGCCGGCCCCGGCAAGACCGCCGGTGCCGGCCGCGGCCTGCCCCGCTTGGCCACCTTGCGCCGTGCCCGCCGTCGCGGCACCGCCCGAGCTCGAGCCCGCGGTCGCCACCGCGCCGCCCGTCGAGGTCACGCCTGCAGCAGCAGTCGCGGTGCCGGCGCTCGAGGTGGTGCCGGCCGTCGTGGCGGGCGCGCCCCCCGAGCCACCGCTCGAGCTGCCAGCCGCGGCGCCGCGGGGCCCGGAGTCCGCGTCACTCGAACAGCCAGGCGTCCACGACACACAGACGAGCGCGATGAAGGCGGATGCTTTGATCATGGTTGGAGCGAGAGCCCAGCGTTCACCAGTAATGGAAGGAGGCAGGGGTTCTCTTCACACTACGGTAGCCGTCTGGGCCCTCCCGCGGCATGCCGCCTTCTCGCAACAACATGGCGCTTTTTGGTCAATGTGGGCGCGCGTCGAAGCGCCGAGAAAAGCACCGTTGCGCACAACGTGAGCGCACGTAACTAGCTCTGCCACGGCAGCGGCGGATAGGCGCAAAGAGGCGACCATTGTAATGGTTGGACGGCAGTTTTCCGTGGTCGCTCAATATTCCTTGCCTAGAATGGGCAGCATGCGGACACGATTCGGTTTGGGGTTTTGCGTGGCATTGGCGGGGCTCACGACCGGGTTGGGGTTGGTCAGTGGCTGCGGTGATGGCTTGCCGGAAAGTCAGGTCTCGACCGGCGCGTCCCACTCGGGCGGAGCTGCCAATCACGGGGGCAGCGCCAACGGCAACGCTGGAACGCTCAGCCTGGGCGGTAACGGCGTCGGCAACGCCGCCAGCGGCGGCTCGGACGGCAACTCCGGCAGCGGCGGCGGCGAAAACTGCGCGGCGGTCACCCAGCAGGCAGAGCTGGCCCCGGTGTACCTGGTCTTCCTGCTCGATGAGTCAGGCAGCATGGGCGACGGGGAGCACGGCGACCGCACCAAGAAATGGGATCCAGTCACGTCCGCGCTCAACGCCTTCTTCGCTGATCCCGAGTCGGCAGGCATCACGGCGTCGCTCAGTGTGTTTCCGCTCAACAAGAACAAGGGCACGGGCGCCGCTAGCCAGAATCAGCCCGCCGATTGCCAAGCCGACAAGTACGTCACGCCGACGGTGGAGCCGCGCGGGTTGCCAGACGCGACCGCCTTCTCGGCCGCCATCGCTACGCTCGATCCTCCCAACGAGTACGGCACGCCCACCTACCCGGCGCTCAGCGGGACCATCGAGTACGCCGAGAGCCTGCTCAAGGAAGACCCGTCACGCAAAGTCGCGATCGTGATGGTGACCGACGGTGACCCCGTGAGCTGTCAGGGCAACACCATCGACAACACGGCCAATGCCGCGAAGGCCGTGGCCGATCGCATTCCCACCTACGTCATCGGTGTGGGCGACAGCTTGACGTCGCTCGACGCCATCGCCGCGGGTGGCGGCACCGACAAGGCCTTCATCGTCAAGGTGGACGATCCGAACCAAACGCCGGAGCAAACCCAGAAAGATTTGCTCGACGCCGTGAACCTCATCCGCGGAAAGTCGATCGCGTGCGATCTCGAGCTGCCCGCGCCGCCCGCCGGCAAGAAGATGGATCCGGAAAAGGTCAACGTGCAGTTTACGCCCGACGGCCAGCCCGCTACCTCCTTGAAGTACGGAACCGCCTGCACCGGCGACACCGCCTGGCACTTCGACGACGAGAAAAAGCCCACGAAAGTGCTGCTCTGCGACGACGCTTGCACGACCATCAAGGCCGATCCGAAAGCCAAGCTGGACGTCGTATTCGACTGCATCGACCGCCAAGTCGTGCAGTAGGCGCGGCGACTCGGCAGGCGCTTCAGAAGATGCTGCGCTTGGCGCTCGGCGGAGCCGGGCGTGACGCCTTGGCCTCGCTGGCGGCTCGCTCGGCGCTGACGACAGGCGCAGGCGCAGGCGTCTTCGCGATGGCGCGTACCTGCGCGCTCGGCGCAACAGCCGGCGCGTGAGCGACGCTGGGCGCTGCTGGCAAGCTCACGCCGCTCGGCGGTTGCGCGGCCACGCCCTGGCTCTGCACCTTGGCAGCCACCGACGCGAGACCCAGGACCAGACCTGCGGCAGCTGCGGCGACGATTGTCCAGCGCGAGTTGTTCGCACGTTGCGGAGGGGGAGGAGGCAGGCTCGCCACGAGCGGCGCGTCGCTCAACGGCCCTTGGCTCGGCGGTGGCAATGACTCGACGACGGGCGGCGAAGGCGCGAGCGAGTCGGAGGCTGGCGACCCTCCTGTCACGCGCGGCGGCGTGGGCGTCGGAATGGCGCGCAGCGTCGCCTTATCGGCGTTGCTCGGCGCGACCGGCTCGCTGGGCGGAGGAGGCGGAAGGCTGGAGCGAAGTCGCGGGATGTCGTCTGACTCTGGCGCCTCACCGCCTCGCACCACGACCGCATGACGTGGCGGCGTCTTCAAACCCGGGCGCGCCATGAAGCCGCCTCGCGGCGTGATGGCGTCGCTAGACATAACTGGAGACGACTCCAGCGGGTCTTCGTGGTCGTGCGATTGGGCGCTCATGTGGCCAGTAGCCTCCGCTTTTGCCGTGATTTCGCGCCGCTGGCAAGAAAGGTGGCAGATTTGCCCACATCATCGGTCTCAAACGGCTGGTCCCGGGTCGCCAGCGGCTACTCGCCGAGCCACAGGGCCAGGAGCGCGGCGACGGCGGGCAAGGTTTGGACGAACAGGATGCGCCGGCTGACCGTGGCCGCCCCGAACAGCCCGGCCACGGCGACGCAGACGAGAAAGAAGGTGCCCACGGGCCGGCGCAGCGCGTCGCCTGCCACGAGCGCCCAGACCAGCCCGGCTGCCAGGAAGCCATTGTAGAGCCCCTGATTGGCCGCGAGCGTCGCGGTCTGCGCGGCCTGCTCCGGCGTGGTGCGGAACACACGCCGACCGATCGGCTTCTGCCAGAGCAGCATTTCGAGCACGACGATGTAGGCGTGAATCGTCGCGACCAAGGCGATGAGGGCAGTAGCCACGAGGTGCATCCAGGCAACCTACACCGGCTCCGCGAGCGCCGGTGAACGACTCAAGCGGTTGTGCTCCGAGTCGGCTCGAAACGACACAATCGGACCTGAATTTGCCACGTGACCACTTCGGCCTCGGACATCAAGGGACTGCGAGACGCGCGCTAGCTAACCCCGCGGGATGTCGAGCTGAAACTTAGTTTCAGACGCCCGCCCGATAGTCGTTCTGGAGCTCTTGGATGGTCCGTAAAACTGTGTTGAACCGAGGTCTGTCACGCACGGCGATGCTGTTCTCGAGCGCGAGCCTGGTGCTCACCGCGGTGTACGCGGTCGCCTGCTCGAGCACGGGCGGCGGCAAGAACGCCGGTACCGGGAGCACCAGCAGCACCGGCGCCACAGGCAGCACCACGGGCGGCAGCGGCGCCACCACCGGCGGCGCGAGCAACAGCAGCGGCAACAACCCCGGCGGCGGCAATAACCCGGGCGGCGGAGACGGAAGCACCACGGCGGGCGCCAACCCGGGCGCAGCCTGCGTACCGATGGGCGAAACACTGCCCACGTTGCCCGCCTCTTTCTCGGCCAAATGCGGGGCTTGCCACAGCGCTTTCGGCGCTTCTGCCAACCCGGTCGTGCCCAACCTGTTCGCCAGCAAGGCAACGGCCGAAGAGTTCAAGGCGCAGGTCCGCACGGGCAAGAACCTGATGCCCGCCTTCGACGCCGCGGCGATGTCGGACGCCGACATTCAGCAGGCCTACGACTACTTCAAGGCCGGCACCCCGGGCGCGGTCGTCACCTGCCCCGATCCGAACGGCGGCTTGAAGAGCAACGACTTGTGCGGCGCGGGCGTCTCGTTCTCGCCGCTGTTCGTGTCGAGCCCCGAGCCCAAGGACTACGCCGGCAGGCCCATCGAGCCGATCGTCAAGAAGGACGCGAACGGGCACATCATCTACCGCGGCGCCGGTCGCGTGCGCTTCCGCCACGAGATGGAGCCCGAGTTCGCGACGTACCACGGTCACTATTTCGAAGGCCGCACCTTCGGCTACATCATCGACGACGCGGTCGCGGCAGGGGGAGACAGCCTGACCGTCACGTTCTTGCCGACCAGCAACCAGTACTACAGCGCGCAGGGCGTGAATCAGGAAGGCGGCGCCGACCTGAACCTGCGCTTCTGGAAGCTGTACGGTCACCCCGATGGCAACGCCTACGCTGGCAACGTCGGCGGCGCGTCCAAGGACGTGCTCCCCTTCGACTGCAAGGACCCAAAGACGGCCTGCAACACGCAGAAGTACGTCTACACGGTGAAGAACAACCAGCGCGAAAACCGCAAGATCATGGCCGGGGACCAGTTTCAGGTCGAGTTCGGCATCTTCATGGCGCGCTACAGCGTCGACGGCACCAAGGGCCCGCCCTTCGACGGCGGTCACGTGCGCAACATCATGCCGCTGCCGAACGGCTGTACCCTCAACGGCCCGCCCTACAACAACGCTTGCTACACGCAGGCCAACTACTATTCGGATTCGTTCCGCTACG
This sequence comes from Polyangiaceae bacterium, assembly GCA_036261775.1. Taxonomy (GTDB): domain Bacteria; phylum Myxococcota_A; class Polyangia; order Polyangiales; family Polyangiaceae; genus PMG-095. Next base: position 5,804 of record DATAKF010000125.1, on the reverse strand, counting down.
TGGTCGGCAAGGGCACGCTCACGCCTTACAACGAAGACTGCACCATGTCCGTGCCGCCAGATGGCTCGGAAGGCAGCGGCACCGGTGACTGCGGCCCGAACGGCGCCATCGCGCAGCTCGTCAAATCCGGCAAGCTCAAGGACCGCATGGGTCCGAGCGAGGCCGGTTGGTCCGGCGGCCTCGTGACCTTGCCGTACATGCGCCAGCGCTTCGACATGTACTACTCGCAGATGTCGCCCAACATCTTGGCCGAGAACTCGGAGAATTTCGTGCAGGGGCGCAGGCTCTTTCACCTGCAGTACGACAGCGGCGAGCACAGCGAGGTCGACAACAAGGTGCCAGCTTCCGAGATGGCGCCGTACGTTGGTATCGCCGGGCCGCTGTTCAACCAGGTCAACTGCGAAGGCTGCCACGTCAAGAACAACCGCGGCGTCCCGCCGGCGGCTGGCGCCAATTTCAAGTCGGTCGTGCTCAAGCTTGCGAGCAAGATGAAGGACGAGCACGGCGGCTCGCTCGGCGACCCGAACTACGGTCTCCAGCTGCAAGACCAAGCCACCGGCAACGTGAAGGCCGAAGGCGCGGGCTCGTTCACGTACGAAAACGTGAGCGGCCAGTTCGGCGACGGCACGGCCTACACGCTGCGCAAGCCCAGCGTGAAGTTCACCGGCTTGTCTGCCGGCAACCCCGAGAGCTACTCGGTGCGGCTCGCCCGCCCGATCATCGGCATCGGCCTGCTCGAAGCGATTCCAGAAGGCGACATCATCGCCAAGAGTGATCCGTCGGACTGCAACAAGGACGGCATCTCGGGCGTCGCCAACATCGTGTGGAGTCCCGAAGACAGCAAGATGCACGTCGGTCGCTTCGGCTGGAAGGCCAGCAAAGCCAGCGCGCGTCACCAGGCTGCCGAAGCCGCCATGCTGGACATTGGCGTCACCACCAGCGTCTTCCCGAAGGTGGACTGCGGCAAAAGCCAGGCGGACTGCAACGCCAGCAACACGGCGACCAAGCCCGAAATGTCGGACGAGGATCTGAACAAGCTCGTCACCTACGTGCGCACGCTGGCCGTCCCGCCGCGCCGCGACATCAACGACCCGCAGGTGCTGCACGGCCAGGAGCTGTTCGCGACCGCCGGCTGCGTGAGCTGCCACGCGCCCAACCAGCACACGGGCCAAGATCACCCGTTCCTGGAGCTGCGCGACCAGGTCATCCACCCGTACAGCGACCTCTTGCTGCACGACATGGGCGCCGACCTGGCCGACAACGGCGCGGGCGACTACCTGGCCAGCGCCAGCGAGTGGCGCACGCCGCCGCTCTGGGGCATTGGCCTCTGCGACGACGTGGCTGCCGGCTGGCAGAAAGACGGCGACCAAAACAACCCGTCCGAGAACCTAGGCCCCTGCAGCTACTTGCACGACGGTCGCGCCCAAAAGCTGATCGACGCCGTGCTGTGGCACGGTGGCGAGGCCAAATCCGCTCGTGACAAGGTGGTCGCCATGTCGGCCGCGGACCGCGACGCCCTGGTAGCGTTCTTGAAGTCGCTCTAGCCCAAGAGCCACGCCCGCCCTTTCAGCTGCCCGCCGGCCAAGCCTGGTTTCGAAGCCAGAAGCCAGGATCGGCCGGCGTGCTCGACAGCTGAGCCCCCGGGGTTGGCGAACCCCGGCGCTTGAGGCTAGGTTGCGCGCGCCTGGCTAGGCCCATGACCTCTGCAGCACGCGCGACACCTTCCGAGGGCCGATTCGTCATTGACGCTCGCTACGTAGAACCCAAGCCGAGCGGCATTGGGCGCTACGTAGCCGCACTGATCAGTCGACTGCCGCAGCTCGAGCCAGAGCGAGCGTTCGAGCTGTGGACGCACCCGACGCTGCCCGCGCCGGTGACGTTTCCGAACGTGCGCTGCACGCCGCAGACGGCCCCAGCGGACGGCCTGCGCACCTTGCTCACCCCACGTTGGCTGGGCCACCTGGGCCCGGAAGACGTGGCGCACTTTCCGTTCAGCTTGCTGGGTCGGGGCCTGCGCTGCGCGACGGTCGTCACCGTTCACGACCTGATGTGGATGGAGCAGCCGGAGCTGGTGGAAGGCCGCCCGCTGATGCGGCGCGTGCGCCAGCAATACTACCAGCAGGGCATGCGTTGGGCGCTTCGCTACGCCACGCGCTTGATCGCGGTGTCGGAGGCGACCCGTGACCGCATGGTCGCGCGCCACCCAGCGTGCGCCGAGCGGGTACGCGTGACGCACAACGCTGCCGACGCGCTGTTTGCACCCGCCGAGGACCGAACCGTCGCGGCCCAGCAGGCAGCCACGGTCATCGGCAGCCCCGCGCCCTACTACTTGGTCGTCGGCAAGAACGAGCCGTACAAGGCGCACGAGTTAGCCCTCGAGGCGTTCGCCCAGTGCGCGCGGGAGGACGAGCTGCTGGTCTTGATTCAGCGCACCAGCGGCGGCCGCGGCCTGCTGGCGTTGGCTGAGCGGCTCGGCATCGCGAGTCGGCTGCGCTTCTTGCCGACCGTGACCGGCGCCGAGCTCACCAGTTTGCTGCAGGCGGCGCAGGCGCTGATCCAGCCCTCGCTCGTGGAAGGCTTCGGCATTCCCGTGCTCGAAGCCATGGCTTGCGGCTGCCCGGTGGTGGCCAGCAACACGCCGGCGTTGGTCGAGGTGCTGGGCGGCGCCGGCTTGAACGCCGCCGTTGGCAGCTCGGCGGCGCTGGCGCAGGAGCTGACGCGGCTGCGCACGCCGGGTCTGGCCGACGAGCTGCGCCAGAAAGGCCTGCAGCGGGCCCGCAATTTCAGCTGGGAGCGCACGGCGGCCGCGACCCTGGCCGTCTATCATGAAGCCGCTGCCGAGCACGCTCGGCGCAGCCGGACCGGTACCTGATGCTCGACGTGCTCGTGGACATGACCGCCCTCAACACCGGCTCGCGCGAGCGCGGCATCGGCCGCTACGTGCGCAGCTTGTGCCTTTCGCTGTCGGCGCGCGCCGACTGGATCGACAAGTACCCAGGCCTGCCCGGCCGCGATCTGAGCGTGGCAGGGCTGATTCGGCATCTCGGCGGGAGCGAAGGCGCGCTGGACGAAACGCTGCAGTTCGCGGGCGACTACAGCATCAAGACGGGCAACCTGCGCTATCAACGTCACAAGATCGAGCGCCGGCTGTTCATGGGCGGCTTGCTCCGACGCCTGCACAGCCGCCTGGTGCACTTGCCGGACCCACCCGGCACGCCCATGGATCGCCGCCAGCCGCGCATCGTGACGTGCCACGACTTGATCCCGCTCGTGCTGGCCAAAGACTACCTGTCGCCGCTGCCAGGTTCGCGGATCCTGCAGCGTGAGCGGGACAAGGCGCGCTACAAGACTGCCCGGCGAGTCATCGCTATCAGCGAAGCCACGCGCGGTGATTTGATCGAGCAGCTCGGCATCTCGCCCGAGCGCATCGACGTCGTGCACCACGGGGTCGACCACGCGCGCTTCACCCCGCACGCCGCCCCCAACGAGCTTGCCGAGCTGCGCGCGGCGCTGGGCATTTCTGGGCCCTATTTGCTGTACTTGGGCGCCGGAGACGTGCGCAAGAACCTGCCGCTGTTGGTGAAGGCGTTCGCGCACAGCGGTGTTGCCAGCGACGTGAGCCTGGTGTTCGCGGGGCCGCTCTCGGAACGAGAACGCAAGCGCTTGATGCGCGAGGCCAAGCTGGGCGGCGTGACCGAGCGCATCAAGCTGCTCGGCTACACCGACGAAAAGCACATCGCGCCCCTGTACCGGCATTGCCTGGCGCACGTCTTTCCGTCCTCGTACGAAGGCTTCGGTTTGACGGTGCTGGAGGCCATGGCTTGCGGCGCTCCGACCCTCACCACCGCGTTCTCGTCACTGGGCGAAGTAGCGGGCGACGCTGCCCTCACCCTGCGCGAGCTCGAGGTGGAGCCGTTCGCGGCCGAGCTGCGACGCTTGGTTTCGGATCAAGCGCTGCAGCAGGATCTCCGGCAGCGCGGCCTAGCCCACGCTCGAACCTTCACCTGGGAGCGCTGCGCTGCCCAGACGCTCGGCTGTTACCAGCGGGCACTCGACATGGAGTCATGATGAAGAGCGCCTGGAACCGAGTCGCCGCCACGCTGGGCGGTTGGGAAGCGCGCTACCGCACACGCGCGCTCGGGCCGTTCGAGCCCACGCGCTGGGTTTGGAGCCGAGGGCTGGCGCTCAGCTGCGACCACAACGGCGGACTGCTCTTCGTGCGCGGGCAACGCGGCTCGAGAGCGCCCTTGCGCTTCAATCCCGCTGATTTCGAGCGTGTGAAAGACGGCGACTTGGTCTGGACGCGCTTGATCGCGCTGCCACAGTTCTTGCGCGAAGCGCTGCCGCGCATCAACGCGCGCTTCGGCCTGGTCACGGGCGACGAAGACTGGTCCATCCCCAAGAGCTTCGACGGCAGCGCAAAGCTGCTCGACAGCCCCAAGCTCGTGCATTGGTTCACGCAGAACCTGGACGCTTCCGGCCAGCACCCCAAGCTGCAAGTATTCCCGATTGGGCTCGACTACCACACCATCAGCAACGGGCCGCGCTGGGGTCACGAGCAAGCCACCCCAGCGCAGCAAGAAGCCGAGCTCGAGCAGCTGCGCGCCGGCATGCCGCCGAACAGCGAGCGCCTGCTCATCGCCCACGCGGACTTTCACTTCAACAAGCACAAGCACCAAGTTTGGGGAGACGACCGCGACGCCGTGCAGCGCGCGCTCGACGGCAACCCGAACGTGGTCTTCCAAAAGAACAAGCTGAAGCGCATCGACCTGTGGCGCGAAAAGACGCGCTACGCGTTCGTGGTCAGCCCCCACGGCAACGGTCTCGATTGTCATCGCACCTGGGAGTCTCTGGTGCTCGGCAACATCGTGATCGTGAAACGCTCGAGCCTCGACCCGCTGTACGAGGGCTTGCCCGTGGTGATCGTCGATGATTGGCGCGAAATCGACGCAGAAAACCTAAAAAAATGGCACGCCCAGCACGCGGCGGCTTTTGCCCGGTCCGAAGTCACCGAGCGCCTGACGAATCAGTACTGGATCGACCGAGCCCGGCGCTTGGTTGCGTCCAAGCTCTGAGCCCAAGCGAGGCGTCAGCGCGCGACCGGCGACGCGCAGCGGAAGCCGATACCGTGACTCTGCGCGGTCGGCACCTGACCGTAGCGGAACGACGGGTGCAGCCAGCTCGGGTAGCTGCCGTTGAAGGCGCCGCCGCGGATCACCCGGCGCTCGCCGGCTTCGGGACCGCGCGGGTTGGTCTGCGACTCGGCGGAGTAGTCGCCGAACCAGGAAGAGGTCCACTCCCACACGTTGCCCACGACGTCGTACGGACCAAAGCGCGAGCGACCCTTGGGGTAGCTGCCGACAGGCGCCGTCGTGGCAAAGCCGTCGCTGTCCGGGTAGAGCGCGTCGAGCGTTGTCTTGTGCTCTTTGCCCCAAGCGCTGCACTCTTTGCCGCAGGCGTTCAGGTGGAGCGCAGTGGGCTCTTCGTCACCCCAAGGGTAGATACGCCCGTCGGGGCCGCGGGTCGCGTACTCCCATTCGGCTTCGGTGGGCAGGCGCTTGCCCGAGCCCTGGCAGAAATCGTCGGCCATCTGCCAGCTGACACAGTTGATCGGGTGTTGCGCACGCTCGGGGTCGCCGAAGGTGCACACGGGCGAGTACAGCTCGCGGTCGGCCGGCGTGATCTTCGGCCAATCCACCTGATTTTGCGGCTTTCGGCATTTGCCGATGTCGGTGCAGGCCTTGTAGGCACCGGCGGTGACCTCGTGGAGATCCATGCAGAAACTGTCGAGAGTCACGTTGTGC
>DATAKF010000123.1:0-28112 GCA_036261775.1 Polyangiaceae bacterium | reverse complement strand
TCCATCGATGAAAGCGCCAGGAAGCCGCCCAGCCCCATGAAGCCGCGGCGCTGATCGGTGGTGATCTCCAGGCGCGTGAAGCCGGGTGCTGCAGGAGCCTGCAAGCCGTAGAGCCCAGCCACATTGGCGTCGACGAAGTTGACGTCGGCGGTCAAGAAATCGAGCCAAGAGCGGTCGCTGTACAAGAAGTCGCTGAAGTAGGCGTACATCTCCTGTGTCAGCGAGTCCGCCAGCCCGGTGTTCCAGCTCGCGTAGACGTCGGGCGCCACCGCGTGGTCAGCGAGCCGCCGACCGCCCAGCCACTGGCCGTAGAAGTTCTTGACGAAGCGCGGCGCGCGGTTTGGATCGAGCAGCAAGCGGTCGATCGTGGCCTGCAGCGTGGCGTCTTGGAGGATGGAGCCGTCTTGGGCTGCGTTCAACAAGGCGTCGTCGGGCGCGCTGCTCCACAACAAGTACGACAAGCGGCTCGCGAGCTCGAAGCCGCTCAGCGGGTGCTCCTTCGTCGAGGTGGGGTCCGGATCGAACTCCATCCTGAACAAGAACTCGGAGCTTGCCAGCAGCGCACGCAGCACCTGTTTCAGCGCATTTTCGTGGGCCTCGCCCTGCGTTTGGGCGGCTGCGTAAACCTTGGCGTAGTTGGCCACCTCGGCGTCGAGCAGCGGTCGCCGAAACAGGCGCAGGCCCAGGCTGGCGATCACGTCGTTGACGCACGCGGCGTCGCTGGTCGTGCAGGTGACATACTTGGCCTTGAAGGCCGCGTTGGCGAAAGCGTCGTTCGCCAGTGCGCCTGCTGCGTCGAAGTAGCGCTGGTACTGCGGCTCGTCCACGCTTTGGACGGCGGCGATGTTGTCGAAGCCCGCGACCTCGCCGTCCCGCCAAGCGCCGGTGGCGGGCTGCAGGCTGGTGCCCAGCACGTCGGCAACGGTCGCGTTGTATTCCGCGCGATTGAGCTTGTGAATCGCCTTGTAGCCGGCGGGCGCTACACCGGGCGGCGCGCCGCCGTGCGACGTGCCGCCGTTGGCTGACCCGCCGTGATTGTCATTGTCGTTGCCGTTCGGCCTACCCGAGCCAGAACCGTCAACGATGCCCGTGCACGCCAGAGCCCCCCAGCCCAGCGCGACGATGGGCAACAAGGGTATGCTCGAGGCATAGCTCCGCCCACGCTTAGATTTTTCCACCCGTACCTACCTTCCAATCTGTTGGGGTCCGGTCCGGGCGGCTTCCATTTCGGGAAGGGAGGCGCCCCGCTACTTTTCGACGAACTGCACGGCGTCGACGATGACGTAGCCATCGGTCCCGGCGGTGGAGACCACGACGGTGCCGGTGGCGCCGAAGTCGTATTCGCCCAACACCGCGAAGGTGCCGCCAACTGCAGGCGGTGTTCGTTGGTTGACTGTTAGGTTCGCGGTGCCCGCGGCGTGGCTAACCGCGACCGGCACGTTGGTCGCGCGGTTGGCGTTCACGGTGTAAGCGAGCCGCACCTCGTAGTGCCCCGCTTTGGGCAGGCTGGCCGCGAACGTGGCTGTCTTGGTTCCCTTGGCGGCATTGGCGTCGTGGCGGTAGCCGCTGCCGACGAACGGCTTGCTGGCCGCAGCGGTCGTCCAATCACCCGTCAGGGTTGCTGACGAGTCGTCCACCACCGTGCCCTCGAAAGAGCCTGGGTCATTGCCGGCGCCCAGAATCTGCTTGTCGAGCAGCAGCTGCGCGCGCAGCGCCGGGTAGTCGATGTCTTGCACGGCCACGCCCGCGTCGATGGCCTGGGAGGCAGCCGTAGCCGCCGATTGCCCCAGGATCATGAACACCGGCTCCATACGGATGGAGCCGTAGGCAATGTGCGAGCTGGACAGGCACACCGGCACCAGCAGGTTATCGGCCTCGGCCTGCTTGGGCACCATGGCCCGGTAAGAGATGGGGTAGGGCCCGCCCGGATTGACCTGCACGTCGCCCTCGTTCATCACGTAGTCGCCGGCGGCGTCGTGCACGACGTAGCGCTGCGTGTGGTGGCTGTCCATGTTGTACGAGCCCATGCCGATGGGATCGGGTGTCGGCGTCTGGCCGCGCAAGTGCTTTTCGGCCATCACGAAGTCGCTGACCATGCGGCGCGCCTCGCGCACGTAAATTTGGTGTGGCCAGCCGCCGTTGTCGGTGAACTCGTCCTTGGCCAAGCCCCACTTGGACATGTCGGTGCGCACGTCGGCCGGGACGCGCGGATCATTGGCCAAGAAGTAGAAGTAGCCCTTCTGGTACGTCTGGTGTTCGAGCAAGATCGCTTCGCGCTCGACGTACGAAGCCTCGGGGTAGTCGTAGCTCATCCCGATGTCGTCGGTGCTGAAGGGTCCGCTGTTGTTGGTATCGGTCTTGTGGTTGGGCGCCGGATCGAACTTGCCGAACACGTGGCGTGAACCCGCCAGCAGCGTGCGCAAGAGCAGCTCGTATTGCGTAGCGTCGTAGCCTTCGGGCTTCGGGAAGGGGAGCCGGTTGCTGGCGTCGTTGGTCAGGCAAACTCGGTAGTTGTAGGCCTGGATCTTGGCGTCGGCCTCGCCGTCCACGCCCGGTGGCTCGTCTTTCACCCTGGGCAACAGTCCGCTGCTTGGATCGCCGGCGACGACGTACGGCGAAATTTTGGTCGTGAATTGATGCGAGTCGGCCGCCGCGACCTCGACGCCGTTCAGTGACTCGCCGTAGGTGGCGTTGGCCTCACGCCCCACCGTGTACGAGACGCCAGCTGCGGCCATCAGATCGCCTTCGTAGGTCGCGTCGATGAATACGCTGCCCGCGTACGTGGCGCCGCTCAGCGTCGTGATCGACCGGATGCTCGCGCCGTCTTTGCTCACGCCGTCTGCGCGGTCGAGCCACTGGCCCCGCTCGACCTCGAGCTGATTCTCCGCCACGAGCGCTTCGAAGACTTCTTCAGCGACGTGCGGCTCGAACACCCACATCGAATCGGCGGTCGCCTCGTAGTGACTGTAGCTGGCTTTGGTTTGCTGCTTCCAGCGCGCGTCGTCATTGTACGCTTGCTTGATGCGCGCGTAGAAATTGCGGCTCAAACCGCCAATCACCGAGTTGTCGCCCGTGTCGGTCCAGCCCAGACCTTGCGACGAGAGGCCGCCCAGGTATTGCTCGGGGCACACCAAGATCACGCTCTTTCCTAGCTGCTTTGCCTGCACGGCGGCGATGACGCCGCCCGAAGTGCAGCCGTAGATCACGATGTCGTGCGCTTTGCCTGGCGTCACTGCGCCACCGCCGCCCGCGCCCGCCTCGAGCGCGTTGCCGTCGCCTGCACTGGTGTTGGCGGTGCCGGCAGCGCCGTTGCTTGCGCCGCTTTGATTGACGCTGCCGCCACTGCCGTCAGACGGTTTGCCGGCGCTGCCAGCATTGCCAGTCGTGTCGTTCGAGCCGGCGTCGTCACCACACGCCGTCAGCGTCAGCCCACCCACGAGCACAAAGCACCACAGCGCCGCGCGCACTGCCAGGCGATTCATGAGCGAACCCTAACACCGCGCGCACCACAAAGCGGTCACGTGACAGGTCTGAAGTCGACGGCGCCGGGCGACCGCCGCTTCAGTCGAACATCATGCCGCCGCTGGCCGCGATCACGAGGGAGGAGCGCAAGGGGTCGGTCGTGGCCAGCGTGACTCGTGATTCGAGGCCGCCGTAGATGCGCTTGCTGAGCTGCAGGTGCGCCATACCGCCGAGGGAGGAGTAGAGGTCGGTCGACGCCGTGTCGTTGAGCGTCTCGCTGTAGAAGCCGCCCGATACCGTGTAGGAAAGGATCGTGTGGTTGAGGCCCAGCCCGACGACGGGGCGCAGCGTGATCGGGCCAAAGTCGAAGTCGTAGCCGCCTTCGACCGCCAGCTGGCTTTGCCACAGGCTCACGGTGTACCGGTAGCCCCCGAGGTAGCCGGCGGAGTCGGACTGCCCGGCGAACATGCCGAGCATGAGGCCGAGGTACAGGTGGTTGGAGAGCACGGCGCCGCCGCGGAGCCCGAGCGTGATGCCGAACGGCTTGGTATCTTCGCTGTCGAGCTGAATGCCGTAGCCCAGCCAGCCGCCGCCTTCGAGGCGCTCGTAGAGCTTGTCGCGACCGGGCGGCGGCGGAGGCTCGCTGACAGACGTGCTGGCAGGAGCGGGCGCGGGCTCTGGCGGCGCTGCTGGCGCCGTCGGGGCGGGTCCAGCGGCCTCCGCAGCCTCGGGGCCTGGCGCCGGCGCACTGGTGTCGGGTCCCGAGGGCGGCACCGCCGTTGGCGCTGCTGGCGGTTGAGTGGGGGGTGTCTGAGCGAGCGCGTGGCTCGACAGCGAGAGGCTGGTGCCCACGGCGGCAGCCAACAAGTTGAGCTCGAGCCAGGACCCCACGCGCGCACGATTCGATTTCATGTTCTCTCCCACACGGATGCAACCGCGGGCAAACGCGCCCACGACTAGCCAACATCTACGCCGTCACGACAGCGATATTCCTTCGCCACCGCGAGAAGCATTCGAGTCGTCGCATATCGCGTGAGCGCCGATTGTTTCTTGCGAGCGGCGCGCGCACTTAAGCGCAAGAACGTTCCTGTACGTCGACCAGGAACGTTCTTGCTGGGCTCGCGCAGCAACTGCGCGGCAGGCGCTCCGCTGACGCTGGTGCCTAGCGCCGGACTTGCAGCGAATCACCCTCGAAGGTGATGTTCAGCGGCTCGATGACGACGCGCTGCGGGCCGGTTCGGACCTCGCCGGCGTGCAGCAGATCGAAGCCAGATTGCTTGCCCACCGCGAGCGCTTGCGCGACGGCGCTGGCCGGCAGGTACAGCGCGAAGCCGGCGCCCATGTTCAAGGTGCCGTACGCCTCTTGCGTCGACAGCTCGGCGTGTTGTTGCAAGAAGCTCAGCACGGGCGGAACCGGCGGAATCTTGCTCAAGACGTAGGTGAGCTCGCGGGAGGCGCGCATGATCTTGCGCCAGCCGTGGCCCGTGATGTGGGCCGCGTAGTGCAGCGGCACGCCGGCGTCTTGCAGGTTTTCGATCAGCGGTGCGTACTGGGGCGTCGGATCGAGCAAGGCTTCGCCGTAAGTGCGGCCGTCGCTGATTGGCGTTTGGTAGCCTTGCGGCAGGCCAGCCGCGATTTTGCGCGCCAAGCTCAGCCCGTTGGCGTGAATGCCGGAGGCCGGCGCGATCAGGATTTGGTCACCGGCTTCGAGGCGCTCGCCGTGCAGCGTGTTCTCCGAAGGCGTGATCAGCCCAATCGCGGAGCCGCCGAGCACGACGCGCCCAGCTTCGATCAGCGAGGGCAAGACTTGCGTCTCGCCGCCGCCCCACGACACGCGGCATTCTTCGCACGCTGCGGCCCAGCCCTGCGTCAAGTCGCGCGCGCGCTCGGCGTCGGAGAACCAAGCGCCGTCACCCGCGCCCCAGTACGCGGTCAGGGCTGCCGGACGCGCGCCGACGCTGCACAAGTCGTTCAAGATCGTGGCGACGGTGTCTTTGGCGATGGCGTCGTAGTGCGTGCGACCGGTGTAGGCCCGCACAGCGTCGGCCACCAGGTTCTTGGTGCCGAGCGCTTCGGTGACGAACGCGATCGAGACGGCGCCCATCTTGACGATGTAGGCGGACTCACCGCGGCTCGACGCGATCTCTTCCAAATTGAGGCGGCCCAGGTGCTGCGCCGTCTTGGCGGCCAACTCTTGCGCGAGCAGCTTGCTCGGATCGATCTTGGAGTAGTCGACACCTGCTTCTGCGTACTTGCGATCGCTCATCGGGGCGCGCGGAAGCTAACACGGGCAGGCCGCCTACGCCGCCGGTAGTCGCTGGCCGCTCTGGCTGGCAAAAATGCCAATATTTCTCGGAGAAACCGCGCGCTCGAACAAGGTCGCCACCTGCACGTCCAGGCCCCGCTCCTCCAGGTGCGCCGCGCGGTCCAGCGACACCAAAACTTCGATCAGCCGGGCCAGCATGCTGCGTGGCAGCGAGAGGCGACGAATCACCGCGTAGTGCTGGGCAGCCAACTCGAGGTGGTGGGCGAGCTCGGCGGCGCTGGGAGGCGGTAGCGCACGTTGTGCCAACGCAAGCTCTGCGACCACGGCCAGCCCTGCGTTGGCGCGGCGGCGATTGATGCCGCTCATTTCGGCGCCCGGCTCGAGCTCTACCCCGCGAGCGCGCAACAGCTGACCGAGCGCGTAGCGGGTCTGCCGAGCCCCAATGGTGACGTCGATGCTCGCCTCCACGCCTTGTGGCTGCGCGGTCAAGTTGGTCAGGCCCAAGTGCTCGCGCCGCAAGGCGGGCGTTTCGGCGACGCCGGACAACGGCTTGCGGGTCGGGGTCGAGATCTTCTGCAGACAGCACGAGACCAGCGCCAAATCGCAGCGAGCGCGCGCGGCAGCTTCGACCAGCCTGTCGCCCAGCTCGCCGCAAGCGTGCAGGCCGATGGCCAGGTCCTGCTCGGTGAATTGCAGCGTGTCGCGTGCGTCGACGGTGACGAACGACGCGGTCACGGCCGCAGCCTCCGCGCGCTTTTGAGCGCTCTGGACGCGCGCCGGATTGCGCTCCAGCCCCAGCGCCTCACGCTGAAACAGCTCCGCCGAGAGCCGCGTGAAGTGCCCGCTTCCAGCTCCCACATCGACGATGCGGTTCGCGCCTTCGGCCATGTTGGCAACAGCCGACAAGAGCCTAGAAAGCTGCGCGCGCTTGCGAAAGCGCACGCTGCGCAACGCTTCCGTCGAAAGCGGTGTCGCCCCGTGCAGCCGCGGCAACTCGCTGGCCGCCGTCACTTCGCGGCTCAGCTCCAGCAAATCTTTGGGCGCGCCGGACAAGGTCGGCAGCAGCTCCGCCAAGCCGTTCGCCTCTGCCGCGCGCAGTGTCGTTTCATCGAGCTCGAGCAAGAACGACGCCCAGCCCCGCTTGTCGCACCAATCCGGAACGACGGCTTCGTCAACGCGCTGCTCCAGAATGTCGCGCACCGGCAGCGCGACCGACAGCACCCGCGAAAGCCGCGCGGCACAGGTCATTGCGCTCGAATGCCGGTCAGACAAGCGCCGACCTTCTGTTGGGCGCGGGCGTTGGTCAACCCGGAGCTCGCACGAGGCTCCGTCAAAGCCGAATTGTTTGGTCGATGCCGATGGCGTCGAGGAATGCCTGGTCGTGGCTGGCGACGACGAGGCCGCCGGGCCAGTGGGCGAGGGCCCGAATCAGCGCCCGTTGGCCGACGAGGTCGAGTCCAAAGGTGGGTTCGTCGAGGACGAGCAGCTCGACGGAGGGTGCGCGCGCGAAGAGCGCGATGAGGGCGGCGCGAGCGCGCTCGCCGGGGCTGAGCGAGTGAAGAGGGCGTTCGGCGAGCGCGAGTGGAAAGCGGTGCGTCACCAGCAAGCTGGCGATTTCGTCGCTGGAGCGCCCTAGCTCGAGCAGGTGCGCGCGGAGCGACGCGTCCACCCGCCAATTGCGACCTCCTTGCTCGATACACCCCACTTTCGAATGCTCGATCTTGGCGGTGCCGTTTTCAGGGCGACGCTGCCCGGTCATGATCTGAAGGAGCGTCGTCTTTCCAGCGCCGTTGGGACCAACGACTGCGACTCGCTCACGCCCGATTCGCAGGTCGAGGGCGTCGAACAGGCGTCGGCCGTGCGCGCTGGCCGAAACGCCTTGCAGCGCGAGCAGGTCGGCTCCGGTGCTGGGCGGTAGCTCGGGCACTGCCAGCTCGAGCGCGAGCTCGACGTTCACGGCGCGACGACTGGCCTGCGTCCAGCCACGTAGCTCGGCAAGCTTCGCTTGGCGCAGCTTGGCCAGGCGTCCGTGGCTGACCTGTGCTTGCGCGCGCTTTTGGTTGAGGCGAATGCGAGGCGTGGCTCGGTCGAGCTCGGCGCAGCGACCCCTGCGCTTCTTGCGCGCCTTGCGTCGGGCCACTTGCTCGGTGTGGGCTTCTTGCTCGGCGAGCCGGTGCAAGTTGCTCACGTAGCGCGTCTCGCTGACGGCGTGCTCTCTCTCGAGGTGCAGCTCCAGCTCTGCGAGTGAACCGCCAAAGTAGTGGCAGCCTGCTTCGCTGACGACGAAGAAGTGGCGCAAATCTGCCAGTAGGCGCTGGTCGTGCGATGCAACGATCAGGCCGCCTTTCCACTCGCCTAGCCAAGCTCGCAACCAAGCGACCCCAGCGTCGTCGAGGTGCAGAGTTGGCTCGTCGAGCAGCAGAAAATCCGCGCCAGAGGCTCGGCCAGTCTCCAGCGCCAGCCTGCGTTGCTCACCACGACTGAGCGACAGCTCCTGCTCGTCGACTTGGGGCAAGTAGAACCGCGCGCCCTGAGCGTGCACGTGACCGGAGCTCGGCTCTGCCGTCCCTGCAAGCAACGACAGCAAAGTCGATTTGCCGACGCCGTTGCGCCCGACGACGCCGACGTGCTCGTCGTTCAGGCGCAGGTTGAGGTCCCGAAACAGAGCGCGCCCGCTGGGTGTGGAAACCGAGACGTTCTGCAAATGCAAACTGGGTGGCATCACGAAGCCTTTCCCAAGCTGTGCTTGATGCGCGACATCACCGCCGTTGGTGCTTGCAGCTTGAGGGTCAAGCCCGTGTCGCCGGCTACGCTGCTGGCGACGCGGCAATTGGCGTAGATGAGGTTCAGCGTGCTGGCCGCTGCGTACGGCACGAAGGTCGTCAGCTCTTCTTCCCGGCTGCGCGCCGCCGCGACCAGTCGCGCTTGCAGCTCGGCTACGGCCTTTGCGTCGTGGCTGCTGACGGCTGCCCAGGGCTGTCCTTCCGACAGGCTTTCGACCTGTTGCTCGTCGAGCGCCTCGGTCAGTCGATCAATCTTGTTCCAGACGTAGAAGCGCGGCACGCGCTCGGCCCCCATCTTCTCGATGAGCTCCAGCGTCGTGCGCAGCTGTAGCTCCCGCTCGGGATCGGACGCGTCTATCACGATTACGAGCAGCGAAGCGTCGGTGACCTCGGCCAACGTGGACTGAAAGCTCGCCAGCAGGCGCTCGGGAAGCCGCCGAATGAAGCCCACCGTGTCGCTGAGCACGATCTCTCCGCCGTGCCGCGTGAGGCAGCGCGACGTCGTGTCCAGCGTCTCGAACGGCATGTCGCGCGCCGAGAGCTCGGCGTGAGTCAGCGCGTTCATGAGCGAGGTCTTGCCGGCGTTGGTGTAGCCAACGAGCGCAATGCGGTGGCAGTCCCTGCGCTGTTGGCGCTGGGTCTGGCTGCTGGTTTCGCAGGCTACGAGCGCTGTCCGCAGCTCCTTGAGGCGCCCGTCGAGTTTGCGCGCCATCAATTCGGACGCGGTTTCGCCCGGCCCGCGCGCGTTCTTATTGCCGCCGGTTTGCTGATCCATGTCGAGGCCCACGCCGCGGATGCGGGGCCGCAGGTACTCCAGCTGCGCGATTTCGACCTGGATTTTGGCGCGCCGGGTGCGCGCGTGCTTCAAAAAGACGTTGAGAATGACGGCTTCGCGGTCGCAGATCGCCATGCCGACGGCGTCTTCCAGGTTGCGGGTTTGCGAGGGCGTCAGCTCGGCGTCGAGCACCAGCATGGTGGCGCCTTTTGCGCGCGCTCGCTCGGCGATGGCCTGCGCGGCGCCCTTGCCGAGCAGGGTGCGGGCGTGCGGTTGGGTCAGCTGGCACAGCTCCTGACCGACGATGCGCCCGCCCTGATGCTCCACGAGCGCGACGATCTCGGCGAGCTGCGCGGCGCGCGCGGTCGGATCGCGCTCGGCGCCGACCGACACGACGTAGCAAGCGCTTCGGTCTTCCGTCACCGCCTGCGTGGCTTCGCGGGCGCTCCATTGCTCCACGAGTTGCTCGAGCTCGCCACCATCGGCGAGAGGCACCTCGGAATGCTCGGCGACTGGCTTGGAATTGAATTTCAGCATGCAAAAGTCCCTTCTCCGGATATCGCTCGGATATCGATTCATCACTTGCGCGCACACGTTCGCGCCCGCGTTCTCCGGCTCGGAGAACGGCGCGTGCTCGGGCCGTTGACGGACGCCGCGTGCAGCCGCTCGGCCAGGCTTCGCGGCGCTGTCGACTCAGCAGAGGCTGAAATCGCGGCCAAAAAGCCCGACCACGAGCGAGATGCTCCGTGGCGTTTCTTCGCAAAGGCTCAGCGAGCGGGCACTCAGATCAGCTTACGACGTCACACACGGACGCCACGCGCAGATCAGGCAGCTCGAGGGGGGAGCCTTAGACGAAGTTGTGCTGCCACATAGTGCTCCACTACCTAACACAGCTCTCACTGTCGTCAAGGTGTCTCGTGCGCTCTGTCCCGAGCGCTCTGTCCCGAGCGCTCTGTCTCGCGCGCTCTGTCTCGAGCGTTCACTCTTCGCGTTCGACCCACACTTGCACTTGTCCGGGCTCGCTGCCGGGCTCCACGTGCACGATGCGCGGCCTGCAGCAGACGGCGCAGTCTTCGGTGTAGGTCTGACTCTCGCCGCCGCCCAGATCGACTGCAAGCTCGTCAGTCTGTCCGCAAAACGGGCATTCGACGACGGCGGACGAGCGATGTTTGCGTTTGGCCATGGTCAGCGCGGACGCCCGACGTCGAGCACGCCGCCCACGGGCAAGATCTTGCAGTCTGCTGGCGTGAGGCTACGGCGCTTCCATTCTTGCTCGAGGCGCTGGGGCGGTTCGTGGAGCGGCTCGTCCGTCAGCTTGAAGGTGCCCCAGTGCATGGCGACGAAGGTGCGGGCGCCGAGATCGAGAAAGGCTTGCGTGGCTTCCTCGGGGTTCATGTGCTGTTTGCTCATGAACCAAGCCGGGTCGTAGGCGCCGATCGGCAGCATGGCGGCGTCGATGGGGCCGCTGCGCCGACCGATCTCGGTGAAGCCGTCGAAGTACGCGGTGTCGCCGGAGTGATAGAGGCGCGCGGTCGAGCCTTCGATGACGAAGCCGCCCCACAACGTGGCATTGGAGTCGTTCAAGCCGCGGCGGCTCCAGTGCTGAGACGGCACGAAGCGAATCGTGACGCCGCCAACGCGCGTTTCGCCCCACCAATCGAGCTCGGTGCAGTCGAGCTTCTGACCAGCAAAGAACGACTTGAGCCCCAAACCAGCGATCACGGGGCTGCCAACCGCGCGAACCGACGGCGCGTCCAGGTGATCGCGGTGATTGTGCGTGATCAGCTGCGCATCGATCGCTGGTAAGCCGGCGCCGACGTTGACGGCCGGCGCTACGAAGCGATTCACACCCGGGCCGATGCTCTTGGACAGAATCGGATCGATGACCAACGAGACGCCGTCGAGCTGTATCAGCCAGCTGGCGTGACCGATCCAGGTCAGCCTCGCCGGCTCTCCTACCGCAGGCGGACGACTCAGCAGCGCGTGATCCGGCGCGACGCTCGGCGCCGGCTCCGCCACGGAGCCGCTGCGGCGCTTACCCATCACGCGGTCGACCAGCGCCCATTTCATCACGCTCGAAAACGCATGCGGCTCCGACCCGTCCAGGTTCACGAAGCGAAAGCGCTTGGAAGGCGGGCGGGTGGCGGCCATTCAGTACATCGCGAGCGGCGTTGGGAGAAACAACAACACGAACAGCACTAAGCAGCCGACCGCCAGGATCTTGCGCGGCCTGCTGAGCTCCCCGTGCTCGAAAGGCGGATGATCTTCGCCGAAGAAGCGGCCCATCAGGCCGGTAATTCCGTACCAAAAAAGCCAAAACAGCGAGGCACCTAGCGCCGCGTACCAGGGCTGCGTCGACTTCTTCAGTAGCACCGGCAAAAGCAAGGTCACGAGGTTGTACGCGAACACCACGAGCAGTCCGCGCCTGACCCAGCGCGCGAACACGTGCTGTCGCTCGCCGAACAGAGCGTAGGCAATGTGCCCGCCGTCGAGTTGTCCCCACGGCAATAGGTTGATCATGGTCAGGAACAAGCCGCCCCAGCCGGCAAAAGCCATGGGGTGGAGCTGCACGTCGTGACTGTCGTCAATCGGGCCGAGCACTAGGCGCTTCATCAGCCAATACAGAATGCTCTGGCCCTCTTGAGTGTAGTGCTCCGAGCGAGGGGTGATGGTCGACAGGGACAAGCCCCAAGCCAGCACCGGTATCGCCACCAGCATGCCGGCGATGGGACCTGCCGCGCCAATGTCGAGTAGGGCGTTTCGCGAACGAATGCGGTCGCGCATCGAGATGACCGCGCCCAAGGTGCCGAACAAGCTATAGCGCGGCAGCGGCAAGAAGTACGGAATGGAAGCGGGGACGCGATGCAAGCGCGCTGCCACGTAGTGCCCCAGCTCGTGCACCAGTAGAATGCCCAGCAGCGACAGCGATTGGTAGGCGGCGAAGCCCAGCAGCGACTGACCAGGAGGAGCTTCGTTCAGCTCCATCGCAGTAAATTGCATGCTCAGCGCCGTGAGTCCGAACAGCAGGAAATGCAGCCAAATGCGCGGGCGTTGTGGCTCAGCCGGGCGCTGACTCTCACGCCACGCCTCACGCTCCGCCTCGTAGCGTGGCGGGGGGCCGAGCGGGGCCGGAAAGCCGGCTACCGGATCATGACTCATGCGAAAGCGTCTCTCTCAGGCGCACGGCGAGTCGGTCGAGCTGCGGCGCCAGATCGGCGTCGAGCACGCCGATGTCGGTTTCGATGCGGAGGCTGCCGCGTTCGCGCGAGGGCTCGGGCACCACGCGCACGGTTTCGATCGCGACGCCCAGCGACGGCAGCGAGCGCGACAGCAGCTCGGCGTCGGCTGGGTGCGCTACGATGGACAGCCGGCGCGCGCCGCGCGCTTCGGCCAAGGCTTGCTGCGCCAAGCTCACGACTTGCTCGGGCGCTACCGCGAGCGACGCACCCAAGAGCCGCTCGGCGAGCAAGCGCGCCAAGGCCACGCTGCGCTCCAGCGCGCGCTCGTCGGCTTTGGCTTCGTGCGTCGCCAGCGCCAAGGCGTGCGCGGCCAGCTTGGCCGACGCTTCGGCACGCGCTTCGGCCTCGGCCAAGAGCTTCAAGTCGGCTGCGCGGCGCTCCGC
The DNA here is from genome assembly GCA_036261775.1 of Polyangiaceae bacterium. Lineage (GTDB taxonomy): Bacteria > Myxococcota_A > Polyangia > Polyangiales > Polyangiaceae > PMG-095. The sequence continues at coordinate 15,204 of DATAKF010000123.1, read as the reverse complement.
GGCTGCAATCAGCGCCTGCGCTTCGACGCGCGCTTTCGCGAGCAGTCGGGTGGCTTCGGCGTCGGCGTCGACGAAGGATTTGGGCACGACGCGGCCAAACGGCAAGCCGCGCTCGAGCGGCGCCGGTCGGCGCAGCGGCGTGGCTTGCTCGGCCGCTTCACGCGAGAGGACTCGGCCGCGGCTCATCATCGCCAGAGCCCTCGCTCGTCGAGCGCGCTTGCCAGGCGTCCGAGCTCGGCGCCCAGGGCCTTGGCCCGCTCGGCTCGCTCGCTGTGGCAGAGACCGGTCAGCGTATCGGCCGCCGGCGGTGTCAGCGCCACGTTGCCGAGCGCATCGGCCAGGGCGGGACCGCGTTGGCCCCAGTAGTAGCGCATAGCCACGAACGCGCGCTGAAAGTCGGGGGAACGTACCGAGACTGTCACTAACGGCGAGCCTAGCCCGGATCATCGGGCGGTGCAGCTGGCGAGGTCGGCGACCGTCGGCGACCGAGTGCTTCAGAAAACCCCGCTTCGATGCGAATTTTGATACCTTGCCGATCCGTGAAGCTCGCTGCGATCGACATCGGTACCAACTCCATTCACCTGGTGGTGGTCGAGTTCGATGGCCGAACCTTCCACGTCATCGACCGCGAAAAGAGCATGGTCCGGCTGGGCCTGGGCATGTTCGGCGAGATGCGGCTGACGGAGCGCGCCTTCAACGAAGGCGTGGAGGTGCTGAGCCGCTACACCAAGCTGGCCGAGAGCCGCGGCGTCGACGAGATCTTGGCGGTGGCGACCAGCGCTACGCGCGAGGCCGAGAACGGCACCGAGTTCCTGAACGCCATCTTTCAGCGCACCGGCGTGATGCCGCGAGTCATCTCCGGCTCCGAAGAAGCGCGGCTCATCTTCCTGGCCGTCAAGCACTCCATCGATCTCGGCGGCGAGCGCGGGCTGGTCATCGACATCGGCGGCGGTAGCGTCGAGGTCGCGGTGGGTGATCACGCCGAGGTCATGCTGGCGCAGAGCATGCGGCTCGGGGTGCAGCGCTTGCTGCATCGCCAGGGCGGCGCGCAGCCGCTGAGCATGCGCGAGATGTACGAGCTGTCCGGCTACGTGCAGGGCGCGGCCGCTGAGGTCATGTCCGAAGCCAAGCGCTTTGGCGCCACGCGCTTCGTCGGTACCTCCGGCACGATTCGCACGCTGGGCGAAGCCGCGCACCTGCTGGCCGGGGGCGCGCCGTTTCGCTCGCTCAACGCGCAGAGCGTGAAGCGCCGCGATTTGCGCGAGCTGGTCAAGCGGCTATGCGAGGCCGACACCGCGAAACGCGCCAAAATGCCGGGCGTTGGCGAGGCCCGGGCCGACACGATTCACCTGGGCGGCATGCTCTTGCTCGAGCTTTTGGAGATGGCCAAGGCCGAAGAGCTCACGCTGTGCGACACGTCGCTGCGCGAAGGCGTCATTTGGGACTACATCGAGCGCCGCGGTGTCGACCCCGTGCCACATCGGGTCATCTCCGATCCGCGTCGGCGCAGCGTGGTCGAGCTGATGCGCAAGTTTCACCGCGACGACCCGCGCGAGCTGCACATCGCCGAGCTGTCGCTGTCTTTGTTCGACCAGACGGTCGCGCTGCATGGCTTGGGCGGCGCCGAGCGCGAGCTGCTCGAGTACGCGTCGTTGCTCCACGGCGTGGGGCGCCACATCGACTACGAAAACCGTGAGCGCCACGCGCGCTACATCATCCGCAACTCCAGCCTGCGTGGCTTCACCGACGACGAGATCGAGCTGCTCGGCTTGATTGCGCTCTATCACCGCGGCTCACGCCCCAAGACCAAGAAGGGCGGCAAGCTCGACGCGCTGTCAGCGCACGATCAGCACAGCGTGACCGTGCTCTCGGCCATCTTACGCTTGGCGGTCGCCCTGGATCGCGGTCACAGCCAGCTGGTGCGGCGTCTGCACGTCGAAGAGCGCAAGAAGGAGCTGCGCATCGTGATCGACGGGCCGGGCGATCTGCTGCTCGAGCTCTGGGCGGGGCGCGGCAAGCTCGAGCCGCTCGCCAAGGCCTTGAAACGCTCGGTCATGCTCGAGCGCGTGGCGCTAGCGCCCTCGGCGGCCTTGGATCACGGCGACAGCTTTGGCCTCGCGGACGGTCAGGGCGGCAAGACCACGCTGGGCCAGTCGCTCGTTCACCGCTAGGGACAGGCGCGCCGTGCGCGCGGCGGGCCATCACCACGGAGCGTCGCTGCTACGGACACTAGCGCCGCCGGCCATCGAGCACCTGCCGCGCCTTGAGCGCGAGCGCGTCTGGCGAAAACGGCTTCTGCAAGAAGGCCGCGTCCGAATGCAGAATGCCCTGCGTTACCACTGCGTCCGCCGCGTAGCCAGACACGAACAAGACCGCCATGTCAGGCAGCAAGGGCTGAAGTCGCTTGGCCAGTTGCGGGCCGTTCAGGTTGGGCATTACGACGTCGGTGATGAGCAGCTGAATGGAACGGCGCTCGCGCGCCTGCAGGCGGAGCGCCTCGAAGCCGTCCGCCGCCGCGAGCACGTGGTATCCGAGGCCGGAGAGGACCTCGCGCGCAAAGTTGCGTACCAGGTCTTCGTCTTCGACCAGCAGGATCGTCTCGCTTCCCCCCGCCCGACGCACGCGCGGCGCCGCTACGCTCAACGGGGCAGCCTGCTCTTCGGATCGAGGCAGGTAAATCGTGAAACGCGTGCCGCGCCCCACCTGACTGTCCACTTCGATGTGTCCACCGCTCTGCTGAACGATCCCGTAGACGGTCGATAAACCCAGGCCGGTTCCCTTGCCTTGTTCCTTGGTCGTGAAAAACGGCTCGAAGATGCGCGCTCGCGTCGCAGCGGACATGCCCTCACCGGTATCACTCACTTCGAGCACTACGTACGAGCCGGGACGAAGCGTGACGAGCTCGCGGGCGTGTTGCTCGTCGAGTTCGCGGTTCTTCGTCTCGATTGTCAGCGTGCCACCGTTGGGCATCGCGTCGCGGGCGTTCACGGCCAGGTTCATGAGGATCTGCTCCACCTGGCCGGGATCGGCTCTCACGATACCGAGGTCGCCCGCGCACGAAGTGACGAGCTCGACGGCTGCGCTGATGAGGCGGCGCAGCATCTCTTCCATACTCCGCACCACCGCGTTCAGATCGAGCGGCCTCGGCGTCAGCACCTGCCTGCGACTGAATGCCAGCAGCTGACGAGTGAGGGCCGCAGCGCGTTCTCCCGCCTTCTGAATCTCCTCGACCTCCTTGCGCACTCGCGTCTCTGGTGGCAATTGCTCGATCGCGAGCGTGCTATAGCCGCAGATAGCGGTGAGCAGATTGTTGAAGTCGTGAGCGACGCCCCCGGCGAGCTGTCCGATCGCTTCCATCTTTTGCGCCTGACGAAGCTGGGCTTCGCTCGCGCGCAATCCCTCCTCGGTCCGCTCGCGTTCCGCCATCTCTCGCCGAAGATCGGCATAGAGCGTGGCGTTCTCGAGCGAGATGGCGATCTGAGCGACGAGCAGCTCGAGAGCGGACAGTCGCCCCGGGGTGAACGCGTTCGCTACGAGATCGTTGGCAAGGTAGAGCACCCCTTGAAGCTCCCCCTGTCGCACGATGGGTACGGCGAGGATGGACTTGGTTTTGTGCCGGAAGATGAACGGATCGGACGAGAACGTATCGCTCGTGGAAGCGTCCGCTACGATTAGGGGCTCAGCGGTCCTCCGTACGTAGTGAATGACGGATGCTGGGAGAGTTTCGCCGGACAGCGGCAGCAGCGGATCGCAAACCGAAATGACCAGAGCTTCGCCATCTACCAGGGCCGTCGCGGCGATCGAGAACTCACCTTGGCGTAAGAGCACCAGCACGCCTCGCTGGGCGCCAGCCTGCTCGATGGCGACGCGCAGCAACTTCTCGAGTAGCCGCTCGAGGATGATCTCGCTCGAGATCGCCTGCGAGGCTTTCACGACCGCGGCCGCATCGACGCGCGTGTCGAGCGAAAGCGGCGCGGGACTCTCGCGGGGCGCGATGCTCGGCCATTCGGCGTCGAGCTTGCGCACTTTGGCGAAGGCTCCCCACCGTAGGTAGCAAGCTCGCGCTTCTCGCAGGGAGAGCTCGGCTAGCGAAGCGAGCCCGTGAGCGCGATAGGCGCGCGCAGCCCGCTCGTGCGCCAGCGCCTCGACCTGAACGGCCCCGGACTCGCGGGCTGAAAGGATGGCCTGGTCGTAGGCCGACATCGCGTCGCCGAACCGCCCTTCGAGGCGTGCTATCTCCGCGAGCACCAGCGCCGATTGATGGAAATAGCTCCTGGGGCTCGAAATTGCCCAACGCTTCAATTGCTCCGCGTACGTTCGTATTTCGTCCAGGTTCGCTGGCTTGGCGTCCGGGGGCGCATCGTCGTACGCCGCCGCGAGGGCGAGCGCCGAGTAGAACGCATGGTCGTCTTGGGCGTGCTGCGGGCGGACCAGTATCAAGCCCGGTCGCGCCGCCGCGGAGGCGGCGAGCGCCTGAGCCGTCTCCCCGAGGACGACACATGCGGGCAAGAGGTGTACGTGAAGCCACGTTCCGATGATCGGGATCGGATGAGCGCAGACGCGCTGCACGAACGCGTCGAAATCTGGACCTGAGAGCGAGGACGCTTCATCGCCCCCGCCCCGTAGGGCCTGCACGATCCGCTTCGGGATATGCACGGCGTCGGCCATGGCTCCGTACCCCGCTCCACGCAGAACGTCGAGCGCCCGGTCTGCCTCGCGCTCCACTTCGTCGAGCGCGATTCCCGCGGCAAAACTGAGAATGAGCACGTGGATCTGCGAGATCGAGGTGACAAGCCCTTCCCCGCTCTCCATTCCGGCCCGCGCGCTCTCGCGAACGAGCTCGATTGCCGAGGGTAGACCACTGGTCCAAATGACCAAGCCCGCCCCGAGAATTTGGAGGACGCCCGCTTTGCACGCGACGAACTGATGACGTTCGACCGCGCCCAAGGCAGCTCGACCGAAGCGCTCGGCCTCTTCGTACCGACCCGAGATCGCGAGCTCCATGCCGTACGCCGCGACCCCCATCGGCGCGAGCGTGCACAGCCCGTGGCGGAGCGCCAAGGCGACCATCGTGCACGCGATGAGCCGATGAAGATGGGGGTCGACGAAGTACGCGCTGTACAACGTGCCGGCGAGGACGTTCACCGCGGCTTCCATGTCGCTCTCCCCCATGAGGGGAAGATCGGCAATCACCTCGATGGCCCTGTCGCCCAGACTTTCGAACATGGCACGCTCGGCCGCCTCCACCTCGCTGGCGGAGGGGTGCGCCGAGAGCTTCAGTTCGTACAAGCGAAGACACTCGAACGCTGCATCGAGCGCGGCCATCGATTGACCGCGCGCGGTGTGCAGCTCGATGGCGACTCGCCAGCAAGCGGCGCGGTCGCCGCGGGTTCTCGCGTGCTCCTGTGCGGGGGCAAGGCGCCGCTCCGCCTCGTCGAGCTTGCCGGTGGCGAGCTCGCACTCCGCGCACTCCAGGGAAAGCGCAAACGCTAGCTCGTACGCGCGGACAAAGGCGTCAGTCGGCAGCAGCAGTAGCCCGGCGGTGCAATAGTCGGCCGCGGCACGGAACGCGGCAGATGCCCGGGCCCGCCGAGCAGCCATCAGGTTCAGCCGGGCGAGTTGCTCGCGCTCGTTCTGCTCGTCGAGGATCGCGATGCCTCGATTGAGCTGGCTCAAGAGATCGAAGATGCGATCCGGGAGGGCCTCTTTCGGCGTGCGCGCGAGCAGAGCCCGGCCGATGGCTAGGTGAGTAGTCTCACGCTGATCTTCCGGAATGCGCGCGTAGGCCGCCTGTTGGATGCGATCGTGGACGAAGCGACACCCGTTCGGAGTCCTGACCACCAGCCCTTCTCGAACGGCCTGGTCGAGAGCCTGCGCGGTCTGCGCCTGCGAGCGCTCTCCAACGGCGACGAGCGCTTCGGGATCGAAGGTGTTACCCAGGCAGGCAGCGAGGCTGAGGGCACGCTCTGTCTCGGGCGCGCAGTGTCGGAGCTGCCGCGCCATGAGATCGACGACGTTGTCACTGAAGTCCTGAGCCCCGATGGAATCGGTGTCCCACGTCCACCCCAACCTTTGGCCGTCGAAACGAACGAGCCCGCTGCGATGGAGCATCGCGAGGAAGCGGGTGAAGAAGAAGGGGTTGCCGCGGGTCTTCTCGAAGATCAAGCGAGTTAGCGTCTCGCACTCGCGGTCCGTGGCTCTCAGCGTATCGGCTACGATGCGGCCGAGCGGCTCCATCCCGAGCGCGTCCAGCGTGAGCTCCTCGATCGGCGTGCCTGCGGCTCGGATTTCGTCGAGCACCCGCGGCAGGGGGTGTTCGGCCGAGATTTCGCCGTCGCGATAGGCGCCGATGAACAGGAGCGGATGCGAAGTCTGCTGCTCGACAATGTCGCCGATCAGGTGGAGGCTCGCCGCGTCGGCCCACTGCAGATCGTCCAGGAAAAGCGCGAGCGGGTGCTCGGCGGTCGCGAACACGTGGATGAAGCGCCGGAACACGTTGACGAATCGACGATGTGCCTCCGCAGGCGGCATAGGGGCGACTGGAGGCTGCGCGCCGATGACCAGCGTCACCTCGGGAAGAAGGTCGGTGATGAGCCGGCCATTGATGCCGACAGCGTTGCTGAGGCGCTGTCGCCAAACCGCGAGTCGATCCTCGCTCCCAGCGAGGATCAGGGTCATGAGATCGCGAAACGCGCGCACGATCGGCGCGTACGGAACGTCCTGCTGCAACTGATCGAACTTGCCGGCGCAGAATATGCCATTGGCCGCCGCGACGGGCTTGGCCAGCTCGCGCACCAGCGCCGTCTTGCCGACGCCTGGCCCACCAGCGCAAAGAAACAGGCGCGGCCTCCCTTCATCGAGGACCTTCGCGAAAGCCGACAGCAGCGCGGCACGCTCGGCATCGCGGCCGTGGATCCTCTGGGGAATCGTGAACCGATCGAGATCGTCACGTGCGCCCAATACGGCGAGCGCGATTTGGCCGCTTGCCTCCCACTGCTCGAGGCAGTTCTCCAGATCGTGCCGAAGTCCGCCCGCCGTCTGGTAGCGGTCGTCCGGTTCCTTGGCGAGCAGCTTCATGACGATGTCGCTGACGGGCTTCGGAACGGTCGGCACCACGGAGCTCGGCGGCCTGGGCGACTTCGCGACGTGGCTGTGGATCCAAGCCAGCGCATCGTTCGCCTTGAACGGAAGCGCTCCAACGAGCAGCTCATACAAGATCACGCCGAGCGCATAGAGGTCGCTTCGCGTATCGACGGGCCGCTCGAGTCGGCCGGTCTGCTCGGGCGACAAGTAGATCCAACGGCCTTGGGTCGTCCGGACATCGACAGGCATCACCGGGGCCGGGCTCTTTATCTCCGCCCCGCCGTCCGCACCGAAGGGGACGATGATCGCGGGCGACAGGTGGCCATGCACCCCCTTCTGTCCGTGATACTCCGCGAGCGCGCGCGCGATACGAATCGCCATCCGCAGAAACGGCTCCAGCGGAAGCGCCGGGTGCGCGCTCGACGAGCCGAGAGGAGCGACGAGGTGGGCCTCGAACAGTGTTTGTCCGACCGCGCCGATGCTGCTTTTCTCGGACATCGGGTTTCCCGCTGCTCCGCGCAGCCCTGGATCGAATGGCGCAAGCACTGAGGGAGCGCTTCTGATCATGCCCGACTCCCAAGGTGAGTTCTACTGCTACTTCTTCGCTTTCTCGCCTTCTTACCGGTATCGCGCGCGCCGCGCGCCGCTCACCCACGCGTCGCCCACGCTACCGGCGGTCGACCCTCATCTGCTCGTGTGGTAGCCGGTCGCGGCGGCGCCGGTCACCCCTGCCAGGGTCGCTTGGGGGTTCCGACGTACGCCACGCCACTACAGGGCAACGGAAGCACGCTTCCCTCGGCGCGCTCCGTCGCGTCGAGGTAGCAGGGAACCATGCCCGCGAGGAACACGGGAATCAGGAAATAGTAGTGGTCGCGTGGCGACAAGCCGATGTCGGCGGAGAGTCCAGCGATGAACGCCGCATAGTTCATGCGCAGCTTGTGGTGTCCAGCGGACGCCAGGTGCTCCTCGACGGAGTACGCCAATTTCAAGTAGGGACCACCCGCCAACTCGAGCGAGCGCGCCAGCTCGAGCAGCGGTTCGATGCGCTCGTCTTTCCCGCTGTTCACGGGACGACCATATCCCGCGACGCTGCCGCGCTCCGAGAGCTCTCGGTCGACCATGGCCCCGAGCGCTCCTCCCGAATCGAGGTGCCCGCGCAGGCGCACGAGGAATTCGATGGCCCGATAGCCCGGCCCCTGGCCGTAGATCTTCGCTTCGCTCACCGCCATCGCCGCGGTCATGCCGAGGTTGCCCGTGCTGCGGGTGCTGCCGGCGAGGGCCGCCACCCGGTTGTTCCAGATGCGGCTGTCGGGATAGCTCGTGTAGGTCCAGATGGCTTCCAAGAGGCGCAACTGCGGTGCGGAGAATCGTCGTCCAGTTATCCCGAACAGGTAAAGGTCGAGCCACCCCGCGTCGCCGAGTTCGGCATGAAGGTCTTTGCCGCGAAAGATCGCGTGGCTCGTTGGAAACACGGCACCGACGCGGGAGCGGATCCGCCCCACGGCCGCTCGCAGAAGCTCGGGGCCGTTCATGCGTGCTCACCTTCCGAGACCCCGGCGCGCGTCGCTTCCTCCAACTGGAGCTCGTAAAAAGGAAAGCGCTTGTGCCCGACCTCGGCTTGCTCGAGGGCGTGAGCCGCCGCTCCCGGTAAACGCAGCAGCAAGTAAAGCATCTCTCCGGCAGCTGGCGTGAATCCGAGGTCGGCGAGCGCTGCCGCCGCCACGCCGGTCATCGCGAGCGGGTGACCAGCGGCTCGTTCCATTTCCACGAGGTGCGCCAAGAGCCACGCGCACCTGGAATCCTCATCGAGGGCGGCGAGGCAGGCCAGCGTTTGCTTCACCGGGGTCGCCGTGCTGACGCCGTGGGGATCGAACCCGACCGGGTGCTCAGCGGGAAGCCAAACGCTCACGGGTTCGTCGGGAGGGCTGTCCCATCGGCGCTTCCAGGCATCCAGATCTCTCTCGCAGTACCGCCAGGCCTCCAGCGCCAGCGCGACCTCGCGGGAACCGCCCAGCGAGCCCGAGCCTACGGCCAGCGCGGCCATGAGCGATGCGGCGGCCACTGAGCCGCCGACGCCGGCGCACATCGCGGCGTGCACGGCAGGGTCGCGCGGACCGGCGTTGCCGAGAGCTACCGCGAGAATGTCGAGGGCCGCGGCCTGCGCGGGCGACGGGGCTTCGCCGCGAAAGAGCAGGTAGGTCATGTCGGCCCACGTGGCGCGCCCGAGCATTTCGCCGAAGACGTCGTATCCGCTACAGTAGGCGGCGCGCGCTGCGAAGGGATTGTCCGGTTCTGGCTCTTCCAGAACGATGCGACTTTGCAGGTATTCCATGAGACTGTTGGTTCTCAGGCTGGTTCGGTAGCAAGGCTGCCCAGCGTCTTGAGCCTCAAGATCATCGGCGGCACCTCCTCGCGATCGATGCGCACGTCGATCAACGTCGGTCCCTGCCGCTCGAGCATCGCAGCGAGATCGATGCGGTCGAAGTCCTCTGGCGACTCGACCACGTGCGCCACGATCCCCATCGACTCCGCCATGCGTCGGAAATCGACGTGGGTGAGCTCGTAGGCGATCGGCTCGGCCCCGGCCAGCCGCTGACCGTGCATGACCATGCCATAGGCGTGATCGTTGAGGATTACGAAGACGACCGGCAGCTTCTCCTCAGCGGCGGTCGTGATTTCTTGCCCGCTCATCAGGTACGAGCCGTCGCCCGTGATGCACACGACCGGCCCCCGCGGATTGCCCCGCGCGACTCCAACGGCCGCGCCGATCGCCCAGCCCATCGGCGCAAACTCCAAGGTGATGCGCAGCCAGCTAGCGGTTCCGGAGCGCCGCTCGACCGTCCCGCTGGGCAGTCCGCGGTGAGCGTCGGTGCTGCGGCGGTTCCACGGCTGTAGGTAGTGGGCGGCCCAAATCATGCTGTTGCCGGTATCGGCGAGGAAGCGCGTATTCGGCGGGAATCGCAGCGACAGCTCCTTCATCAAGCGCTGCGGCTTGATCGGAGTCGCGTCGGAGTCGTACTTGTCGGGATCCTGCAGGCTTATTTGAGCGGCGCGCGCTTCCTGTGCAGGAGTTGCTCTCCTGTTGATGTAGCTGCGCGGCGGCCACGAGGCGATCAGCTTGTCGCAGATGGCGCGCAAGCGGCCGCGGACGTGAAGCCTGGATTGCGGCGAGCGGACCAGATTGTCTTCCGATTCGTCGACGTGGATCAGACGCTGGTTCAGCAGGTTCTTCGACCAGCCGTTGCTGGCCAGCTCACTGAAGCCGGTGCCGAACGCGACCACCAGATCGGGATTGTCCGCCAGTAGCTGGTCGGCGCTCCGGTGTCCGCCGAAGCCGAACACCCCACGGTAAGCGTGGTGGCGGGGGTTGATCAGTCCCTTGGCGTCGGGTGTCGTAACGAAGAGCGCACCGCACAACTCGACCAGCGTCATGATCGAGTCCACCGCCTCCCCCGCACCGTCACCGATGAAGAAGACGATGCGCGACGCCGCCGTGAGCTCGGCCTCGAGGGCTTCCAGCGCCGCTTCGTCGACCAGCGAAGGCTTGCTGCGAAACAGCGCCTCGAGCCCCTGCACGGCGCTTCTGGGCATCACCAGGCTGCGCAGAATGTCCACGGGGAACGACAAATGACTGGGCCCGCAGGGCTTGCGCAGCGCTTGCAGTATTGCGCTGACTAGCTTGGTCTCGGCCTGTTCGACGTGCGAGACCAGTGAGCTGTAGCGGGTGCAGTGCGCGAAGATGCCGACGATGTCGACGCCAGCGCACGAAGAATCCTGCAGGGCGTTGCGACCGAAGGACGGCAGCGCCGATTGCCCGGTGAGTGCCAAGAGCGGGACGCTGCCGCCGCGCGCGCAGGCAATCCCCGTCAGCATGTTGGTGGCGCCGGGACCGGAAGTGGTCACGCAGACGCCCAGCCTGCCGGTCTCCCGCGCGTAGCCGTCAGCCATGTAGGCGGCGCCCGCCTCGTGGCGTGCCACCACGGCGCGCGGCCCGCCCCGGCGCTCGCTTCGAGCGAGGGCATTGTAGAGAGGCTCGACCGCGCCGCCGGGAACGCCGAACACGTACTCGACGCCGGCCTGCGCCAGGCACGAAACCACCAGCTCTGCGACTTCGACTTGGACGGGTTGGTCCAGCGAAGCCGGGGCGATGAGTCTGCTCGTGGAACTACTAAGGGAGGAAGGTTTTGGATTCACGTGGCTCGGGAAAACGGGCTCCCCCAAGCACCGGGACGATTGGCTGACGGAAAGGACTCGCCCCCCTTACAACCCTTGGCAGTGAGCGGGTGAGAAAAATCGCCACAGTCACGAGTGAGTTGCTGCCCACCCCTCAGCGTGGCGTTCCCGAAACTCAATCGTTGGCAAAAAGGCTCGAACTGGAAATAAAGGCGCCTTCCGTGAGGGGGGAACTGCCGCGACTCAAAGCGAGACGCGACCCACCCGCCGACCTCAATTCATGGACCCGCCTGTGTGCTAACGCTCGGCTCCTGCGGGTCAGGATGGCTTGCGGGTCACGGCGGCCGAACTTCCCCAGGCTCGCAGCCGCGCACGTTCATTGAGTCTTCTGGGTGAGCGTGGCGCGACGAGACGAGACCCATGCACAGGTGGCTGCGCTGGCCAGTACGCGCGCATGGTCGGCGCTGCTGGGCCAGCACTGTAACGGTGGCCAACCGGGTTGCGGCTCTGAAGATGCGGGCGCATGGTCGTCGGAGCAGTGAGCTGGCCGGACACCGACGTCGAGCATTTGTGGCGCGCCGCAGGCGTGGCCTTCCGCTATTTCGACTGGGTGGCGACGCTGCTCTGGGCGGCAACCGGCGCGGTGCTGGGGGCGCGGCGCGGCTTCGATTTGACCGGCATCTTCGCGATCGCGCTCGTCTCTTCGTGCGGCGGGGGCCTGCTGCGGGACGCGCTGTTTCTGCAGGCAGGGCCGCCCATGCTCGTACGCACTCCGACGTACGTGGTGCTCACGCTAGCCGCGTCGCTGTTCACGTGGCGTGTCGGTGAGTCGCTGCACGGCCGCGTGCCGAAGGCCGTCACGCAGCTCACGGGTTTGGCGGACGCACTGGGCCTGGGCGCCTTCGCCATGGTCGGCATGCGCCTGGCGCTCGCCGCGTCCATCAGCGTGCCCGGCGCGATGTTGGTCGGCGTCGTCAACGCGGTGGGCGGCGGCGTGCTGCGCAGCGTGCTGCTCCACCGCACGCCGGAGGTGTTCCGCCCCGGGCAGCTCACCGCGCTGGCTGCGTTCGCGGGCACGCTGCTCTACGCGGGGCTCGCGCTGGGCCTCAAGCTGGACGACAACGCCGCCGGCCTCGCCGCGATTGCGCTCGTGGTCGCACTCCACTGGGCGTCACGCCGCTACCGCTTGCAAACCCACGCCGCTTGGAGCGAGCAAGCGCGGCGGCGGCGCCGGAGCCGGTTCAAGTAGCGCTCGCGCGTAGCCGCACCTAACTGCTAGTCTCCATCGTTGGAGCCATGGGTGGACACCAAGTTTCGAAAGTTGCGCTACGGGGTCATGTCGCAATGCTCCGAATTGCTCTGGGGGTCGCTTGCGTGGCTGCTTGCGCCGGCAACGAGAAGCCGAACGGCTCCGACTCCGCGCGCGGCGGCGGTCACGCGGCGGGCGAAAAGACCGCCGCTGGCGCTGCCGACACCGCGGGCGCTTCCACGGGTGGCCTCTCCAGCGCAGGAGCTCCGGATGTCAGCGGGTCAGGCGGTGTGGTCGCGGGAGGTGCGGCTGGCTCCAGCCAAGGCGCCGGCGCCTGCGCCACGACCTGCAGCGAGGCGGAGGAGACGGCCTGCAAAGACTCTCAACAGACCGTGTGCGTCGCCGAAGCCAACGGATGCAAGAAAGCTCACGTCTACTCGTGCGCCTGCTTCGCCGACGGCCCCTGCCTGACCATCGACAACAAGCAATGGTCCGGTGACGGCAACGCTTCCGCCAACGGCGTCGCCTTCGATTCGAAGGGCAACGTCTACGCTTCTGCCAGCTCGGCGGACGACCTGGAAATCCCGAACCGCCTCACGCCTCACAGCAGCGTCCTCAGCAAGTGGGCCCCAGATCTCTCGCTGATTTGGGCCGTACAAGTGCCGCCGAGCATGAGCCCAATCTCTCGCGGGTTGGCGGTGGATGCATCGGACAACGCTTTCATGGCGAGCGTCTTCTCCAGCCAGCCGGGTACCAGCACCAACGGGCTCGACGTAGCGCTGTCCAAGGTGGACCCGAACGGTAAAGAGATTTGGACCAGGTCGCTGGGATCGGCGATGTACGACGAAGCAACCGAGCTCGCTGCCGACGCGAATGGCAACGCCTTCATGGTCGGATTCTCGCTGGCGGCGCTCGACGTCGACCCGGCCCTGGGCAACGCGGACGGCACACTCGTAAAATGGACTCCGGACGGCACGCCCGAATGGGTGCGGCAGTTCGGCAGCGCCGAGACCGACTACGCCCGCTCGGTCGACGTTGACTCGAGCGGTAACGTCTACGTGACCGGTGTCACCGAGGGTGACTTCGCCGGCACGCAACAGGGCATGGGCGATATCTTCGTCGTCAAGTACTCGAGCAGTGGCGAAAAGTCGTGGGCGCACCAAGTAGGCGGCAGCGACACCGACGCCGGTACCGGTATCGCCTGCGACAAGGACGCCGTGTACGTACTAGCAGTGGCGCGCAGCAAGCTCGACGCCGCCGCGCCGGGACCGCTCGGCGAAACCGACATTGTGGTGATCAAGTACGATCTTGCTGGCAACCAGCTGTGGCTCAAACAGTGGGGCACCAGCAAAGTCGAAGGCTATTCGAAGATCGCTGTCGGGCCGGGGGGCAGCATCTTTCTGGCTGGCAGCACGCAAGGCGACATCGACATCTCGCCGACCACGGGCTTCATTCGGGCGTCGGACTTGTTCGTGAGCGAATGGAGCGCGGCAGGTACCCCGCTTTGGGCCTACCAATGGGGCACGAGCAGTTTCGACAACGTGCTGGACATCGACGTCGATAAGAACGGCCGGATCGCGGTCGGAGCGGGGGTTCAGGCCGCGCTGCCGGGTTCGACCGTCACCAGCTTCGGTAGCCCCGTGGTCAGCGTGATAACCCCGAGCAGCGTCAAGTAAGGTGGCTGCACGCGGCCTGGCGGCGCAGTTGCTAGCGAACCGGTGTTCGTTGGGCGTAAGCGTCGACCAGGAAGTCGCGCAGCAGTCGCACCCTTAGCGGTTGGGTCTTGCGCGAGGTTGACGCGAGAAAGAGCCGTGGCCCTTCGATGACGTGGTCGGGCAGCACGCGAACCAGGCCGTGCGGGAGGCGGGGTTGCTCGCCGGGGGCGAAGATCAGCGGGCCAATGCCGGCGGCTTGTTCGACGAGTTGCCGGGCGAAGTGCATGTCGTTCGCGGCCAACGGCCCACCGATCTCGATGGTTTCGATGCCGTGGGGGCCGAGCAGGCGCAATGGGTAGCGCTCGTTCTGCAAATTGACGCAAACGTGTCGTGCGAGGTCGCTCGGTCGTCGCGGTACGCCGTGGAGCTTGAGGTAGGCCGGCGAAGACACCAACCAGGCGTGGAAGCGGCCGACCTCGCGCAGAGCGAGCTCGGAATCAGTCACTTGCTGCACCCGCAGGGCCAGGTCGAAGCCCTCGGTGTTCAGGTCGAGCCAGCGGTTGCTGGGCGCGACCAGCACAGTGACCTCGGGGTAGAGCTTGGAGAAGGCCACGAGCTGGCTGGCCAAGAACCCCGCGTCGAGGTGGATGGGGATCGTTAGCCGGACCTTACCTCGCGGCTGCCCGAGTGTCTCGGCAACGCGGGCCTCACCCTCATCCAGCTCCTGCAGAGCTTGCCGGGCGTGCTCGTAGTAGGCGCGCCCCGCGGCCGAGAGCCTCGTGCGCCGCGTGCTGCGCTCGAACAGCCGCGCGCCGAGCTCGCTTTCCAAACGCGATACAGATCGACTGACCGAGGAGGTGGGCACGCGCAGCGTTTTCGCGGCCGCGGTGAAGCTTTGCGCTTCCGCTTCCTGCACGAACGTGCGCACCAGAGCCAGCTTCATTGATAGCGATTATGCTAACAATGTCTTGCTGTGGCGACGACTTTCAGGCGTGCACCCGGTGCGCCAAGGTTGCGGTGGTGGCAACGAAGTCCCCTCAATCT
>DATAKF010000138.1:0-4334 GCA_036261775.1 Polyangiaceae bacterium | reverse complement strand
GAGCATCCCCTAATCGAACACCATCGAATTCCGTTAGAACGGCACGCGAGTCGAGCTCAGCCATGCCGCCCTTAGATCATTTCGAAGCTTTTGTGTCGATCAAGATGTGCGGGATCTTGAGGGAGGACCGAATCAAAAAATCATTTCCTCGGGAGCGAGAACGCGGGCGGGGCTTTCAGGTCGCGGGCGGTAGCGCGAACCCTAAATTCTCGCCTCGCGGACCTCCCCGCCTCCCCGCCTCCCTGTTATCTCGATCTCGATCGCACTACGAGAACAGGCTCCGTTCCGGCGACTTGGAGGGCGTGGGCGAGTCGGTCAGGATTTCTTGCACGACGCGGCGGCGGAGGAAGAGGTCGCGGAAGACGTGGTCGCGGATGTGCTCGACGAGGCGCTGCACGTAAGCGCGGGCGCGCTCGCGGATTTCTTGGGCTTGGGGCGAGCCGGCGCGCACTAGGGCTTCGCAGCACAGCGCGCGCGTGGGCAAGCCGTACTCGGAGCCTTGCAGGGTCTCGATGGCGCCCATCGCCGTGGTGGCCAGCAAGATTCCGGTGTGATTTTCGCCCATTTCTACGCGGGCGCGCGCCTCGATGGCCATGGCGTAGAAGTGGAACGCCACGTACGCCTGCGCTTCGGCGGCCTGGCGGGCGTCGAAGGCGTACATCACGGCGCGTGAGGCGTCGCCCTGCTGGTACGCCATCAGGGCGCGCAAAATCTTCTCGTGTACGGAGTCGTACGCGCTGCCGGTCACGGCCGTGAGCGCGCCCGCATCGCCCACCAACGTTTCGCCGGCCACCATGTCTCCGGCTTCGAGCAGTAGCTCGGCCGTCGACAGCAAGGTATCGGCGCGGGAGTCGCGGTCACCGTAGCGCTCGTGCGCTTCGCGGGCGCGCCGCAGGTAGGCGAGGCCGCGCGGCACATCGCCCAAGTTGGCGTAGCAGGCGCCAATGGTGCTCAGGGTGCGGGCAATCTGGAAGCGACCACCAATCGACAAGTCGATGCGAATGGCGTCTAGCGCCAGCGCAATGCCGTCTTCGAAGCGGCCGAGCACCAAGAGCGCGTAGGCCAGCGAGTTTTTGGCGCGAGCTTCCAGGCGCCGCGCGCCCACGCGGCGAAAGACCGCGATGGCTTCGGCTTGGCACTCGACGGCCTCGTGCACGCGCCCGACGCGCCTCAGCAGCGTGCCGCGCAAGCGCAGCGCTTCGGCGCGCAGCCGAACCGGCGCCGAGTCGTTGTTCGAGGCCAACAAGGCGCGATCCACAGCCGCCAGCGCGCCCTGCATATCGCCGATTTCGTGCAGAATTTCGGCCATTAGTGTCAGCGCGCTCACTTCGAGCACCGCCGAGCCGGAGCTCTTGGACATCTGCTCGCCGCGCTGCACGCTGGCCAAGGCGCGGCTGAGCTGCCCGGCGTCGAGCTCGAACTGCGCGGTGCGAAGCAGCGCGGTGGCGGCCCAAAACGCCTTGCCGCTCAGCTTGGCTAGCCGCCGCAGCTCGGTCAGGTGGCTGCGGCGCTCTTGCCAGCGACCTTGGTTGCGCGAAATGGCTTCGAGCGCCTCGTAAGCTTCTATGAGCTTCGGATCTTGATCCGGGAGGAGCGCGATCACGCGCCGGTAGCAGCGCTTGGCGAGCTGGGTCTGGTAGCTGGAGCGCGCCGCGTCGGCGGCCTCGAGAAAGAAGCTGGCGGCTTCTTCGCGCGCGTTACCGCGAGCCAAGTGGCGCGCCACGATCGCGGCCGTCAGCCCTTTGCCGAGCGGAGTGCGCCCCAAATACTCGCCCAGCTTGCGGTGCATACGCACCCGGCGCCGGCGATCCAACGCGCGGTAGGCGACGTCGCGGGTGAGCGGGTGCCTGACGTCGGTCAGCTCGCCCTTCTGTTCGCACAAGCCCCGCGCGCACAGCCGCATCACGGCGTCTTCGGTCTCGGGGCCTTCCAAAGCCACGATGTCTTCGTTGCCCAGCGGTCCGCCTGCGACGGCCAACCACTCGACGATGGCTTGCTCCTCGGCCGGCAGCTCGTTCAGGCGATCGGCGATCAGCTGCTCGAGCGTGGACGGAAGCGGCAACGCCACTTCACCGGGTCGTTCGACCGAAACCAGCTCTTGTCCGCCGCCTTCGCGCTCGTGAATCTCGAAGCGACCGCGCTCCAGCAGCGCGTCGACCATCTCGAGCAAGAAGAACGGATTGCCACCGGCGCGCGGCAACAGATCCGCGCACACCTGCCGCACGCCGTCGATCACACCGAAGCGAGCCTGCAAGAGCCGCAGCTGGTGCTCGGCCGACAAACCCTTGAGCTCGATGCGCACCAGCTCTTCGATCTGCGGCGTCACGCGCTCGTCGGGCCGCGCCAAGAGCAGCACCAAGATGGGCAGCGGCTCGGGCCGCTTCAAGAACTCCGTCACCAGCTCGAGGCTCGGGCGGTCTGCCCACTGCAAACCGTCGAGCGCGACGACCAGCGGCGCCTCCAAGGCAGCGCGCGCGAAGAAGCGCCGCAAACCGAGCGACACCAGCTGGCGCGAGCGCGCTACGTCGGCTTCGTCGACGGCTGAGCGGACGCGGCCGGTGGCCAGCTCGGCCATTCTCTCCATGATTTCCGGGCCGTCGTCACCGCCGGCCAGCTCGCTCAGGGCTTCGCTGATCAGCGCGCGGGCTTCTTCGATGGGCTGGTCGCTGCGGGTGCCGGTCAGCTCGCGAACCCACTCGGACACGGTCGCGAACGGCACTTCGCTCAGGGCTGGCGAGCACTCGGCGCGCAACACGCGCGCGTCGGGCGGCAGCTCGTTCAAGAAGGCGGTCAAGAGCGCGGTCTTGCCGATGCCCATCTCGCCCGAGATCACGCGCGCTGCGACCTGACCCGTCGACAACCCGGAGCCGACGACGCCGTAGTAGGCGGCGTGCAAATCTGCCAGCTCGGCGTCGCGACCGATCAAGTCGCTGGAAGCGCTCGCCATTTCGAGCAGCTTTTCTTCGCGTGTGTGCGGGCGAAGCAGCGAGTAGATGCGCATGTCGGCGGGCAGGTTCCGCTCTTCGGCGCCGGGGATCTTGATGGTGGGCGCGTCACCCCACACGAAGTCGCGCCGTACCAGCCGGTACAAACCGCCCGCCACCCAGCTCACGCCGGGCGGCGCGTTGTCGCCGAGCAGATCCGCGAGGTGATTGGCGGGCTCAGCCAGCTCGTGCTGCACCAAGTGTCCAGCTTTGTCGCGCTGCCCCGTGGCAATGCCGCGCACGATGCCGATGGAACCGCGCAGCGGCACCGGCAAATCTTCGGAAGCGCCGCGGATCACCTCGTGAACGTCGATGGCCAGCCACACGGCGTCGAGCGGCGCGCGCGCCGGATTGGCCATCAACCCCACCACCGCGCGGGCAAACGGCAATTCTCCGGCTTGGCGCGTATCGCTCCACGCAAAGTGCGCTCCGCGCCGGAACGCGATCTCTTCGAGCGTGCTCTTCAAGCGATCGAGCGCGTGCGCCGCTTGGCCCGGTGACGACGCGGCCGTCAGCTCTTCGAGGCCGTGAATGCACAGGGTGACGACCGCGACGTGACGCACCTCGCGCCCAGCGCGCTCGCGCAAGCCAGCGCGCGTGAGACCAGGACCGGTGTTTTCATCCGGCGCCTCCGAGCCCGAGGTCCCCGCGCCGATCGACAACGACGAGGCGTGCTCGGAGGCGTCGGGCCCGATGTGCAGCCCGGGGATCGGCTCCGGCAGCGGCACGCCCGGCGACGTGTGCTCGCGCGGCACGAACTCGGCCAACACCGTCTCGACCGCGTGCGAGTCAATGAGCTGCTGGCGCGTCAAGAGCACGCGGCTAATCGCGCTCGCCACTTCGCGCGCGGTCTGAAAGCGTTCGGCCGGATCGCGGGCCAACAGCTTCATCACGATGGCTTCGAGATCGGCCGGCAGCTCGCGCACGTAGGTGCTGGGCGGCTCGACCCGACCGGCGCGGACGGCTTCGAGCAGGTCGGCACCCTCGGCGCTGCCGTGCAGCGAGCGACCCGTCAAAAGCTCGTGAAAAACTACGCCCAGGGAGTAAATGTCGGTGCGGCGATTGACCCGCTCGCCGCGCGCTTGCTCGGGCGACATGTACGCGGTCTTGCCCTTGAGCACGCCGGGCTCTTCGCGAAACAGGTTCGCGCTGGCGATACCGAAGTCAGCGATTTTCACCGCGCCGTCGAAGCTCAGCAGCATGTTCTGCGGCGACACGTCGCGGTGCACGATGTCAATCGGCTTGCCGGCCTCGTCCTTGCGCTCGTGCGCGTAGTGAAGGCCCTTGGCAATCTCGCTGATGACGTAGGCGGAGATGTACGGGGGGACGCGCTGTCCTTTGCCCTGGGCG
>DATAKF010000108.1:0-35811 GCA_036261775.1 Polyangiaceae bacterium | reverse complement strand
GCAAAATCCAGCGCGGGCTGCAGCAGGCGCCGAACCACGAGCTTGGGGACCACGTCCACGATGCCGACGACGAGACGCAGTTGCTTGCCACCGCCGCGCCCCTTGACGGTGTCCACCATCTCCCGGCCAAGCGAGAAAATTTCCTCTGCGTAGCGGTAGACGACGCGACCCATCTCCGTCAGCTCCAGCTTGCGCCCAACCTTGAGGAACAGCTTCTCTCCGAGTTGGTCCTCGAGCGTGTGGATCTGCGCGCTCAGTGTAGGGTGCGACAAGCGCAAGACCTTGCCGGCTTGCACGAGGCCGCCTTCGCGCGCGACTACGAAAAAATAGAGCAAGTGGTGATAGTTGATCCAATCCACCCGCTCAGACTAAATCGCTGCTTGCGAAAAGTGTCGCGTGATTGTGCTGAACTTCACCTCGCGCTGCGACATGCGCTTCTCCATCCTGGCCGAGGTCGATGGCAAGGCCGGAAGCTCGAAGTTGGTTCAATTGTTCAGCTGGCGAGCGGCACGCTAGCGGCGGGCGGGGCGCCGCTAGCGACGTTCGGGGTCGGCACTTGAAAAAAGAAGGTGGCGCCCTGGCCAATGGCACCCTCGGCCCAAATACGGCCGGCGTGGCGCTCGATGATGCGTTGGGTGCCCGCCAAGCCCATGCCAGTACCTGGAAACTCTTTGGCGCTGTGTAGGCGCTGAAACGGCGCAAACAGCAGGTGCGCGTCCTTCATGTCGAAGCCGGCGCCGTTGTCGCGCACGAAGAACGTCGGTTCGCCGGCTCCTTCCACCGCACCAACCTCGATTTTTGCATGCTCCACGCGCGCCGAGTACTTCCAGGCGTTGCTGAGCAGGTTGCTCAGTACGACTCGCATCAAATCGCTGTCTGCGACGCAGCGCAGGCCGGCCTGAACGGTCACGGTCGCAACTCGCTCGGGCTCGGCGCGCTGCAGTAGCTCGACGATTTCCAGACACATCGCGGAGACATCGACCTCCGTGCGCCCGAGCTTGACTTGTCCGACTTTCGCCAAGGCCAGCAGATCGTTGACCAGCGCGGTCATGTGAGCCACTGAGCGCCGAATGCGACCGAGGTTGTGGGCCACCACCTCGGGCAGCTCCGTAAACTGTCGGGATATGAGGCTGCAGCTGCCGTCGATGACGGCAAGCGGCGCGCGTAAGTCGTGACTTGCCATAGCGTTGAACGCTTCCAGATCTCGCAAGGAGCTTTCGATGACCCGAGTCCGGTCAGCGACCCGACGCTCGAGATCGGCGTTGAGCTTCTTGACCTCGGCTTCCGCCAACTTTTGATCGGTGATGTCCTGACACACTCCAACGAGGCGGATCAGCTTGCCGCCTTCATCCAGCACCGGATGCGCCCAAGTGTGCAGGTGGCGCACCGTGCCATCGGGACGAAAGATGCGCTCGTCGTGAGAGTAAGGAACGTGCTCGTGAAACACCCGGTTCGTAGCCTCCACGACGCGCGAGCGGTCATCGGGATGCACCATTTCGAGGTATTTTTCGTAGGTTGGGGTGTACGACTCGGGCGTCAAACCGTAGATTCGGTACAGCTCCGCCGACCAAATCGCAGTGGGCTCGCTGATATCCCATTCCCATGTGCCCAAGTGCGCGACGCCCTGGGTATCCACCATCAGCTGCTCGCTACGCCGCAGGCGTTGCTCAGAGCGCTTGAGGTTCGTGACCTCGCTCGACACGCTGAGGTAGCCCGCCACCTCGCCAGCGACCAACAGTGGCGACACCGTGGAGGTGAACCAGCAACGAGGCCCCGCCGCGCCAGGCGTGCCCCATTCGACGCGCGTCGGTGTGCCGGTGGTCAAGACGCGCTCGACGGCAGCGCGCATGGCGTGCGTTGCCTCGGCCGGTACGACCGTCTCGATCTGCGCTCCGACTTCGCAATTCCACGCCTGACGCGCAGCAGCATTGGCAAACCGCAGGCAGCCGCTGGGATCGCCGACGAACACCAAATCGCAGCTGTGCTCGAGGGCGAATTCGATGCCAGCAAGGTGCTGCACGAGCGCGTCCTCGTTTGGCGTTCCGACATGCATGGTTCCCGGAGCATGGCACGATTCTGGGAACCGTCGGGCCGTCCGCCCAAACCGTCAGCAGAACGGCGAGGCGATGGAGTTCGCCGACGACTGACGCATGCTTGCCGGATGGCTCGCGATGACACAGAGGCCCTCCCTTCGTGCCCCAGTCACGGGCGCGCACTGCTGTCGCCCAGCTCGGCCGCCAAGAGCGCCAGGTTCCGCTCGACGCCGGGTAGATGCGGATTGGCCTCGCGAGCGCGTTGGTAGCTAGCCGCAGCGGCTTCGAGGTTGCCCAGCAGCTGCTCGACCGAGGCCAAGCTGGCGTGCGCTTCCGACAGCTGGGGAAAGCCCCGCACCGCGCGCGCGAATGCCGAACGCGCCTCAGGCAAGCGACGCTGCCGCATTCGCTCGTTGCCGACGTTGTATTCCACCACAGCCAGCACTTCGGCGAGGCGGAGCGGTCGCGCATACTCGGGTGCGGAGCCGCCCGGTACCGGAAAGCGCTGCTCGTACCAGGCATCGGGCATGGCCGCGCCGCTGCGCAAGAGCTCGACGTTGCGCGGCCGGCCCTGCTCCTGCACGCGCACGTAGAAGTGCCCAGGCAGCAAGACGCCCGACGCGCGCTGACCCAGCGCGTCCGCCAGCGCCAAGAACAGCGTGCCCAGGCCCACGCAGCTGCCGCGCCGACGCTCGAGCACCTGCGGCAAGAACACGAAGCCAAGGTTCGTGTCGGTCACTTCGCGCACGAAACCCCAACGCTCGAACAGCAGCTGGCTGACGACAGCGGCCGGCGAGCGTCTTGACGCCCGCTCTAGCTCGGCCTCGGCTTCGTCGGCGAGCCGCGCTAGCTCCTTCAGGGCCCAGCTGGCCTGTTCGGCGTTGGTCCCGTCAGGTCCGCCCGAAACGCCAAGCAACGCCCGAGCCAGCGCCAGTTCGCGCCTGCGCGTGCCGTGGCAAGCGCTGCTGGCGAGCAGCCACAGCAGCGAACGGCGCTTCATGGCTTCTTCAGCGACTCCCAGTCTTCCCAGTAGTTGTACAGATCGCGAGCCGTCATCATCCAGATGACCAGCTTCTTGCTGTCCAGCGCCGCTGCCCCGCGGCGCAGCAGCTTTTGGCGCACGTTCGGGCCTCCGCCGTAGCTCATCACCAAGTCGAGCGGGTAGGAGATACCGCGCGCCACGTGGGCCGACACGCCCGCGTGCTCGGCGTCGGTCAGCTGGTACACGCCGGTGAAGCTATCGCCGAGCAGCACGACCGGGCTCTCCGGCTCGTCATCGTAGGGCTTGCCGCCGAGCATGACTTGATGTGCCACGAGCGTCTCGGGTTGGTACTTCTTCTGCTCGGCCTCGGGCAGGCGCGACTGCAGATCTCCAAATCGGGTAAAGCTGGTCTCCTTCGAGTCGTAGCTGCGCTTCTGCTTGGCCAGCTCGGCGTACCAGGGGTAGCGCTTCACGCGCGTGGCCAAGACATCGGCGGTCAGGCGCAGGCCGCGATCGGTCCAGTGCGTGTCTTGATGCTGGAACAGGAACGGCTCCGCGGCGCTGGCTGACTTTGCCTGCAGGAAGGCCGGTAGCAGATCGACGACCTCGACACCTTCTTTGCTGAGGCTCTCCACCAACTTGCGGAAAGCAGGGTTGATGACCTGACCCGATAGCGCCTTGAAGTCGGGGTCGAGCTTTTCCGGATACACCTCGAGCTTGGTGGGCACGGGCACGAACAGGAAGTCGACGCCGTGCTCGTCGAGCAGCTTCTTGAACTCGAGGATGACCGGCAGCGGGTTCTTGCCCTTGCGCTGCTGCTCCAGATCACCGCCGCTGACGTATTCGAGGTCGTTGCGGAAGAACAAGAAGCCGTCTTGTCCGGCCAGCGCTTTGACCTTGGGCGGCATGGCCTTGAGGCGTTTCTTCAGGGCCGCGTGGGTTGGACCAAGCTTGGCCATCCACTTGGACCAAGAGCCCTGAGCCGCCAGCTCTCGCTGCAGCGTCTCGAGCGCCGGTACGGTGTTGGGCGACGGGCGTGTCTTGCCCAGCCGCACCGCCGGCTTCGCCTCGGCCGTGGCGGCGGGCGCGTCGCCTTCACCGCGTAGCAAGAACACGTTGTACGTCGCCTTGCCGAGCGGTTTGCCGCGCAGCACGATGGCCGGCGCTTCGAACGTGCGGCCCTTCAGCTCTTGCTTGATGTCGGGCTCGGTCTGCGCGTCGGGCCAACTCGGCCCAACGGGCATCAAATCCGTGTTGAACGACGGGTACCAATACGAAGAAAGCTGGTTCGCCCAAGCCTTCACTTCGCTCGGTGACAGCACGGGCTCCACGTAGTCGCGCTGAATGGCGGCCACGAGCGCCGGCGTCACCGCGCCTTGCGCCACGCGACCGTACAGCTCCGGAAAGCCGTCGCCATCTTGATCGGCCGAGCCCGCGAACGGCTTGAACCAAGGCTGAAACTCGACCTTGGCCCAGACCTCCACAGCGCCTGCCGCGTGGTGCAGGTAGAGCTCGCTCAATTGCTGGCCCGAGGTACCCGGCGGCAACGAAAGCCCCCAGCGCTCACTACGCACGGCCGAGCCGACCTCGGCCAGAGCTTGCGCGCCGTCTACCTTGCGCGCCTGCAGAAACTCGGACAGCGGCGCGAACGCCAACGCCTGCTGCTGCTCGGCCGGGGAGAGCGGAGTCTTCGCCACGTCTCCCGTCAGGCTTTGCTGCTCGAGCTGACCGGCGAACGGATGCGACGTGTCGGGCGCACCGGCTGCCGCGATGGGCGTCTCCGGCTCCGGATCGGCGATCATGAAGTTGGCGTGATAGGCGGCGTAGTCCAGGGCGGCCCGCGTGGGGCGACTCACCTCGCGCACCCAAACTTGCGAGCGAGTGCGCGCGTAGCCCTCGTTCAGGGTGCGCACCGCGGCGTGCTCGCGCGGGGCGCTGGGCGCGGCGTCGCCCCAGGGAAACTTCGCGGCCCCCGCGTGGCATGCGGCGCCCGCCAACACCACGGCTGCGGCAGCAGTCAGGAGCCTCGACTTCACGTTCAAAAGCGCGTGTTCACGCAGCGTCATAGCGACCTCTCCGGTAGTTCCACATCACTCGCAGCACGCGCAGCCCGTACGTCAACGGATTCAGGTGCGAGACCTCGTCCCCGTAGTGCGTCGGCACGGGAGCTTCCCCGACCGAGAGCCCGCGCGCGCGCGCCGAAGCAATCACCTCCAGGTCGAAGTCGAAGCTGTCGGACAGCTCACCCAGGGGCAATGCCAGAGCGCGGGGGCCGTAAACCAAGTAGCCGCTGTGGTAGTCGGTCATGGCCAAAGACAACGTGCGGTTCTCGATGCGATTGAGCAGCGCGTTGCCGACGTACTTGTAGAGCGGCATGCCGCCTTGCAGCGCGGCGCCGCCCGCGATGCGCGAGCCTTGCAGCAAATCGAGCCCGCGGCCCGACAGCGCGCGCATCAAGCCGGGCAAGGCCTCGGGCGCGTACTGCCCGTCGGCGTGGATGCAAGCGACCAGGTCGGGCCCGTCAGCGCGCGCCGCTGCCAAGCCGTCCTTCATGGCCGCGCCGTAGCCGCCATTTTGGGGGCGCCGCAGTAAGCTGAGCCGAAAACCCTCTGCACGGTAGCGCTCCACGCGCCGAGCGGTGTCGTCGCGGCTGCCGTCGTCCACCACCAGCACGTGGTCGAGCCCCGAGGTTACGAGGCTGGACACGCGCTGAAGCACCGAGTCGATGTGGCGAGCGGCGTTGTACGCCGGGATCACGACGCAAAGCTTCATGCGCTCGCCACCCTGCGCGCGGCGGGACGCGCGGCGTCGACGCGCGCGCCGTAGCGTTCGCCGTAGTCGCGCACGATCGCCGGCAGGGCGTCGGTCAGGCGCTTCTGCGGCTTCCAGCCAAGGCGCTGCTGCGCCTTTCGGATGTCGGGAATGCGCTCTTGCGTGTCGTCGTAGCCGGGGCCATAGAAGGCTTCGGCCGAGACCGACTGAAACTGCGCCGCTGGACGACTTGGCCAAAGCTCCGCGAACGCGCCGGCCATCAGCCTACCCAGCTCGGCAATGCTGACGTCGTTGTCGGGGTTGCCCAAGTTGAAGATCTGTCCGTCGGCAAGCTTGGGTCGTTCCAGCACCCGGCACACCGCTTCGTTCATGTCGCTCACGTCCATGAAGGCCCGCCGCTGGGTGCCCCCGCCTACGAGCGGCAGCGGCTCTTGGCGCAAGAGCGCGTTCATGAAGCAAGCCAGCACGCGCGGCGTGCCGTCTCCGTCGATGCCGGGCAAGAAATCCATGCGCGGGCCGATGGTGTTGAAAGGCCGAATGATCGTAAATGGCAGCGCGCCGTGCTGGCCATGCGCCCAGATCACGCGCTCGAGCAGCTGCTTGGCGCAGGCGTAGGTCCAGCGCTCCCGCCCCACCGGGCCCAGCATGAGGCACGAGTCGTCTTCGTGCATGCGCTCGGTCGGCCTCCCTTCGGCATCGAGCGCGGTGCGCCCGTAGACCTCGGCGGTGGAGAAATGAATCAGCCGCACTTTGCGCTCAGCGCAACGGGTGACCAGCGGGAGCAGGTGCGTAAAGCTTGCGTCGATGACCTCGAGCGGAATCGTCGAGTACTGCGCCGGATTGCACAGCGCCGTGAGCGAAATCACCGTCTGACAGCGCGACGTGATCTCCTCCACCAGCCCGGGCGCTTCGACGCGCGCCTCGATGCGTTGTACGCGCGCGTCGTGAACCTCGAGCTTGCTCAGGTTCACGTCGACGGCGTCGATCTCGCAGGAGAACCGCTCCAGCAGCGCCGGCACCAAGTGCGAGCCCAAGAAGCCGCCCGCGCCCAGCACCGCCACGCGCGGCACGCCGCGCGCCTCACTGTGCGGTTCGCTGCGCGGTTCGCTCACGGCGAGCCGCTCCCAGCGCCCGGAATGAACACGTCTGGCCAGCGGTCGTTGGCGGAGTTGAAGGTCAGGCGCGCAGCCTTCTCGGGCGGGGTGCCAACTTCCCACAGGTAGATCTCATAGTCAGCGGTGTCGTGATCGTGCCCGCGCTGCGTGATACCCCAGACCATCCATTTGCCGTCACGCGACAGCTGCGGAAAGTATTCGTGCGAGCGTCGACCAGGCAGATCCATGAACTCGAGCTTGTCCTCGTCCACGTCCTTGGGTGGCGTGCCGTTGTCGATCGGCATCTTGAGCACACGGCTACCGCCGTTGCCGGTCGGGTGAACCCAGTAAATGGAGGAGCGATCTGGCGTCCAGTTGATCTGGCAACCAAGGCCCGTTTGCGTCCAGGTCTTCTTGGCGATGTCCCAGATGCCGGTCTCGCGCTTCGAGCCGCGCAAGGTGACGGCCAAGAACTTTCCGTCACTCGACAGCTCGGGCTGCTGCAGCAAGGCGCCGCCCAGATCTGACACGCCCTCGCTATCCATCAACGCCGTTTCTTCACCGCCCAGCTTGCTCTTGAACACCTTGGTGCCGCGCACGAACAAGATCTCGTCTTCGGAGATCCAGCTGCCCCAGCTCGCGCTATCGACGACCTTCTTGGCGTCCGAGCCGTCGGGCTTGATCGTGTAAATGTCCCATTTCTCGCTAGCGTTGGCGTCACGCTCGCTGACCCAACCCTGCTTGCTGCGGCAAAACAGGATTTGCCCGCCGCTCGGCGAATAGCGCGGAAACCAGTCGACCTCGTCACCCTTGGTGATCTGCTTCACGTCCGAGCCGTCGGTCTTCATCGTGAAAAGGTCGTGGTTGCCGACGCGCGAACTGGACCAAACGATGCTGCCGCCCGCCTTCTCGCCGACCTCGCGCATCAGCGCAGCCGCCTCGGCGGGCGGAGCCTCGTCGGCGCCTTTCGGAGGTTCGCCCCCGAGGGAAGAGCAGCCCAAGAGCGCCGTGCAACACGAAAAACCGAGCAGAGAGAGGAGACGGAGGGTCATCTAGCTTTGTCCTTTGGCGAGCTGACTCGCAGAAACAGAGAGCGCGGCCACCTGTGCGGCCGTTGGGAAGCAGCGTTGAAACCCGGCCCGCACGCCGAGCGGCGCGTAGCCAAGGTCGTGCATGGCTTCGGTGGGGTCGAGATCCGCGTCGTTGACGATGCCAGCGATGGCGCTAGACGTCAGCGGCGGGCGCTTCATGAGCAGCGCAAGCAGGGCCGCCAGCGCTCGACACACCCACACCGGCAGGTGCAGAAACGGTCGCGGCTCGTCGTGATGAAGCAGCAGCAGCTCGGCCAGCTCGCGCATCGACAGCGCTTCGGCGCCGCTGAAGTTGTACGTCTTGCCGTGCGCCACTGGCGCATGCGCAAGACGTACGAGGCCGTCGACGATGTCTTCCGACCACACCGGCCGCTTCTTCGCCCGGCCCGCGCCGATGAAGGGCACGACCGGAAAGCGCCGCAAATAGGCCAAAAACATCATCAGCTCTTGGCCGCCACCCTGCTCGTAAACCAGCGTAGGCCGCACGATGGTGTACGCAAGCCCCGAGCCCTCCACGAGCCGCTCGGCTTCCAGCTTCGACTCCGCGTAGCGCGTCCGGCGCGGGTACACCACCGACGCCGATGAAACGTACACGAAGTGCGCTACGCCGGCGCGCCTCGCCTCGGCCAACACATGCGCCGTGCCATCGCGGTTGACGCGCTGAAACACCGTTGGGTCGTGCGCGATGATGACAGCCGCCAAGTGGTAGACGAGCTCGACACCCTCGCAAACGCCGCTGAGCGAGGCTGCATCGCTCACGTCGCCTTCGTAAACCTCACAGCCCAGCGCCTCGACGCGCGCCCGCAGCGGATCACCCGGCAACACCAGGGCTCGGACTTGCCAGCCCGCCTTGCGCAAGCGCGCCGTCAAGCGAGCCCCCATCACGCCCGCGGCGCCGGTCACCAACGCAGTCGGCACGTTAAGGCGCCTCCGCCGGCTTGGGCTGCGGGAACTCGAGCGGCTTCCAGTCGCCGACCGAAAGCTCCCGCGCCGCAAACTCCCAGATCACGACGCGCTTGCCGGCCAAGCGATCTTGCCCCGCTTGGAGCTCGCGCGAAAGCGCTTGGCGCGTTGCGAAGGCGCCCGAATCGTTCTGCGCGATCACGTCGAGTGGGCGCCCCAGCGCCAACGCCAGGTGCGGCGCCAAGCCGGAAGCGCTTCCCCAGCCCATGCCTTCGAGCGTGAAGATGTTGGTGAAGCTGTCACCCATCAGCAGCACGTCGGCCGCCGCGTCGGGCTCCCAAGCTGCACCTTCGGCCGTTTGAACCTGGTGCACCTGAACGGTTTGCGGCCGAAACAGCTGCTGCTCTTCGGGCAACTTGAGCATGTCGACCAGATCGCCCACGCGCGACGCGGGCTGAGCTACGACGCGCAGCTCGGGCTTCTGGGCAGGCTGCGGAAGCACGTCGAGCCCGGCCACGAGCTGCCCC
Source organism: Polyangiaceae bacterium (assembly GCA_036261775.1). GTDB lineage: Bacteria > Myxococcota_A > Polyangia > Polyangiales > Polyangiaceae > PMG-095. The sequence continues at coordinate 26,409 of DATAKF010000108.1, read as the reverse complement.
AAGTCGCGAGCGATGCGCTCCATGTAATGGGGCGCAAAGTGCGTGTCCTGCGTCAGGAACAGCGGCTCCGTGCGGCGTTCGGGCACGCTTCGGCGCGCGTCCAGCACCGCCACGCCACCAGCGCGCAGCTCGCTCAAAAAGCGATCGTAGTCGACGTTCTGCGCCGGCAGATCGGCGGCGCCGCCGCGCAAGCGTCCCGGCTCGAGCCCGGCTTTGTCCGGCATCGGCAAGAGCACCAGGCGAATGCCGCGCTGAGCGAGCGCCCGCTGAAACGCGAAGATCGCCGGTCGCGGATCGGCGTGAATCCGCTCTTGACCGGCATCGACCGCTTCCCGCTCGCGGCCACCGATGATGGCTGGCTCCAGAAAGCCGGGGCCACCCACGTGCAGCACCCCGGGCGTGTAGTAGAGCCAGCCGTCGTGCCCGACGACGGCCAGCTTGTTGCCGACTCGGCCCAAGCGCGTCAGCAGCAGTTGCATGCGCGGCTGCACCCAAGCCTTGGCGTAAGAAGCGTCTTCGATGCCCTTCTCGACCTGACGTAAGTTCTCGGCCGTGGGCGGGCGCCGCACGAGATCGACGAGCGGAGATTCTTCGTCTTCGCGGTGCTCCAGGTAGGCCTGCGCCAGCGGAACGGCATAAATGGCCGCCAAGAACAGCAGCGACAACAGCCACGCGGCGCCGCGCGTCACGTCGGTCGCGATGATGCCGCGGCGCAGATTTTCGTCGTGTGACGGGTCGGTCGGGCCGCCCCTGGTTTCGGCGACGGCAGCAGTGGCTGGCAAGGTGCTCTGCATCGCGTTGCCTCAGAACTGAAAGTACAGAAACGGGTTGATGGTTTGGGTCCACATCATCAGCGTGGCCAGCGCTAGCGCCGCGGCCGCAAACGCGACGCGCGGCAGACTCAGGCGCTCGGTGAGCTGCCAGCTGTTGGGCATGCCAAAGACCACGATCGCGGACAGCCCGAACAGACCGACATAGTAGCTGGGATGTAGCGCGCCAGCCACCACGTCAGCTGCAGGCGAAACGGCGCTCAAGCCGAACAGCGAGCCCAGGTAGGTCAAGGCTTGACCCAACGTCTTGGCGCGGAAGAACACCCACGACAGACACACGATCAGGAACGTGAACGCCACGCTCACCGCCGGCGGCAGGCGCCGCAGCGGATGCGCTTTCCCCAGCTTTCGCTCCAGGCCGAGCATGCCGCCATGGATGCCGCCCCAAATCACGAAGTTCCAGCTCGCGCCATGCCACAGCCCACCGAGCAGCATGACCACCATCAAGTTGACGTAGGTGCGCCCTGGCCCTTTGCGGTTGCCGCCGAGTGGAATGTACAAATAGTCGCGCAACCACGTGGAAAGGCTGATGTGCCAACGCCGCCAGAACTCGGTGATGCTGCGCGACTTGTAGGGTGAGTCGAAGTTCTGAATCAGCACGAAGCCGAGCATCAGCGCGAGCCCGACGGCCATGTCCGAGTAGCCGGAGAAGTCGAAATAGATTTGAAAAGCGTAGCCGACCAAGCCGAACCAGGCGTCGTAAAAGTGTTTGGCGCCACCGGCAAAGGCCGTATCGGCGATGTGCCCCATCGGGTTGGCGAGCAGGATCTTCTTGCCCATGCCCAGCGCAAAGAACGCCACGCCGCGCGCAAATTTCTCCAGCGTGTGCTGGCGGACGCGCATCTGCTCTTCGAGCGCCGCGTAGCGAATGATCGGCCCCGCCACCAAGTCGGGAAAGAACGCCTCGAAGCACATGTAGTCGGTGAAGCGGCGCATGGGCCGCGCGTCGCCGCGATACACGTCGATGGCGTAGCTCATGGCCTTGAACGTGTAGAACGAGATGCCGACCGGCAGCACCACGTGCAGCACCGGCACGAGCTGCGAGCTACCAAACAGCGCTGCCAGCGCGTTGATGTTCTCGGCGACGAAGCCGGTGTATTTGAACACGGCCAAGAGCCCCAAGTTGGTGACGATGGACGTCGCCAGCACCGCCTTCATTGCCCGAGTGCGCACCACCTCGGGCCCGATCACGGGCGGCAGGCCGTCGACGTCGGGCAGCCGCGACATCTTCACCAGCAACAGGCCGCACACGTAGTCGACGCTGGAGCCAAAGAACATGATCACGGCCCACCACGGGTTGGCCCAGCCGTAAAACACGTAGCTTGCGATCGCGATCAGCGCGGTTCGCGCACGAAACGGCAGCAAATAGTAGGCCGCGAGCACCAGCGGCAGGAAGTAGAACAGGAAGATTTGGCTAGAAAAGACCATACCTGGCTCACGGGGCCCAGAAGCGCCAACCCTTGTCCTTCATGGTTTGAAACGCGCGCTGCACCCACATACGCTGCCCGTCGAAGTTGAAGTGATGGTCGTCTTCCATCGGAACGCCGTCCGCCGACACCAGCGCAAAGTTCGAGACCACACTCGGGCACTTGGCAATCTGCGGCATGATGGCCGTGGCCACGGCGCCCGTGACTGCGAACTCACCGCTGCCGTCGACCTCGTAGTCGTTCATCAGCGCAGGCAGGTTTGGCTCGCCGATGTCGGTGCGAATGGCGGTGACGAGCTTGTTGATGCAGTCGGGAAACCCGTTCAGGTCAGCGGCGCTGCCGTGCCGTTCGGTGATGCCGAGGTAGATGAAGATGCCGCCGAAGGTAACGCGCCCTTTGGCGGCCTTTGGCGCAGCGATCAGCTCATCGTAGTAGAGAGCGCCAGGCAAGAACTGGGAGCAGTACGCCGACGGTTTGCCGTAGCCGAGCGACACGAAGTAGTAATCCGGCGCTGCCGTCGCCGCTTCCTTGACCATCGCCGTGCCTGGGCCTGCCCCAGGGCCCCCCGCCGTTTTCGGCTCGATCGCCAGGGTCGGTGCCGAGCCCGCGTGATACATGAAGGCGTGCGGGTGGGTCTCGGTCATGTGGTAGGCGCGCGAGGACTGCGGAGTCCTGGCCTGGCCCGCCATGTTCGAGTGGCCAACGTGGATGAAGGCGATCGCCTTCTCCTTCGGTACGTTCACACCTCCCAGGGTGATGGTCACGCCCGAAAGCCCGCCGGAGCCGCCAGGGGCAGCGCCACCGCTACCGCTACCGCTGCTGCTGCTGCCGGCACTGCCGCCGCTGCCTGCCGTGACCGTAACGCCGCCGCCAGCACCGCCATAGGACGTCACACCACCGGCCGACGTGCCTGCCGTCGGCGTTGCGACGGGCACGCCGCCCGAAGGCCCAAGGTCGCCCGTCGTGTCGATGGCTTGAACGTCGCCATGCGGGTGCTCGACGACGCCGCAGGCGGCCGCGGCCAAGACGAATAGCGCCACGACACCGCGACGCGCCCCGGAAAGATTCCTATCGAGAAGTTGTTTCATCGTCGACTCTCCTCCAGTTTCGCCAACAGTCGTGTCGCCTCTTCGTCGAAGGGGCGGATATCCAAAGCGCGCCGTAACAGCCCCAAGCCCTGGGCGTTTTCCCCGCGCCGCAGCGCTACCTGCGCCATCAAGCTCAGGCTTCCCACGTCATCTTGATCGGCCCGCAAGCGCTCTTGGGCGAGCCGTTCCGCGGTTGCCAGATCACCCGCCGCAAAGCGAAGGCGCGCCTGCAAGGCCTTGGCTTCCGGGGCGTCGACTTCACGCAGCGCGCGCTCGGCCTGCGCGAATTGCCCGAGCGCTCCGTGCAGCGTGGCCAAGCTCAGGCGCGCAGCGTCGTGCACCTTGGGGGAATCCGCAAAGCGCTCGTGCAACTCGGACAGCAAGCGCTCGGTCTCGCCAGCCTGAGCCAGCGGCTGTTCGGCCACGTCGCCGGTGAGATCACGCCGTCCAAACAGCACCTCGGAGCCGTCCGTGAACAGCAGCTTCCAGTTGGGGCTGGCGTACAAGTGTGCGATCAGTCGCTGGTAGCGCTCCGGAAAGAGCACCGGCAACACGACGTAGCCAAAGCGGTGGCGCGTTTGGAAAGCGTCGAAGCGCTCCGGCTCATCGGCGAGACGCAGGTACTGTGCGTATTCGTCGGCGCTGCGCAGCACCAGCCGCGTGTCGATGTACGGCCTGAAGCGCGGATAGAGCCGCCAGATCAAGTAGCCACCGTGATGATCGGCGCAGAAGACGTCACCGCCCGGCAGCGCTGCCAAGGTCGTCGTGCTCCCAGCCGGGGCTCGAAACGCGCTCGGCTCGGAAAGCGTGGACTCACGCGCCGCCGCAGACGCCGAGACGAACAGCAGCGCAGCAAGTACGGCCGCGTTCAGGCTCCAAGCCGCACGCAGACCGGGGCGGCGGAAGCGCGCAGCGAGGCGGCGCAGCGTTGGCGCCAGCTGAATGGCCACCAGCGGCGCTCCAACCCAATACAACAGCAGCACATTGCGATTGCTCATCAACGCGAGCGCCGTAAAACCGAGGAGCAGCAATGCGTGGCTGAGGAGCAGCCGCCGCCCCGCCGCCAGCAGCGAGAAGCCCAGCAGCACCAGGCACCATTTGAAGTGCCAAAACTCACCGCCGGACAACCGCTCTAGCTCGAACGGCGGTAGATTTTCTGCGACTTGCTGCGCAAAGATCTGGTGCTGCCCAGGCAGCAGTCGACCCAGCAGCACTGCCGGCAGCGTCGCGCCCCGCAGCCCGAACGGCGTCAGGCACGTGGCCACCAAGCAACACCCGAGAGCTATCAGCAGCTGCCGCGCCCGCGCGCGGTCGGTCAGCGTACCTAGCGCGTAAGCGCCCACCATGAAGGGCCCCAGCGCCGAAAGCCCCTGAAAGTTCGCCCACAGCAGCTGCAGCGCGGGCAGCGCCACCAAGTAGCGGACCCGACCTTCACGACGAAATCGCTCTAGCGCGAAGAAGAACGCCGCGAGCATGACCAGCGTGCCGATCACCGGCCGGACGAGCAGCAACGAGCGCGCCGCAAACAGGCCCGCGACCAGCGTCGTCACGAGCACTCCACGGGCCCACGAGCCGCGCCGCTCTGCCAGCGCAAAGTACAGCAAGCAGGCCCCAGCGCCGAGCAACGCGCACTTGACCCACACCAGGCCTGCCAGCCCCCAAGCCTGGTGCACCGCGTACACGGCGAGCTGAAACAGCCAATGTACGTCGGGCCACGCACGCCCCGCAGCGCTGACCGAGAAAGGGTCCGTGAACAGCAGCGAGCCGCGCGCCACCATTTCGCGCCCAGCTGCCAGATGCCACCAAATGTCACCGTCGGCGGACGGCGCCACACCCGTCAAGCCAGCCGCGACGGCCAGCACGGCCGCAAACAGCGGCGTGCGAAGGCGAGGCAGGTTGCCGGAGGGAGTCATGATAGAGGCTCAAAAGGGAGAGAGAGTGACGCCGAGGCCGACGGTCCAAGGCTGCAAACCTGCGTCCGCGTTGCCGCTTGCGGCGCCGTCGACGACGCCGCGCTTGTCCCAACCGAAGGGCAGCGAGAAGCCGCCCAAGATCGCCACGTCGTCGTTCGCCCACTCGAGGGCCAACGTGCCCGTGACAGCCCAGAGCTGCACCTCTTGATCGAGCCCGCGATCGCGATCGGCGCCGAAAAAGTGCGACAGCGAAAGCCCCAGCGACGGCACCCAGGCACCCGAAAAATAGCCCGTGTAGCCGTACACGGCGGCAGCTGGCGCGCGGTAGTTGCCGAACTCGTTTTGGCCACCGCGGTAGCCGAAAGTGCCGCCGAGCACGATCAGGCCCCACGTTTTATCGAGCGTGTGATCCAGCGTGACGCTGCCGTTGACGCGACCGAGACCGAGTTGTTTCTCCTGCGTGAGCGGGATCGTCTTGTAAGTCGCGTCGTTGACGCCGGTGGGCGCCGCGACCAGCACGGTGAGCGTGGTGTCGTTGATCTCGCCGAAGCGCCGCGTCAAAAAACCGGCGACATCGCCCACGCCGGCGTTGGAAATGTCCACCGGCCGGGCCAAATAGTCGCGGTAATACTTGTAGAGCAGCGGCACCGAGAGCCCGACGCTCCACTTCTCGCCTAGGTCGCGCGACACCTGCGTGATGAAGCTGGCGTTGTAGCCGTCGGACAGGTGCGTGTAAGTCGCCAGGGTTTGCAGCTGGAACAAGCCACCCGATACGCTGCGCCCAATCCACTTGATGCCACCACCCGCGCCGGTCGAGGTGCCCGCGCCGCAGCCGCCGATCGTCTCCCAGCTGGAAAGCAGGCCTTGAAGCCTCGCCACCCGCAGCGACAGCGCTGGGTCGAGCTGCCCCAGGCTGCCCGCGCGCGCGGCTTGCTCCAGGCGAGCCACCCGCGCGTCGTTCTGCCGAGCCGCGCGCTGAGCGGCAAGAAACGGAAAGGCTGCGGCAACAGCCATGGCGCACGCCACCAGCCACGCACCGGCGGCGCGCATTCGTCGGAAATGCAATCGAAGTACTCCTGCGGAAAACGTCAGGCGGGGTCGACTTGGAGACACCAGTAGCGAACGCTCTTGTGATCAGTCGCGGCGTATTCGTCCACCAAAGCGCCTTTCCAAATGGCCTTCAGATCGCCTGACAACTTCAGCTTGTGCACGTCGCCTTGGTTGAACGACCGTAGCTTGCCGCCTACCTGGTCCTTCATCTTGTCTTTGATCTTGGAGCGCGGGACGAGCGGCTTGTAGTGCGCGACGAGGATGAACTGCTTGTCGAGCTCTCCGCCCTGAACCTGGTAACGCATCACGTAGGCGTAGTCGTACAGGTCGTCGGGCGGCATCTTCGAGGGAATTTCGACGAGCTTGGCCGTTACCTCGAGGTTGGGCGCAGCGTGCGCACGTTGGGCCACGCTGACGAGGCCCAGCGCCAACAAACTCATGAACGCTTGGCGACCAATGCGTCGCTCCTTCGTGTGATTCATCACGGATGCGATCCTTTGCAGCAGAGCGCGTTAGCTTGAAAATGGGTCAAGAGACGGGAAACTTCGAAGAGACGCGCGCGCAAGACGGCTCACGTCGTAGCCTGGCGCTGCAATTGTCCGCTGCCGGAGCAGCGCGAAGCACCGCGCGCGAGAGCGCAAATAACACACTAGTGAATGGAGTGTCGCGACCTTCGGAAATCAGGCAGCTGCCAGGCAACAAATCGTCGTTCTGACGCAGTGGGGACGAGCGAAGTGAAGCTGCGTGCAGCATCTGTCGAAATGAGGAGTGGGCGTACAACTCGAAATCCGTTTGTTTGACCATTTACCCATCGTGCTCGCGGCATTTGTGCCCACCGCGCGTCGCTGGTAGGCGAGCCCCCAACCATGGGGTTGTCTCTTTACGAACGGGCACGACAGCTGGAGATCGTCGTGGGCGGGGCGCGCTTTCTGCTCACAGCATCACATTCCAAGCGCTCTACGACGGGCCGTCGACTGTTGCTCTTGCACGGCAACCCCGGAAACTTGGACGACTTCGTCGCGCTCTTTCCCAAGTTGGACTTTGCGGCGGAGGTGCTGGCGATTGATTTGCCTGGATTCGGACGTAGCGCTCCAGCGCCGGGCAACTCGCGCTCGCTCACGCTCTCCGATCTCGCCAGCGTCGCGTTCGCGGCAGCAGACGCGTGCGGCTGGCCGACCTTCGAGATCATCGGGCATAGCCACGGCGGCGGTGTCGCTCAAGCCATGGCTTGGAACGCGCATCCCCGAGTGGAGCGCATCACCTTGCTCGGCACCCTCGGTACCCCGGCGCACACCTCGTACAAACAGTTGGCGCTACCGGGCGCAGGCTCCGCAATGCAGCTCGTTGGAAAGTGTCTGTCACTGCCCGGCAGCAAGACTTGGTTCCGCGTCATCCAACGCAACATCGCAAAGCAGGCGTTCCATCCTGAGCCGGTTCCCCCCGAGCACCTCGAGCGCGGAGTGGAAGCGATACTCGCGGCGCCGACCATTCTGCGCAGCATGGTGCGGGTGGCGCTGGGAAAGCCCTGCCAGGCGCTGGCCGAAAGCGTCGCCAGCATCACCAGCGCAGTCACGTTCGTTCACGGCGAGCTCGACGCGCTAGTGCCCTCCCGCCACGCGAGAAACTTGCACGAGCTGCGCCTCCAAGCTGGGCGGGCGTCGGCGTTCGTGCTCGTTCCCAACGCGGGGCACATGCTGCCGCTCACGCATCCCGAGCTCGTCGCCGAGCACGCGCGCGGAGTCGACGACGGGCACTAGCGATGTTCGATCATTGGCTGACCAACGGTGAACTTGGCCGGCGCGCGGATCGCCAGTCGTACCTGGCTTTCGTGCAAACGCTGTCGAGCAAGCTTCGCCCGCTCGGTAAGACGCTCACGCTCGACTCGTTCCACAGCAAATGGAACGCACCGAATTGGGACTGGTGGCCCGCGCTGCTACCGCTGGTCGATGGGATCACCAGCATGGGCTACGAAACGAGCGGCATGGGCGTCGACTACCAAGAGCTCGTGGACCACGCCGCGCTCGCCCCCAGCTGCGCGTTAGCCAGCCTCGGCATCCGTTCCGGCCGGCCGCTTCATCACCCTGATGTGTTGTTGAGTTGATGTGGTGAGTCGTTACTAAGCAGCTGACGCGTGGATGCGAATTGCGACATTGAGTTTGTATTACGTGAATCAAAGTGGCGTGTGACTTTTGCGAGCGGACCGGCGGCTGAAGCGCGCTCGCGACGTTGTTCCTAGGATCCACCTTGTGGCCGATTGGCACACTGGCACATCGGTTCGACAACCGAGTTGGCGCTCGTCCGCGTGTTCTTGCGCGTTCTCGCCTGGTACGCGACTTGCTGCTCGCGGCCCGCCGTTACCAGGTTGGGGACGGGTTAAAGGAGGATCGCGTGAAGACATCCATTCGCTGGTGGTCGAGGTTTGCGCTCGTGGCGGGTATGGGGCTGACGTCGTTGGTCAATTGTTCGTCAGATCGGAAGGACGGAAAGGGTGAGGAGCAACGCGTCGGCACGTTGGCGTTGGCGCTGCAGACGACGTCAGCGTCGGGCAGCACTTATCGATTGAGGAACGCGTTCTTTCAGATCACCAACATTCGCACCGGTGAGACGGTTGATTTTCTGACGAGCGAGAACGGCCTGCCCGACGCCGCCGAGCTCACCACGAAGCTCGCGTCCGGCAGCTACACCGTGACGCTGCTGCCTGATTGGTTCTTGGAGCGAATTTCAGGGGGCGTGCCTGGTGGCACCGCTGGTACATCGTCTGGCTTCGGAGGCAGCGTAACGGGCGGAAGCGGCCCAATTCCCGTGGATACGAAGGCGCGCCGGCCGTCGAAGCCCGTCATCCCAGCGCCGGTGCCGGTGCCGATTCCGTTTCCGGAGCCCGAAATTGGCGGCGCCAGCGACGGGGGTTCGAGCGGCGGCAGCTCCAGCATTCCAGGCGCAGGTGGTGCGTTCGCCGAAGCGGGTGGCGAGCCCGGTTTCCCGATCGGAGGCGAGTCCTCGGAGGGCGGCACCTTCTCGACGGGCGGCACCTTCTCGACGGGCGGCAGCGGTTCGACCGGCGGCACCATCGTCGACGCGCAGCTGCTGAGCGACGCCGTGCAGTTCTTCTTCTTGTCGGGCGGCGACGAAACGTTCGTCGGCTATCAGTTCAAGGTCGGCGGCGAGATCATCGACTTCACCAAGGGCAAGCTGCACATCGGCATCAACGTCGACGACAGCGAGGCCTGCCAGGTACCGCCGGACGTGACGAAGCCGGAGCGCGTGCTGATGGAGACCAACGTCGACGCGGTGGGTGGCGTCAGCCTCACGAGCGTGTTCGACGCGCTGGCCACCAACGGCGGACACCAGGGCGATGGCCAGCTCATCTACCAGCAGATCTTCGACAGCTACGCCTCGGCGGACCAGGCGCAGCTACCCGGAGCCATTCACTGCGGCGACGAGACAACCGACGGCGTCCCGACGCTCAACGGCTTTCCCATCGACTGCAACCGCGCCGAAGCTCAGCACGTCAACGATATGCAGAGCTTCTTCGCGACGGCCTTCGTCAATCGCATCGATTTGGCGCCGGCCAACGGCGCGCACTGCGGCCAGCAGCGCATGATTTTCGCGAGCAATTCGCTGAATCGCGCGTTCATCATCGTCGAGGCTCAGGTCCCCAACCCGACTCCCGAGCTGGGTATCGAGGGCTGCTTGCCCTTGGCGCAGTTCTGGTTCGATCAAAACAACGACCCCGATGCCAAGTCGCGTGGGCAGCGCCTTGCGCAGGCCTTCTTGACCGGCGGCGTACCGGGCTTGGCCGAGTTTGGTTTCGGCCCGTTCTACACCGCGGAGAACCTGACCGTCGGTAGTGGGCAGATTCGAACCAACCAGTTCGATTCCGATCCGTGGACCCTGCGTGAATTCAAGCTCGCGCTCGACGGTGACAACGTCTCGGCGGTGCCGTTTCCGACGGCGGAGTCGCCCGCTGGGGCGCTCTGGAACGAAAACATCCCCCTAGCGCAAGGGCCTGCGTGCCGAGAGAACTTCCTCACGGCGCTCGACGGCGTCCTCACCGACGACGTGTCTCGCATGTCGTTCGTGGTCGACGGAGCCTGCAAGGACTCGGAGAGCCGCAACGACTTTTCCGAGGACTACGTGAACCAGCTGTCGTTCGGCTTCCGCCAGCAGATCCAGGACAAGCTGGTGTCCATCGGCAGCCCGCTCTCGCCGGACGACATCGCCAGCCGCGCTCGCTTCTCGGGCTCGTGCATCGGTTGCCACCAAGAGGGAGGCGGCAGCTTCTTGGGCAACGGCGTGTTCGCGCCTCCCCCCTCCGACTTCCCGCAAGTACTCGAGTTCGCCCAGCAGTGCGGCAACGGAGAAACGGGCAACTGCTTTGCCAAGTCCACCGCGCTGAGCACGGTGTTCTTGCCCGGACGCTTGGCGGTGCTCAGCAACTTGCTGGGCGTGCCGGTCGTTCCGAATCCGTGCACGGGTGGGGGCGGTGGCGGCACCGGCGGGAGCCCGAACGGCGGGTTCGGCGGCAGCTTCGGCACCGCCGGCAAGTCGTCCGGCACCGCCGGCACCGCCGTCGCCGGTAGCGTCGGCATGGGCGATCCGGGCATGGGCACGGGCGGCAAGGCCGGCCTGCCGTTCCCCGAAACGTCCGGGGAACCCGCTCCGGTCGTCATCATCGACCTGCCCTCTGTCGATCAACCGGTCGAAGAGCTGCAGGAAGAAGAGGCCGAGATCCGCGACGAGTACGGTGACGTGACCATCAGCGGCAAGTCCGCCAAGTCGACGCACTGAGGCGGCCTTTGCCAGCGCGCAGGCTACGGCTTGCGCGCTGGCTTCGGGTCACTTCGGCCGAGGGGGGCGGTGCGTGCCGCCCCCTCCAGGCAGAACCTAGAACGCAATGGCTGCAAACGTATCGGCGTTCTAGGCTCAGGCCCGATGATCTTTCGGCAGCTGTACGACGCCAGCTCCAGCACGTACTCCTACCTGCTCGCCGACGCAGGCAGCCGCGAGGCGGTGCTGATTGATCCGGTCTTCGAGCGCCACCAGCGCGACGCTGCGCTGATTCGCGAGCTGGGGCTTCAGCTCGTTTGCACGCTCGATACGCACTGTCACGCCGACCACGTGACGGGCGCCTGGCTGATGAAGCAAGCGCTCGGCAGCCGCATCGGGCTGGCCGCGGCGTACGGCGCCGCCAACGTCGACTTGCCGTTGAGCAACGGCGAGCACGTGCGGTTTGGGGCGCGCGCTTTGCAGGTGCGGGCCACGCCAGGCCACACCGACGGCTGTTTGTCGTTCGTGGCCGACGACCAAGGCCTCGTCTTCACCGGCGACGCGCTTTTGGTGCGCGGGGCCGGACGCACCGATTTCCAGCAGGGTAACGCGCACACACTGTTTCGCTCCATCCGCGAGCAGCTGTTCAGCCTGCCCGACGCTTGCTTGGTTTATCCCGCCCACGACTACGAAGGCCGAACCTGCAGCACCATCGGCGAGGAGAAGACGTGGAATCCGCGCATCGGTAACGACGCGCGCGAAGAAGACTTCGTCGGCTACATGCGCAACCTGGGCTTGCCGCACCCCAAACAGCTGGCCATCGCGGTGCCGGCGAATCTCCGCTCAGGCTTGCCGGAGCACCCCGAAGCACCACGAGCTGCCGACTGGGGCCCAGTCGTCACCACTTACGCGGGCTTCTGAGAGATCTCCAGCGAGTGGGTGGCGCAACACCTCGACCAAGTTCGGGTGCTGGACGTACGCACGGCCGCCGAGTTCGACGGCGAGCTCGGTCACGTACCGGGCGCAGTTTTGATTCCACTGGACGAGCTACGCGAGCGCGTCGACGAGGTAGCGCGGGACAAGCCGTTGGTGGTGGTCTGCCAAACCGGCAAGCGCTCCGCGCTGGCCACGACAATCTTGCGGCAAGCCGGCGTGAAGGAGATAGCCAACTTGGCCGGTGGCATGGTTCGCTGGCAAAAGCTCGAATAGCCCGCCATGCGCCAGCCCGAAGCCCCTCAAATTCTCGCGATCGCCGATGCCTGGTGGAGCCAAGAGCTAGGCTGCAGCGTCGCCGAGCTGCGGCCGACTGCAACGCGCGTGCAGGAGCATAGGGGGCGCCTCGCCGGCTATCCCGGGATTTGGGTCTTGGTTTTAGGCGAGCACCCCGTGATCTCGCTACCGCCAGCGGCCCTCGCCTTGAGCGCGCGCGCTAGCGCGTGGTCGCGAGCGCAACTTCTAGCGCCGGGCAACCTGCTCGGCGATCTGGGTACGCTCGGCGCGGGTCGCATCGAGCGCATCGTTGGTCCTGCGTCCATCAGCTACGGCCTCGAAGGGCTGTATCTCGAAGACGCTGCGCGCGCTCGCCTGTTGACTGCGGCCGACGCGCCCGCGCTCGAGCAACTGCGCGCCGCTTGCGGCAACGAAGCGTGGGAGCACGGCGGTAGCGAGCACGCCGCCGCAGGCGCGCTGTTCGGCACCTTCGACGGCGCTCGGCTCGTTGCGGTTGCGAGCTACCAAGTGTGGGGCGAAAGCATCGCGCACATCGCGATCGCGACGGCTCCTGCGTGGCGTGGGCGCGGCTTCGGTAAGGCCGCCGTCGCGCTGGCGGCTCGACGCGCGCTCGAAGCGGGCCTTTTGCCGCAGTACCGCACGCTGCGCTCCAACACGGCGTCGATGGCCATCGGCCGGCACCTTTGCTTCATCGAGTACGGCTTCTCGGTCGCAGTCAGGCTGCGCCAGTAACGACTAGCCTCACCGGCTGCGAGGACGCCCGGGCAAGACCACCAACGCCCTCCGGCAACTTGGGCGCGACAACCCGATCGTAGAATCGTACGAGCCGGCGATCGACGGCGTCAGGCTTTACTAGGCGGCGCGCTGCTCGCGCGAGCGGCCCGCGCGCTGGTGTGAGCTTGATGGCTTACTTCGTTGGCAGCCTGACAAGCCTGCTCGAAGGCTTGGTAGGCCTGCTCGGCGCCGCCACGCGGAAAGCGCAGCAGCGCGCACTTCTGGCTGCCGCGCTCGAACAGGCTCACCCGCACGTCCGGCGGCATCAGGCTCTGCAGCTCCATCTGCCAGATGGCGCCCGGAATGGCGTCCAGCTCGAGCGGCAAGGTCTCGATGTCGCCGTCGATGACGACTTCATCCTCGAGCCGCGCCTTCACCCGAGCCTGCGTTTCCATCGGCAAAGTGTGCCTCGGCTGACGGGTTGCAGGCAATCCATAAGCCCGCAAGCAGCACCTTTGGCGGCTTCGGCACCAAGGTGTCGGCAATTTCGGACACTTGCGCGTATGGCGGAGCGCAGGCCCGTGAGATATGCCTGGGTTCTCACCCAGGACTATGATGATCGCCCGCCAGCGCCGACTCTGCCGCACGTGGCTCGCATGTGCGCTGTGCGCGCTCGGCTGCGGTGGCATTGCGCAGCGCACGGTCGAGGAGCGAGAGGACGGCGCGACCAACGGCAGCGCGACCTTCGCCGGCGCAAGCAGCGTAGGTGCCACAGGCGATGGGCGGACAGGCGGTGGCCAGGCCGGCAAAAGCACGTCGAGCCATGGCGGCGCGAACAGCGGCAGCGCCGCAGCCCCCAGTAGTACTGCGGGCGACGCGGCCGACGACATCGGCGTCGAGCTCGATTTCGTACCGGTAGCCAACCCGCCGCTACCCCCTTGCAGCTGCGGTGAGGGCTGCAAGTCGTCCACGTGCCCGGTCAGGACGGTTGGCACCGCCAGCGCGTTCCTGATGAACGTGTTCGTGCGCGGTCAGCAGGGCTACTTCATGAGCCACGCGCAGCTCGCTCGCTTCGAGTTGGACGGCGCCACGGCGCCCGATGCGCACAGCGCGATGGTGAGCCAGCTCCGGTATCCATCGCGGGTGGTCGTGGATAGCGATTTTGCCTATTTCACGAGCTACCTCGGGCTGTGGAAGGTGCCGCGCTTCGCCCAAAACGTGACGCTCTCGGGCGGTGGTGACGCCCAGCTGCTGGCGACGCTCCAGCAATGGAACCGGCGCTTGACCGAACTCACGGTCGACACCCGCCACGTGTATTGGACTAGCCCGGTGTCTGACTACCTTCCGGCGCGCCTCACGCGCACGTCGATTCACGACGGCAAGTCCGTGGAGCTCGCACGGCTCGAGAACGACGACGATTGGCCGCTCGGCATCGCGGTCGACGACACCGACGTCTACTTCACCAGCAACGCGCGCCTGCTGCGCATCCCCAAGGCCGGCGGCGACCTGGAAGAGCTGCAGCGCATCGGCGCGCAGGTCTCCTACGACCAGATCCATCCTACGTTGAGCATCGCGCTCGACGAGCGCTGGGTCTACTACGATGCCGGCAACGAGCTGCGCCGTCTCAGCAAAGCCGATGGCACGTCCGTGACCCTGTTCATCGTGCCTCTGGGGGACGCCATCAGTGGCGTCGTGGTGGACGAATACTACGTCTATTTCGGGACACGCAGCGGCACCATCTACCGGTCGGCCAAGGTGGAAGGCCTGCCCCGCGTGCTGGCAACGGGCGAGCTCAATCCGCTCGTCAGCGCCGTGAGCGAAGACGCGGTTTACTGGGTCGAGCAGGACGCTTCGCGTGTGCGCAGCGTGACAAAGTAGGCGCGCCGCGCGAGCTCGAGGCAAGCTCGAACCGGCGCGGCGCTAGTTGGCTTCAGTCACTTTTCGGCCCGACCAAGCAGCTGAGCCGGCAAGAGCGACTGGAGGTGATCCGCTCCGACCACGATACGGACTTCGTTGATCTGAGCGGCGATGTCCTTCATGGCTTCCAGCTCCTTCAGCCGGAGCAAAATCGGCTGGTCTGCCATGAGGCGCGCCGTGTTCACGAGCGAGCGGGTCGCAGCCGTTTCTTCGCGACGCGAGATCACGTTGGCGGCTGCGGCCTTCTCGGCCTCGATCACACGGTTGAGCAAGGTCTTCATCTCGCCCGGGAGCACGACGTCCTTCACGCCCAAGTCGTCGACCCGGACGCCGAAAGCCTTGGCCTTCGGCACGACTTCTTGCGCCAAGAAGCGCGTGAAAGCGTCGCGTCCCTCGAGCAATTCGTCGAGCGTCACGCCGGCGACGTACGCGCGCGCAGCGAGCTGCACGGCCGTGTACACGGCCGTTTGCGCGTTTTCGATCTTGTGCGTCGCCAGCACTGCGTCCTCGATGGCGTAAGCCACCGTGAGCGAGAGCCGCAGCGA
This sequence comes from Polyangiaceae bacterium, assembly GCA_036261775.1. Lineage (GTDB taxonomy): Bacteria > Myxococcota_A > Polyangia > Polyangiales > Polyangiaceae > PMG-095. The sequence goes on along the minus strand of DATAKF010000108.1, from coordinate 10,928 downwards.
CACCTTGTCGCGCGTCATCAGCTCTTGGCCGGTGATGGCGACCTCGGTACGACGCATGTCGACCAGAGCGATGCGCGCCTGCGCTTCCGGGTGCGTCCACAGCTTGTAGCGCCCCGGCTCCAGCACGGCCGTCAAGCGACCCTGCTCATAGCGCAAGCCCAGCTCGTGAGCTCCCACCGTGACATCGATGTACTCGCCCTTCGGGATGATCTGCTCGAGCTCGTGCGTGAGCGACGGCAGAGCCTTCGTCACGTCGAACATCGCCAGCGTCACCGAGGCGTCGACCGTCCAGTAGCGGTGCACGCCCGGGCGCAAAAACGCCACCGGCACACCGTCACGGAACAAGACCGCGCGCTGCAGCGGCGCGACCGTTACCTCGCGGAACTGATCGCTCGGCAGCACCGCGCGCACTTCCGGCAAAGCGCGGAACACCAGCTCTGCGGTGTTGAAGCGCTGCTCGGTGATGTGGCGCCCCCACACCACGTGCCGACCCGGGCCGAGCGCGCGAAGCGGCAAGCTGTCCTTGAACAGCACCACGCGCTCGTTCAACTTGGCCCGAACTACCTGAAACAACATGACTTTTCTCCTAACAAGGGTCTGGCCGATGCCAGCCCAAAGAACTGGACCAATCTCCGAGCTGCCCGCCCGCCAAGCTGCTGGACCGAAAGCCACACCACGCCCGGCATTGCGGTCGAAGCTGCGTTGTCACCCCAACCAGCAGAGCCGCCAAAGGCGAGCTCGTCGAGAAGCGTGACGCGACCTGCTTCGAGCGCGTTGTCGTCGCTCCGAGCGCGCAGCAGATCCGTGCAGACTCGAGTCAGGGAGCGCGGGCGGTCGTGGTGAAACGATGACCCTAGCCTGCTGATTCAGCGTGCTTGGTTGGTGCGGATCGGAGTCTGGTTAGCTTGCACGAGGCAGGCGCCAGAGTGGAATGATGTGACTTCCTAGTCCCCTTTTTTAATGGCTGAATCTCAATCAGCTGTCTTGCTCTAACCAGATGAGCTACGCGCATCGAACGCGGTCGGAATCGAACCGACTACCCAGACGGGAGACCGATAGCGTCGGCCAACGTGCAACCTTGCAGCCGCAGCCACGGGACACGGTTTCCGAACACACCGCAGAGACTGCTTCAGCAGTCCGCGGTGCGCGGAGCCGCGCCGTTTGGCTTAGGCTCATGGGAATCGAACCCATGGTGTCATGTGCGAGTCACGAGCTCGCGCGTCAGCAGACGTGCGGAGCTACGACTGACGCCGACAGACCCGCACCGCTCACGCTTCGCGTGAAGCATGACGACGGCCAGACCCCAAAACGACGAAAGCCGCCTGGGGTGACCCGGCGGCTTTCGAGGCAAAACCCCTAGAAACCGCCTATATTTTCCTAAAATCTGGCCCCTGGATGCAGAGCGCAAACGAACGCGCCAGCATGCCGGTTTGGCTTGCCCAAGACGAATTCAAATACACCAGTGCGTCCATGACCCGAAGGCAGTCTACGGATCACGACAGATTCGTCAAGCACAAATCAGCGTGCGACGTGTAACACCATGAGTGAAACTGTGACCGCTGTGACTCGCTTGCAAGCTGCCTCGCCCCCGGCCTTGTCCCCCAGCACCTACACGTCACCCGGTCTGCACTTACTGACGGGTCCAAACGGCGGCGGCAAGTCGTGGGCCGCCCGCGAGCTGGCCGCGCAAATCGCAGGCGCGCAGTTGTTGTCTGCGGAGTCGCAGCAAGCCTTCTACGAAGCACAGCTTGCCGCAGACGAGAGCAACTTTCAGGAAGAGCTCGATACCGGTACGACGGTTGCGGAGCTGCTGGGTGATGCGGGTCGACAGCACACGCTGTTCGGAGCGTTTCGACTCGAGGCGCTGTGGCGTCGGGGCTATCGGCTGTTGTCGACGGGTGAAGCGCGCAAGGTGCTGCTGCTGCGCGCGCTGCTTCAGGCACCCACCTTGGTAGTCTTGGATGAACCGTTCGAAGGTCTGGACGCCCAGTCTTGTACCGAGCTGACGAGCGCGTTAACCAGCGCCGCAGCGCACCTGCCGGTCGTGTTGGTCGGTGCCTTTGCGCCCAATCAGCTGCCTTTTCCCGATGAAGCCGTGGCGGGTGTCACGCTGATTGAACGGCGAAAGGTCGCGTTTCTCGGCTCGCTGACGGCCTGGCGCGAACAGCGGGCCGCCCAAGTAGCAGCGCGCCGTTCGCCACCCGTGGACCTCGGCAGCTACTACGAACCGCTGCCACCCAATGTACCGCTCGTGCAGCTCACGCGCGGCCGCGTGCAATACGGGGACGACGTCGTGTTTGCCGATCTGGACTTCACGATACGACCCGGTCAGCACACGCTCATCGAAGGACCGAACGGCTCCGGCAAGTCCACGTTGGTGGAAATGATCAGCGGCGACCATCCGCAAGCGTACAGCAACGACCTGTACTTGTTCGGTCGCAAGCGCGGCACGGGCGAGACCGTCTGGGACATCAAGAAAAACGTCGGCATCGTCTCTGGACGCCTGCACCGCGACTACCGCGTCGACGGCTCGATCGAGGACGTGCTGGTGAGCGGGCTCTACGACAGCATTGGTGTGTACCAAGAACGCGAACCGAGTGAACGCGCGCGGGCGTTGGCTTGGCTCGAGTGGCTCGAGCTTGGGCTCACTCCCAGCGCGTCGTTTCGCGGCCTCTCGTTTGGACAGCAACGCTTGGTCTTGATCGCGCGGGCCGCCATCAAAGTGCCACCACTGGTGGTGATGGATGAGCCTACGGCTGGGCTCGATCCGGACAATCGTGCCCGGGTGCTCGATTTGATTGCGTCGCTCTGCACGCAAAAGCGCAGCACGGTCGTGTTCGTGACCCACCGCGCCGACGAGCGTGCTTTCTGGCAAGAGCGCATCGGCGGCGCGCGTCTGACCCTGCAGAGTCGCAATTTCTGAGCGCGCGGCGGCTTTCCGCGAGAAATCCCGAGCGCTTCGGGTGGGGGTGGACATGAACGGTTGATGCGCGCGTGCACCGTCGCCTATTGGGCTAGCGCTCTGGGACTTTTGCTGGGTTGTTCTGACTCGACGCCCGGAGAAACGAACCCTGCAGCGGCGGGTGCTGCGAGCGGTGGCAGCAGCGCTGGCGCGGGAGGAAGTGTGACGGCGCCAACCGCGGGCGTGGCCGGTGTGCCTAGCGCGGGCAACGGCGGAACCGGGCCAAGCGGAGGCAGCAGCAACGCGAGCGGCAGCGGCGGAGCTGCGGGAACGGGCGGGGCAACAGGTAGCGCGGGCGCTCCGGCTTGCCCTTGGCCCAGGTCGGCCAAAGCCGTGGTGTCACTCAACTACGACGACGGGCTCGACACGCAGCTGGCACAGATTGCCCCGCTGCTCGACGCGCGCGGGCTGAAGGCTTCGTTCTTTCTCGCCAACTACCAGGGTGAAGATCACAACTGGGCGTTACCGAACCTGACTTTGCCGCTGAACGAGCGTCACAAGGCTTGGCAGCAAATGCTGACGAAGGGGCATGAGCTGTCGGCGCACTCGGTCAAGCACCCCTGCGACGCAGGCCAGCTCGCAAGCTACACGGTGCCGCGAATGGAGGCCGAGCTCGACGACAACATCAAGCGGCTCGAGCGGCTGGGCGCGCAGGCGCCGTTCACGTTTGGCTATCCGTGCTTGGCCGAGCAGGGCGTGGGCAATCCAAAGCAAGATTTCGGAACGGCCGTGCAGGCTCGCTTCATTGCGGCGCGCAAATCGCCGGAGGTCGTGGCCATGCCGCTCACGGTCGACCTGTACGCGGTGCCTAACCTCGAGCCCATCGGCAAGAGCGCGCAGCAACTGAAGGCGCTGGTCGACGATGCCATCGCACAAAACGGCTGGATCATGTTTGGGTACCACGGCGTTGGCGCCGAGAAGCTGTCGTGCCCGCAAGGCAACGACTACGCGCCGGCGACCTGCATGCTGAACCACAACGTGAGCGCCAGTGACGCGCACGTTGCGCTGCTCGACTACTTGGTCGAAAAGAAGGCCGAAGTCTGGGTAGCGACCTTCAAAGAAGCCGTGCTCTGCTTCAAGTCTCAGCGCTGAGGCTCGTTCACCAGCACTTCGACGGCGCGGGGCGTCCCAAAGCCGGGACCGCCCAGCGCCTTTTCGATGGCGGCTGCAGCACTGCCGGCACCAATCGCTTGCAAAGCGCCGTTGCGATGTAGCGTGATCGCGAGCCCCAAGATCGCGATCACGGCGATCAAAGCCGTCTCGAGCCCGCTGCCTCGCGCGGGCTCCGCCAAAGGCGGCGCGACCACGACGGGCGGCGTGAACGGCAGGACCGGCGCGCCCACACCAGGCGGCGGCGCGCTCGGAGCCAAGTTCTGCTTCGGCGGCGGTGGTGGCGGTGGCGCACTACCGATTGGCGGCGGTGCGGACCGTACCGAAGGAGGCGGTGGCGTCGGCCGCGCCGAAGGCGGCGGTGGCGCTGCGGAAGGGGGCGGTGGCGTTGGCCGCGCCGAAGGCGGCGGTGGTGCGGAACGAGCGGCAGACGACGCGGGCGCGGCCGTCCAACCGGGCATCAACGTGTCGCGCCGAACCGGCGGGGGCGCCACCAAGCTGGGTGACGGTGCCGCACCTGCGGGCGGCATCTGCGAACGGGGCGGCGGCGGCAGCGGAGAAGGCGGTGGTGGTGGCGGCGGCAATTGCGAGGGCGGCGGCAACCCGAGCGCTGGCGGTGCCAAGGGCGCGCTCGCGGCCGGTGCCGGCTGGGCGGCAGCGGCTTCCTCTTCATCCAGGCCGGCGACGACCCTCAGCGGCAGCCACTCGTCCATGCCCTCCTGCCAAAGCAGCGTGTTTTCGTCGATCATACCCAGCCGAAACAGGTCGTCGACCTGCTCCAGCGTGAGGACTTTCTCGGCTTCGCCAGGAACCCGGACGCGCCAAAGGTCATCTTCTCCGACGCTCATCTCGCTCAATAGTAACTGTGCGGCTGCGATCGTTGTGGAGAAATTCGCGCGAGCGCACTACCTCTGAAGGGGCGATGGGCAACAACCCTCTCGATCAGATGGATCCCGATCTGAAGGCCATGCGTGCCTCGATGCGACCGTCAGGGGGCTCAATGCGTTGGGGCCGCATCTTGACCGCCCTGCTGGTCGTGGCGTGTCTGACGTTCGCGTTCGCGTTCTACCTGCCGCTCCTGCGAGCTCACGAAACGCTGACCAAACATTTCTCCGAGGTTCAGACGCGGGTCGACTCGGCGAACAAGAGCGAACGCGAAGCCCGCGCCGAGCTCAAAGAGCTGCGCGACAAGCAGCAAGAGCTCGAAGCCAAGTTGAAGCAAGCGGAAGAAGCCAAGCAGCCGAGCGCGAGCTCCGGCACGGGCGCGTCCACGAAAGGCGCGCTCGAAGCCAAGCTGCAAAAGCCGCTCGCGAAAGATCAAGCAGCGCTCGGCTCTGCCGAGGGGCAAGCCATCGCGGGGCTCTCGCTTGGCTACGCGCTCACCAAGGGCAAACTCGCTGTCAGCCCCGATGGGCAGGCGGCCCTGTGCGGCGTCGCCAGCACCAGCAGCAAGCGTCCGATTCGCGTGCTGGCGATCGCCGACAAGAAGAGCATTCCGCCCGCGCTCGCCGCCAAGCTCAAGACTCCGCTCGACTACAGCAGCGCCGTAGCGGCGCTGGTAGTCGAAACGCTGCGCGACAAATGCAAGGTCGACCCCACCTACCTGAGCGCCACGGGCTTCCCCGCCGAACCGGCTGCAGGTAGCGGAGTCGAGGGCAAAAGGCTGAGCGGCGCGCGCGTGGAGCTGTGGCTGGCGAACTGAGTTTGACCCGCTCGGCGCAGCCAGTTACTTCTTGTGGTCATGTCTGCGCTTCGTCTCGGTAGTGCGTTGGTGCTGTGTCTGGCGGTCTTGGCTGTAGGCTGCGGCAGCGGAGACGACGATGGTTCCCCGAACGGTAGCGGCGACGGCACCGACCCGTACGCGGCCGAGCGCAAAGCCTGCGTGGATCGCATCAACGGCTTTCGCGCCACCGAAGGTTTACCGCCGCTCGCCGCCTGGACCGACCAAGGCGCCTGCACCGACGCCGAGGCCAAGAGCGACAGCGAATCAGGGCAGGCCCACGGCGCGTTCGGTATGTGCGGTGAGGGCGCGCAGAACGAGTGTCCGGGCTGGGGCTCCATCGAGCAGACCATCCAAGGCTGCCTGCAAGACATGTGGGACGAGGGCCCGGGCGAGCCGTATTCGGAGCACGGTCACTACATCAACATGAGCAACCCCGACTACAAGAAGGTCGCCTGCGGCTTCTACGAGGGCCCCGACGGCAAGGTCTGGGCAATCCAAAATTTTCGCTGACGCCCTGCGCGCCGCTGGGTCTGCAAAGCCTCAGTCCTCGAGGGCGAGCGGCTTGCCGTCCACGTACTGATAGCGCTCGCCGCAGGCGCCGCACTCACTGACGCCATAGCTGATGAGCGCGTGACACGACGTGCAGGCAAATCGGTCCTTCAGCGGCACGAACTCGCCGCGTACCCAGCTCTTGGTGGCGAACGGCGTGAGCCGAGCAGGCTCGGCGGCGCTCCCGGGTTCTGCGATGCGGCGCGGTCGCATCAGCAAGAGCGCGATGTAGAGCGGCAGGTTGAGCCCAACGCAAATTCCCCCCGCCGCCCACCAGCCACTCACGCGCTTCTTGGCGGCAAGCACGAAATAGTGCGCAAACATGGCCAACCAGCCCACCACGCCGCACCAATGGCTGACCATGAAAAGCAGCGCTATCTCGCGCGACTGACGCGGCGGCAAACCGCCCTGGCCAACCATCAAGTCGGTCAGAAGCTCGGCGGCCACCACCAGCGCCCAGATGCCGATCAGCACCAGCGGCACGTAGTCGTACCAACGGCTCTCGGCGTCTGCCGCCTCCGTTGTCTCTGGCTCTTCCTCCACACGGTCCATCACACCCGGAACGAAGGCTAGCGCGCGAGGGCGGCGCCGCCACGACTGACGGCGCATGGCCATGGTCGCACGCTTCTGCTTGGCCGAGCTTGCGGGCGCGCTGGCAAGTCGTGAGAGCAGCGAGCCTCCCGCCGTCGTCGGGAAGGGCGACGCGGTTTGCGCTACGCTGAGAGCGAAGGGTCAATGGTCATGGGCAGACTACGAATCGGGCTCGGGTTGCTGTTGGCGGGCGCGCTGGGGTGCGGGCGCGTCGAACAGCGCGTACCGTGAAGACGACGTCGAACGCTACTTGCAGCTCTTCAACATCGGGGCGAGCGACGGCGGGTGGGACGGCGGGCTCGAGCTGGTGACCGAAGGCGTGCTGCTTTCGCCCGCCTTCTTGTTCAAGTGGTACCCGGGCGAGCCAAGCTCGACCACGACGGCGCGGCTCACGTCGTTCGAGCTTGCCAGCAGGCTTTCTTACTTCGTCACCGGTGGCCCGCCCGATCAAAACCTCCTCGCCGCCGCCGACAACGACGACCTGCTGAGCGATGCGAACCTCGAGTCCGAAACTCGGCGCTTGCTCGAGCTTCCGCCTTCGCAGCGCCAAGTCCAGCACTTCTACGACCAATGGCTGGGCCTCTACCAGCTGGACAACCTCGCCGGGCCCGAGCTCTCGGCCGAGCTGTTGAAGTCGGTGCGCGCGCAGACCCGACGGCTTGGCTGCGACTTCGACCTTGGAGAGCTGATCGTCCATATCGCGCTCAGTCAGCCGTTCCGCAACAGGGACCGCTATGTGGGCGGTCGAAGCGACGCCGTACCGCCAGCGCCCATGCTCGCAGCCATGCCTGTCGGCAAAGCCGCGCCACGCAAGGTCCTGTTGGACTTCGTGGTGGGCGAAATGCAGTGGTTCGCCTCGGTCGTGAGCCGTGAAGATCGCTCGCTCGTGGAGCAATACCTAACCGGTCTACGCACCCAGCAAGTCAAGCTGGGGAACATCCCGTAGAAACGCCGAACAGCCTCGCTGCTCGGCGCTTCGCCCGCTGCTTCAGACCTTCATGCCGGCGAACTCGCCGGAGCCGATGGCCGGCACGGTGCCGCCGCGCGTCGCCGCCGCCATCAGGGTGTTCAAGATCTTGTCGTTCTTGGTCCCGGCTGCGTCGACGAACGTGCCTTGCTTGAGGTAACCGCCGCCGCTACCCCAAACGATCATCGGCACGCCGTTCATCGAGTGCGAAGGGCCGTCTGCGATGGTGTTGGTCCAGACGATCTGCGCGCTGTCTTGCAGGCCGTGCGCCTTGAAAGCGTCCAGACCGACGAGCAGCGACTGCATGCGCAGCTTGTCGATTTCGGCGTGCGCGGCTTCGGCGGTCGGGTTGTTGCCGGAGGCCGAGTCGGACTGAATGCGGTGGCTCAGCTGGTGGAAGGTCCAGCCCAGACCCGAGTTCGAGGGCACGTCGTACTTCGTGCCGTCGGTGCCGTCACCCCACTGCAGGGTCGCGACGCGGTTGTAGTTGCAACCAAACGCCACCGCCATGATCTGCAGGTGCAGCTTGATGTAGTCCTCCATCATGGCGCTCTTGAAGGCAAATCCCGACTTCAGGGCGTCGTACTTGTCCTTCGGCAGCCCATCGACCGAGCAAGCGGCGCCCGTGGGGACCATGTCGCCCATGTTGCCCATGGTGACCTCGATGTCGCGGATGGACTGCAGGTGCTGGTCGAGACGCTGCTTGTCCGCCGCGCTTAGCGCCGAGTTGCTCATCAGGCTCTTGAAGTCGGCGCGCACCAAGTCGTTCACGCTCTTGCGCTTGTTGGCCAGCTCTTGCGCGATCGGGTCGACCGTGGGCGTACCGGGCGTGGTGGGAGTGGTCGGGGTCGTGCCAGGCAAGCCGACGACCTTGGAGTAGAGCAGGTACGGGTTCACGTCAGCCGAGCGGACCTGACCCGCGCCCGCCGCCTTGAACGAAATACGCTCCGCGATGAAGCCCTTGGAGCCCGAGTACAGCGCAAGCGGATCGCCGGTGCCGAGCGCCTTGGCGATCAACGTATCGGCCGACGGGCCCGCCGCATAAGCGGTGTTGCCTGTCGAGCCGGGCGCCATGCCGGTCAACGTTTGCACGTTGCCTTCGGCGTGGCCGCAGCTCTGCACGCCCTTTTGGTAGTTGATGCCCTTGATGAACAGCAGGTTGGCGGCGTGAGCCGAAAGCACGCTGGTCGCTACGTCGGTACCTGTCAGCCCTGCCGTCGTCAAAGCCCCCGGCGCGGACGGGAAGAACTTCTTACCCACCACGCCGTTCTGCGCGACCACGAACAGCGTAAACACCGGAGCCGCGTCGGCGGCCCAAGCCGAGCGGCTCGGCATGCCTTCCAGGAAGGGCAGTCCTAGGGCGACTCCGCCCGCACCGGTCAAAAAAGCCCTGCGATTCAGACCACGGCGATTCATGGCATTGCCCCTGAAGCTCACTGTGCACCTCCGGCGCGAACCCTGAAAGCGTTCTGTTTGACGAGATCGAGCATGACTTGTTTGAGGGAGCCGTTGCTCGACTTGCTGACTGACGAGAGCTCGGCGAGCAGCGGCAAGTCAGCCTCGACGATGTCGCGCTGCAGGCCGTAGCCGGCCAGCTTTTTGGCGTAGCAAAGGTGAGTCTGCTCGTCGGTCGAGAGAATGCTCATCAGCTCGGCCGCATTCTTGTACGTCTTGGTACCGTCCACGAAGTCGAACGAGCCGCTGGCGTCGATGGGCAGGACCTCGGCGCCGTGCGTCTCCGTTTCGCGGAACTTACCCATGCCGTCGAAGTTCTCGAAAGCAAAGCCCAGCGGGTTGATCATGTTGTTGTGGCAGACGGTGCCGCAGCCCTTGGTGTGCGCGTCGACGCGCATGCGGTTGGTCTGACCGGGCATGTAGGCCGGGAGCGGCGGAATTTCCGCGGCGGGCGGGCCCAGCGGCGCGCACAACACGTCGAGGCTGATGCTGACGCCGCGGTGAATCGAGTCGGGCTCTTCGTTGTGGGCGTACAGCGCCAGGAACGGCAGCTGCAGGAAGTAGCCGAGCCGCTGGCTGCCGAGATCGACCTCGGCAAAGCCGCTGGCGGGCGCCGTGGCACCGTCGTACAGCTTGGCCATGTTGGGGCCGACGAAGCCCTTGGTGGAGGTGAAGATGTCCTTCACACCCAACCCTTGGGTGAAGATCTTGTCGAAGAACAGGTACGAGCTCTCGGCCAGCTCCGGGTTGAGCGCGGGGTCGTAGTTGGCGACGCCCACCTTGCTCAGCTCGGCAAAGCGCTTGAAGTGCAAGAACTCGCCGTGGAAGCGGCGCATTACCGTCTTGGCACTGGGCTCGTCCAGCAACTGCTTGGCGACCGCGACCGCGCCTTCGGCGGTGTCGAGCTTGCCCGGTCCGCCGGCGGCGTCGAGCAGGGCGTCGTCCGGCGCGGCGTTGCGCAGCCACAGCGACAGCTTGGCGGCCATCTCGTAGCTCGAGAGCGGCGTGCCCGCAGCCCCCAGCTCGGTGCGATAGAGGAAGTACGGCGTCTGGAGCATTGCCTCCAACACCACCGACGCGCCCTTGGCGAAGGCGCTGCGGGAGCCCGACATGGCCGAGCCTTGATCGAACAGCTTCTGGTACGCGGCCGCCTCGTCGTTGGTCAGCGGACGCCGGTACGCGCGGCGGCCAACCGTCTTGATGAAACCGGTTCCATCCGTGCCCGCGTAAAGTTTGCCGAGCAGGGCGGCGTCACTCGTGACTTGCGTGGCCAGCGCCTCGGCGGCGGCTTGGTAGTCGGACCAGCCGCGGCTGTCGACGCTCAGCACCAGCTCGTTGTTGGTGAAGTCGGTGGTCCCCGAGACGGCGGTCTGGAACGCTTCGGCTTGCGTCGGCGGAGCCGCCAAGGAGAGCAACCCCTGCGCGCTGTTCGTCCACTGCTCGTTCGTCAGCCGCACCACCCGGTAGTAGTTGGGTGAACCGTTGAGGTTCAGCTTTCCAATTGCACCCGGTGGGACTGGAACCGTGGGCTCACCGTTGCCGCCAGGGGTCGACGTACCACCGAGGCCGGG
>DATAKF010000103.1:0-67631 GCA_036261775.1 Polyangiaceae bacterium | reverse complement strand
TTCGCGAACGAGACACGAGAGTGGCGTCTCAGCGACTGTAAGTTGCTGATATTGCGTGCGCCAACTGCTGGCACGGTCGCTGCAATAGCCACAGACAGGCGGCACTCGAATCTCCCTCCCGCTTCACTGAGTGGCTCTCGTTCCTGTTCCCTCCTGTTCCCCCTGTCTGTGGTCCCGTCGAGTGCCGCCGCCCCGTTCCCAGCGGCCGGACGCCCCATCCCTGGCATCCGGACCGCTGTCCTCTACCCAATAGGCCGTAGTGCTTCCCCTCATTATGGCCTGTTGAACTTTTGCCAACGGGTCTCGGTGAATCCCCTCGCCGAGGCCCGTTGCTTTTTTTCTGGCAAAGTCTCCTCGGCAACCCGGCCCGCCCTAGCGCGCTCCGGGTTGCTGTCTTTTCGTAGCTTCAACCAGGCGGCGTGACGACCGCGCCTAGGCTTGCGCCCCACCACGAGCCGCGCAAGCGCTCGGGGCCGCCGTCGCTCTCGTAGGGCACGCTACGCAAGAGCGAGCCAGCTTCGGCGCCAAGTAACGCGCGCACCTGACGGGTGAGCCGGAGCTCGAAGCGAGCCGTCAGCGCGAGACGCGCCGTCCACGAGCTCGACTGAGCCGCGATCGCGTCGAACGAGCGCGCGGCCGGAGCCTGAATCAGCAGCGCGGCAGCCTGCAGCCCCAAGTCGAGGTCCAAGCCGCGCGTCAGCACCACGCGGTACGCCGGCCCCAGACTCACGCCATGCAGCTCGGTGCCCAAAGACGGCTGCAAGGAGCCGCCCCAGGCTTCGGCGCCGACATCGAGCCGCAGCGGCCCCGAGAGAGAGAGCTCGCCGCTCAGGCGTTGCCCGAACAGCAGCAGCTTGCCCGGAACCGCGCCCACGCCCAGCTCCGCGCGCAGCGCGACGGGTCCGTCTTGAGTGCGCTCGCGCAAAACCTTGGCGCGAGCTTCACGGGCTTTGCGCAGGCGTTCGTCGCGCTGCAGCGCAGCCTCGCGCTTGCGCGCCAGTCGACGTCCCAGCTCGGCCGCCGCGAGCGCTACGCGACGAGCGACGAGCTGCGGATTTTCGCCAGCGCCACCGAGCAGCCGAGCGCCGTGGTACTCGCCGCGCTCCCACAGCTCGATACGCAAGCTGCCGTCGGTGCGACCGAGCACCCGAAAGAACAAGACCGGCGCCCCGCGCGAGCTCGAGCCAACCGGTACCGCCACATCCGACAGCTCGAGCGGCACCAGCCGGCGTGCGCTCCGCGGATCGACGAGCCTTTCAGCAGGCGCGTCGATCTCGACCACGACACTTGGGGACGCCGCGCGCGTCACCTTGGCAACCGAAAACGCGAGCAGGAGGGCGAGGCCAAAGAGCCAAGCGCGCTGCCAGAGGCGCGGAGCGCGGGGCTCAGTGCTCGCGAGCGGCGGAAGGCGGAGCGGGCGAGGTGGGTGGAGCTGCGGGCGCGTCAGCGCTCGGCTCGGCTCCGTCGTCGTCGTCTTCGGCCTCGGCCGCAGTGGCTGCAGCATCTGCAGGAGCGACCAAGGCGTTGAGCCGCTTGCGCAGCTCGGCGAGGCGGCGCCCTTTCGGGAAATTCTGCGCGTACTCTTCCAGGGCGCGGGTACCAAGCTCCAGATTCCCTTGGGAGAGCGCCGCGTCCACCTGACGGGCCGCGGCATCTTCGGCGAAATCTCCGGTCGGTGACAAGCGCCGATAAGTCGCGTAGGCGTCAGCCGCGCCGGACCTGTCACCGGCTTGCTCCAGCAGGTTGCCGAGCGTCCAGGCGGCGAGCGGAGCCTCAGGGGCGGAATCGTACGCCCACAGCACCCGCCTCAGCGCTTGCGTGGCTTCTTCGCGACCGCCCGAAGCGCGCGCGATGTCGGCGAGCACCAGCAGCTGGCTCGCCGAAGCGCGATCGCAGGCGCGCTGAAAACCGCCGTCGCGATCGAGCGCAGCCTTGGCGGCGCGAAAGTCACCGGTCTCGGCCAAGGTCTCCCAATCGGCCGGACCGCTCGCCGGCACGGGCTGGCTGATGGGCAAACCGGACGGCTCTCCGTAAGTCGGCACGTACTCGGTGACGACCTCGTCGACTTCGCCGGCGGGCACGACGCGCGGCGAGCGCACGCGCTTTTGCGCCGAGGTAACTTGGCTGGGGGTGGCCGGTACTCCAGGGTCCGCGGCGCGAGCGGCGCCGGGCGTTGGCAAGGGCGCGCGTGGCTCGGCCACCGCCGCGAGCTCGACCGACGAGGACGGATGCAGGCGCGTTCCGAGCGCCACGCCCAAACCGAAGATGCCGAGCGCGCCCAGCGCGAGCCAAACATTCGCCCCGCCGCGTGCGCGTGGTGCCCCCGCCAAATCGAGCTCGAGCCGCCGCCACACGCGCTCGACGCGCTCGGGCTGGGCGTGGCTCTTCAGAGCCTCTTGGGGGATTTCGGGGAAACTTTCGCGGGTCATGACGAGGACTGGCTGAAGGGTGAAACGAAGTGTTCGGTGAGGAAGCTTTGGGCGCGGGCGATGCGGCGCTTGGCCGTAGCCAGCGAGCAATCCATCATCACGGCGACCGTTTCCAGACGGTGTCGCTCCACGTACCGCAGCGTCCACGCGATGCGATCGTCTGCAGCCAAAGTTTGGAGCAGCGCGTACACCTGCGCCAGCAGCGCGCGTGCTTCCGGGTCGGCGTCGACCGCGGCGATGGTCTCGATTTCGACGGGCTCGGGCGTCGTGAGGCCGAGCGCGCGCAGCAGCTTGCGACGGCGCAGCCGCGTGCGCACCAGCCTCACCACGATGCTGCCGAGCCAGGGCCGAAAAGCCGCCGAGTCGCGCAAGTCAGTCAGCCGCTCTTGGGCTTTGATGAAGGCGTCGTGCACGACGTCTTCCACGTCGGCCGAGCTGCCCTGAATGCGCACCGCCAGGTTGAAGGCGAACTCGGCGTGGCGCCGGTACAGGGCCTCGAACGCGCGCGCATCCAACCCGCGCGCCCGGCCAACCAGCTCTTCGTCTTCGGGACTGACCTGGGTTGGGCCAGCGGCGACCGCTTGGTCCTGGGCCTCGACCAAAGCTGCGGCTTCGGTCCCGGCGGCTTGCGTCCCGGACACAGCTTCGTCCAACGATTCGGACGAAATCAGCCGAAGGCGCGGCGACCTGTTGGTGGCTCCCATTTGCGCGGACCCAGATGATGGACGCTCGCGGGCCGGGTTTCGGCTCAAATCGACCTTTGGGACCGACGGGTTTCGGCTCAGATCGACTTGGGGGTGAGGGGCGAGGGGTTAGGGGTTAGTCGGCGGAGGGACTAGGGGATTTTGGGGGCGCCAAGGTGATGAATGAGGAATTTCAGGAACTTAGAGGGTGATCTCGGGCGCCCTTGCTCCCGCTGATTCCCCTCCGCCGGCTAACCCCTAACCCCTCATTCCTCACCCCCCGGTCCCACGTAACCGCATGGATTGTTTCAATTTATTTAAATAACGAACGTATTTGCGCTTTGTGCGTGAGCCGGTTTGAGGTACTCGAACGTCTGTTCCAGGTCCGAGCCTTTCGGTTCGGCAATAGGAGGATCCCCATATGTCGATTCGTTCTTTGATCGCGCTCGGTTCGGTTGCTTGTTTCGCGGTTGCTTGCGGTGGCGAAGCCACCCCCGAGCCGGCCACGCCCGATGCGGCGGCGGCTGCTGGCGAAGCCAAGCCGGCTGATGCGGCTCCGGCCGATGGCGCTGCTCCGGCTGCCGACGCGGCTGCCCCGGCTGCCGACGCGGCTGCCCCGGCTGCTCCGGCCGAAGAGAAGAAGTGATTCTTCTCTCACTCTAACGAGTGGGAAATCTGGCGAGAGGCCGAGTCCTAACCGACTCGGCCTTTTGCTTTTTGTAGGCCCAGCCCCAGCGCCCAGCTGGGCTTCGCACGACTCCGTTGCCCCAGCTCCGTAACGGCTCGAGATTTCACAGGAGGCGGGGAGGCGGGGAGGTCCGCGAGGCGAGAATTTTGGGTTCGCGCTGCCGCCCGCAAGACCACAGGTCCAGCGCGGCCAGGCCAACGTTCGCGTGCTCGACCTCGAGGGAAGTATTTTTGGCTTTGGTCCTCCTGGTCCTCCAAAGACAAAAATGCGTTCTCGCCCTCGCGGACCTCCCCGCCTCCCCGCCTCCCTGTGAATCTCGAGACTCGCTACGCTGCGCTGCGGGCTAGGTCGACGACCAGGCGCGTACGGCCGATCAGTAGCTCGTCGCCGTGCGCCAATTCTTGCTCGCCGCGGATGCGGACGAAGACGCCGGTGCGGGTGCCGAGGTCGGTGAGGACCATCGCGCCGGCTTGCTCCTCGATCAGGCAGTGTTGCTCGGCGACCAGCGGATCATCGGGGAACACGAGATCGCCCACGGCGGAGCCGATTTGCAGCGTGTTGCCGCGCGCCACGACGGAGCAGCCGTCGGCGCCGCCTTCGAACACCTGGGTGACCCGAAACGACGACGGCCACTTGGGCGACGAATAGAAGTAGGTCGGATCCGGATCGGGGCCGTCGTCGGGGATCGGATTCTTTTGGATGCGCAGCAGCTGATCGCCGACCACGAACTCGTCCAGCATTTCGAGCTCGACGGGCGTGCGGATGCGCAAGAAGACGCCGTTGCCGCCCTCCAGGTCTTCGAGCCAGAGGCGACCGTCGCGGTAGCTGAGCAGCGCCTCTTCCGGGTGGCAGAAGCGCTCGCCAGGGAGGCTGATGCCACCGGCAGCGCCGACCAGCACCTCGGTGCCGGGCGGGTCGTAGCGCTCGGGGCCGCCGGTGAGGCTGCGCAGCACGTGCAAGGTGAAGTGAACCTTGGGGGCTGCCACCACCGGCGCGGGGGCGGGCGCGGCGGGCTGCACCACGACGGGCGCGGGCGCGACCGGGGGCGGCGAAGCGACGGGCGGCGCGGTCGACGAAGCGGGTGAACCGGCCTCCGCCCGCTGCTTCTTCTGGCTCGCCAGCTTCTTGATGTTGTCGACGTTTGGCGGCTCGGTGAGCAGCTGCAAGCCGCCCACCTCGCGCCCAGCGATGACGTTGTCGAAGCGCCCTTCGCGGAGGAGCAGCACCATCTCCAGATGCTGCGACTTCATCAGCCCGCGCACGTACTCGGCGACGTCTGCCCTGGCTACGGCGTCTGCGTACGAGCGCTTGTGGCTCTTGATGACGCGCCCGCCGTCGGCAAACAGGTGGGTGATGATGTGCGGCTGGTCGAGCCCGCTGTCTTCCGTCTGGACGTGGAACGTCTGCTCGTGGAACTTGATGTTGTTGTTGAAGCCCATCTGAGCGCGCCGAAAGCTCGGACGCTTCATCTCGGCTTCGAGCCGCGCTAACTCTCGAGCACCGTAGTGCTGGATGGCTTGGTCCAGGGCCGCGTGGTCACCAGCCACGCCCTCCATGCGCTCGAACGCCATCTGCGCGATCTTGGCGCCGGGGTCGATACGCAAGGCCTCGGCCAACAGGTGCTGGCCTTCGCTGTCGTTGACCGTCGCGGCCCACGCTGCCAAGAGGCCCACGGCTTCATCCGGACGGCCCTTGTCTACCAACCACTGGGCGACACGCGCTGCGGATTCGCGCTGATGAGTGAGGCTCGGTTCGGCGGACATGCTGCAGTGCTCGGGAGCCCTGCAGCATACTTGAGAACGCCCGCCGTAAAAGAGC
Source organism: Polyangiaceae bacterium (assembly GCA_036261775.1). GTDB lineage: Bacteria > Myxococcota_A > Polyangia > Polyangiales > Polyangiaceae > PMG-095. The sequence continues at coordinate 62,013 of DATAKF010000103.1, read as the reverse complement.
CGTTTTTAGGTGGCGGTCTCGTGGGCGCCGGCTTCGCCGGTCTCGTGGGCTCCGGCTTCGCCTGCGCTCGGTCTCGGACTCCGGCTTCGCCTTTAGCGGGCTAGGTCGGCAGCCGCCAGGGCGGTGCGGCCTGGGTTAGAGGCCGCACTCGGCGGGGCACAGCACCAAGTCCGTCGGCTCACACAGCTTGTTGCCGCAGGTGCTGACGCAATCGGCCGTGCAGAAGTACTTCTCCAACGGCTCCGAGCAGGTGCCGTCGCCGCAGCAGTCCCTGGGGCAAGAGCTCTCTTCGCCAGCGTCGCACTTCTTGTTACCGCAGTTGCCCATCATGCCGCAGTCGGCCGGGCAGGTCTGCTGCGTTTCACCCCCATCGCACACGCCGTTGGGGCACGTGGGTGGAGGGCCGCAGTCGATGGGGCAGTTGGCCTTGTTCTCGTTGCGACTGCACACCTTGTCGCCGCACTCGCAGTCACGACACGAGGTCGGATCCTCGTCGGAGCCGCACTTGTCGTCACCGCAGTTGCCGCACTCCAGCCAGCAGCTCGACCAATCGGCCAGGTCGCAGCGGTCGTTGTTGCAGGTCAGACCGCACTCGTTGGAGCAACCGGCGCTTTGGTCGTAGCCGTCGTCGCACAGGCCGTTGCCGCACGTCAGGCACTCGTCGCTGCAGCCGTTGGAGTCGTCTAGGCCAAAGTCGCACTGACCATTGCCGCAGGTCTCGCACTCGCCAGGACAACCGTTGTTGGAGTCCCAAAAGCCGTCGCAAACGCCGTTGTTGCAGGTGCATTGCCACGAGCAGAGGTTGGCGTCGTCATAGCCGATGTCACACCAAGTGTTGTTGCAGGTCTCGCACTCCCAGCCGCAGCCGTTCTGATAGTCGGCCGCGTCACAGCGGTAGTTGCCGCAAGTGACGCTGGGGTCGCACTGGTAACCGCAGCCGTTGTTCTGGTCGTACAGCCAGTTGCAACTCGGGTCGAAGCAGGTCTGGCACTCCCAAGCGCAGCCGTTGAACGAATCCAGCTCGGGCGAGCACGCGAAGTCGTTGCAAGTGTAGCCGCACTGCCACGCGCAATTGTTGGAGACGTCATAATACGGGTTGCAGCCTGGGTCGTTGCAGGTCTGGCACTCCCATTCGCAGCCGTTCACCTTGTCGTACTGCGGGTCGCACTGAGCGTTCTCACAAGTCTGCGGGTAACGGCACTCCTCGAAGCAGCCGTTGAAGGCGTCCCAATCCCAGTCGCATTGCCCGTTGCCGCAGCTGCACTCGCCGGGGCAAAACAAGTAGTCGTCCTTGTCGCACTGGCCGTTGTTGCAGTAGCAACCCTGACCTGCGACGCAGCCGCAGTCACCGCAATTGCCCTGCTCGCCGGGCTCGCAAACGCCGTTGCCGCAGTAGCAGTCACGGCAAGAGTTGACGCTCTCGCCGAAGCCCGGCTCACACAAGCCGTTGCCGCAGGTGGGAATGATGCAGTCTCCAGGACAGGTCGCCTTCTCGTTGCCCTGGCACAGGCCGTCACCGCACACGCCGGGATTGCAGTCCACGCAGTCGTTCTGCTCGTTGCCGCTACATACGCCGTCGCCGCAGAAACAGTCTTCCGGGCAGGTGTTGGAGTTCTCGCGCGTCTCGCACTGGCCGTTGCCGCAGCCGTTCGGAGCGCCGCCCTTGCCGCCCTTGCCGCCGGAGCCCGAGAAGGAACCGCCAAAGCTACTGCTCGCCCCTTCGCTACTGCCGCCGTAGACCGGCAGCTCCGCTCGCCCACACGCAGCAGGCAGCGCAGCGAGCAACAAGAAGACAGCGAAGGACCGAACGAGCGACCAAGATTTCATGCAAGTTTTCCGCCCAACCAGAGAAACTAGAGCAAGCCCCGGGCCAACGAACCCGGCACCCAACCACTCCAAACCACCTGCATATTGTGACTGAGGAAATGACCGCTGTGCCAGTTTTCTTGGTGCCCCTGGCACAGCGGCTGGCGTGGCGGTCGCGGCTCCCCGACTCCGGTTCGCGCCGAAAACGCGGCGCGTCATGCTGAACGGATGTCCTCGCCGCCTTATCTAAGCGTGATGCGTGAGGCTAGCTCTGACCATAGCTGGTGTTCTCGAGCAGAATAACGTTCGTCTTGGAGCGGGTCTCGCCGGCGTTCGTCACATAAACCGCGGGTTTGTCGACGATGGGGCACACCTTTTCACAGGCGCCGCAGCCAATGCACAAGGACGGGTCGACGTGCGGGCGCTGCACTTTGATGGTCTCCATCGCCAGGTGCTCGCCCTTCGCCACGTACTTGGCCGCCCGCTTCGGGACCTCGACCTCTTCGGCCCAAATGGCCTTGGGCGAGGTCGGGCAGAACTCCTCACACACGATGCACGGCGTGGCCATGGCCCAGGGCAAGCAGCGGCCGTGATCGTACATGGCAGTGCCCACGCTGATCGGCTTCTGCTCTTTGCCCGTCTTGTCGTCGTGGCCGGTCTTCTGAAACTCGGTGATCTTCTGAATCGCGCCGGTCGGGCAGACTTGGCCGCACAGCACGCAGCTGAACTCACAGTAGCCAATGCGTGGAATTAGGATCGGCGTCCACAGCCCCTCCAGGCCCGCCTCGAAGAAGGCCGGGTGGAGCGCGTTGTTCGGACACACCTTCATGCACTCTGCGCAGCGAATGCAGCGCTCCAAAAACTCGCGCTCTTCCACCGAGCCCGGCGGGCGAATCACCTTCTCGCTGTAAGCCTTGTCGGGCCAGTTGGCGATGCGCATGGCCGGGATGGCCACGGCGCCCGCGGCTGCTGACGCCATCACGGTGCGGCGCTGCAGATCCGGCTTCTGCACCGTGCCCTTGCGGTTCGGCAAGAAGCGGAACTTGATCACGTCCTCGGGGCATGCGCTCTCGCAGTTGAGGCACATGTGGCACTCGTCTTGGCGGTGCTTCACGCCACCTTGCGGGCTATCGGCGCCCTGACAGTTGACCAGGCAAAGATTGCAGTCCGTGCACTTGCTGTGGTCCTTCTCCATGCCAAACAGCGCGAAGCGGCTCATCACGCCCAAGAAGGCGCCCAGCGGGCACAGCGCGCGGCACCAAAAGCGCGGAATGAAGCGATTCATGAACAGAATCGCCGCCAGCAAGAAAACGATGAACCAAGTCTGGTGGTAGTAGCTCTGGTTGGCGGTCCAGAGCTGCTGCGCCAGCACGTCTTGCGCGCCGTCCGCCGCCGTTTGCAGCGGGCGCAGGTTGCTGGTCGCGACGACGTTGCTGCCGTGAATGCCCAGATACTGCAGCGCTGGGATCACGCCCAAGCCGATGGCCCGCACCGCCACGCAGATCGGATCGAGCAGGCCACCGATGGCGCTGCCGGCTGCAGCGGCCGCCAGGAAGCCCCACATCATGTAGTACTTGGCGGCTTGCCAGCCGTGCGTCTTGTTCGCGTCGACGCGCGAGCTGCCCTTCAGGTAGCGGCTCGGAAAGATCCAAGCAAAGAAGTGATGCAGCGTGCCGAATGGGCAAATCCAGCCGCAGAACACGCGCCCGAACACCAGCGTGAGCGCCACGACCACCAGCGACCAGGCCAGCCCGCGGTACACGGCGTGCGTGCTGAGCAGCGTCATGGCCGCCACGAACGGATCGGCCAGCAGGAAAGCTTCGACCGGCAGCGGTAGCCGCACCGGCTCACCCGACTGCGCCGCGAAGGTGCCGCGGAAGGCCGTGTGCGCCAAGAAGTAGAAGAACAGCGCGAAGAACCCGATCTGCGACGCGCGCCGCAGCCACACCAGGTTGGTGATGATCTTGCGCGCCGGAATGCCCGAGCCCGGACGCTTCTTCTTCGGTTTGGCTTGCGGAACGACCTTCGCCGGCGCGCCGGGCACGGTCGCAGCAGCCGCGTTCACGCTGGGCGATGCGGCCCCCGACGTCTGCGCGATGATTGGCAAGCGCCGTCCCGGTCGTTGACCTTGTTGCGTTGGCAGGAAGGCGGGAAGGCGGGAAGGGTTGGATTGCTCGCCGGGCCCGCGGCCCGCATCAGACGAGCCCGGCAGCGGAGCCTCGTGAGCGGACATCTCTGCTTGCCCACCCCCAGAAACCTTCCCGCCTTCCCGCCTTCCTGCGGATTCGCTCTCGCGCCCGTCGCGACGAGGGGCGTCGAGGCTGCCGACGCGGCCGGGCGTGCCGGTGAGCCACGGAATGACTTCCGGGAATTGCTCTCCGGGGCGAGGCGAGCCTGAGTGTTGCGAAGCGGCCACTACACCTCGATCTGAGGCACTTCGTGCCAGTGCATGTTGCCGATGCCGCGCTCGTGACCGAGCTTCAAGTAGCGCACGTTGTCGGGTGTCTCGCCGATCAGCGTGGAGCCGTAAGCGTCGGCCGCGACTTGATCGAGGCTGGCGATGACTTGGTGCATGTCGCGCGCGTCGTCGATGTTGCCGCCTTGCGGGCCATTGCGCAGCAAGACGCGCGTGGCATCCAGAATGGTCAAGGTTGGGCGCATGAACGTCGCCAAGTCGGCGATGGAAACGTCGATGTTCTGGTGCAGGCGATTCCGACGACCGCCGAGCAGGCCGTACCAATTCTTCATCGCGCCCGTGTACTTCGACAGGTTGTGGTGCTTGGCCACCGGTACGTTGATGACCTTGTCGGCGTTGACGAGCGGCGTGTAGACCGGCCACAAATCGAGCACGTCACCCTTCATGCGCAGCTCGCGAAAGCGATGCGCCGAGGGCAAGATCACGGTAGCGCCCAACGCGTAGGTGGCGCGCCAGATGCCGGACTTTTGGAAGCAGCGGTTCGGCTCGTTGCACGAAGCGTCGGTGACGATGACCTGCTTGGCGCCAGCGTCGAACGCCAGCTTCACGACCTCTGCCACGACGCGCGGGTTGGTGTTCGCTGCGTGCACGGGCATGCGATCCCAACCGATGTTCGGCTTGACCGCCACGATGTCGCCGCGCGAAATGAAGCGCTTCATGCCGCCCAGCGCGTCGACGGCGCGGCGCACCAGCTCTTCAGGCGATTGCGAGCTCTTCGCGATGGCGAGCTGCAGCTTGGGATCGCCTTGGATCCGAAAGTCGCGCACCTGGCGCTCGCCCGCCGGCGCCGCCAACCCAAAGCCGCCCTGGTCGTAGAGGAGCCGAGCGGTGAGCGCAGAAGCGCCCAAAACGGCACCGGTCAGGCCGATTCGCTCCAGCGCCTCACGCCGAGACGATCTTTCAGCAGCCACGGCTGCAAAGTGGCTGATCGCAGAGGGGCCGTCAAGTTCCGTTCGGTCGCCGGTTCGGGATCGTAAATCTCGGTTTCTATTACATATTGTGTCATTTGGGGTCAGGGGTCAGGGGTCAGGATTCAGGCAATCCAGGGATTGGGGCGAATCAGGGCGCGGCAATGACGGTCAGAGGTTGTTAGGCGCTCGCGGAGGGCATTTCGATGCGCCTCGTTCCATTCCGCCCTCGCCCCTAGCCCCTCCGCCGACTAACCCCTAATCCCTCACCCCTAACCCCAGGCCTTGTGCAACCGTCCCCTTGGAGCTACAAACGCCGCCCCCCTCAGCCCCCCAGCGCCTTTCGCGCATGAGGCAGGAAGCATCGGAAGAAAATGAAAGACGGCATCCACCCCGCGTACGAGGTCGTGAACGTGAGCTGCGCTTGCGGCAACAAGTTCGAGACCCGCTCCACCCGCAACGAGCTGCAGGTCGATGTCTGCGCCGCCTGCCACCCGTTCTACACGGGCAAGCACCGCTTGATGGACACGCAGGGTCGCGTCGATCGCTTCCGCCGCAAGTACGCCGGCACCGCTGCTGCTGGCGCCAAGAAGTAATCGCTCGGCGAGAGCGAATCCGCAGGAAGGCGGGAAGGCGGGAAGGTTCGTTGGGTGGGCGCGTATCAGCGCTCCCCCGCACTTCCGGTCTCCCGCCTTTTCTCTTGCTGGGTCCGAGGCATTTGGTGCCCTCTGCGTTCGCGTCTCGAACCCACAAAACCTTCGCGCCTTCCCGCGGTCTCCACGGACAGGGGCGAGCGGCGTGGCTATAGTAGGGAGCAGAGATGTCGAACCAGCCTGCCGTGATGGGTCCGGACGGAGTCACAAGGCCGTACATTGGCGGACAGGCACTGATCGAGGGCGTGATGATGCGGTCGCCGCACGCTTTCTCGGCGGTGGTCCGGCGGCGCGACGGCTCGCTGGTGGTGCGTGAGCGGCCGATGGCCGATTTGCGCCAAGGCGCGCGCGCCTGGCCGATCGTTCGCGGCATGATGGCGCTGGTCGAAGCGCTGAAGCTCGGCTCGCAAGCGCTGCGCTTTTCCGCCGAGATCTACGAGCGTGATCTCGACCTGGAGGCGCAAGAAGAAGAGGCGGCCAAGGCGAAGGCCAAGTCGCCCAGCGGCACCACGCTGCTGTCCGCGCTCTCGCTGCCCATCGTGCATTTGATGACGGCCGAGCCCGAGCTCGGGGCGCCAAAGCCGGCGGAAGAGTCGAAGGGGCGCAGCTTGATGGGCATCCTGAGCATCGTGTTCGCGATCGGGATGTTCGTGGCGCTGCCGCAGGCCTTCGCTCATGGCGCGTCGAGCCTGTTCAAGCTCAACCTGGACATCCGCGCGCCACTGTTCCAGCTGCTGACAGCCTTCGGCAAGCTGACCATCTTGGTCGGCTACATGCTGCTGATCCGCCGCCTGCCCGAGATCTACCGCGTGTTTCAGTATCACGGTGCCGAGCACAAATCGATTTACACCTACGAGTCTGGCGCCGAGCTCACGGTCGACAACGCCCGCAGCCGCACCACCTTGCACCCTCGCTGCGGCACGACCTTCATCGTGATGGTCGCGCTAGTATCCATCGCGGTCTTCAGCTGCTTGGGTTCCTTCTTGCCGCACACTGGCCTGGGCAAGGTCGGTGAAGGAGCGCTGTTCTTCGTGCTCAAGCTGCCGTTCTTGCCGCTGATCGCGGCCATCACGTTCGAGCTGCAGCGCGTGCTGGCCAAATACTGCTCGACGGGTCCGCTGTCCCTGCTGCTGTGGCCGGGCTTCTTGGTGCAAAAGATCACTACCATCGAGCCCGATGATCAGCAGCTCGAGGTGGCGCTGTCGGCGCTGCTAGTCACCTTGCGCGTCGAGAAGGGCGCCACGGTGAGCCAAGCCGACGCTTCGTTCCCGAGCTACGCGGCGCTCGCCCAGGTTCCCTCCCCGCTGCAGGATGCGTTGGCGTGATTCCCGCCGCAAAACTCGAGTCGCTGTCGCGTCGCTTCAACGAGGTCGAGCAGCTTTTGTGCGATCCGAAGACGCTCTCGGACCCGCACGCGTTGACCTCGCTCAACCGTGAGCGAGCACAGCTCTTGCCGGTGGTCGAGTCGTTCGGCAAGTGGACGCACCTGACGAAGCAGATCGCCGACGACAAAGAGGCGTTGTCGGACCCGGAGCTGGGGCCGCTCGCCGAGGCCGAGCTGCCGGAGCTGGTTCTTCAGCTCGAGGCGCTCGAGCGAGAGATCCAGATTCAGCTCCTGCCTCGTGACCCCAACGACGAGCGCAACACCATCTTGGAAATTCGCGCGGGTACGGGCGGCGAGGAAGCCGCGCTGTTCGCCGGCGACCTGTTCCGCATGTACACGCGCTACGCCGAGACCCGCGGCTGGCGCGTCGAGATCCTGACCACCAGCGACGCAGCCGCCGGCGGCATCAAAGAGGTCATCGCGCTGGTCACGGGCACGCGCGTGTTCTCGAGCCTCAAGTACGAGGGCGGCGTGCACCGCGTGCAGCGCGTGCCCGCAACCGAAGCGCAGGGCCGTATCCACACCTCGACCGCGACCGTGGCGGTGCTGCCCGAGGCCGAAGAGGTCGACGTCGAGATCGACGAAAAAGACCTGAAGGTCGACATCGCCGCGTCGGGCGGCCCAGGCGGCCAGGGCGTGAACACCACCAACAGCGCCGTGCAGATCACGCACCTGCCCACGGGCATGATCGTGAAGTGTCAGGACGAGCGCAGCCAGCTGAAAAACCGCGCCAAGGCCATGAAGGTGCTGCGCAGCCGCCTGCTCGACATCGAGCTGCAAAAGCAGGCCGACTCGATCCGCGACGAGCGGCGCGGCATGGTCGGCGGCGGTGATCGCTCGGAGAAGATCCGCACCTACAACTTTCCGCAGAACCGCCTGACCGATCACCGCATCGGCCTCACGCTGTACAAGCTGGATCGCGTGATGGAAGGCGATCTCTCCGAAATGCTCGACGCGGTAGTGGCGCACCATCAAGCCGCGCTGCTCCAGGCTCAGAATCCGCTCGAGGCCGCCCCATGAGTTCCGAGGTGGATCTGGACGCGTTGCTCGCGGCCCTGATCCTGGCGCCTCGCACGTTCGCTCGGAATCGCTTCTATTCGCTGTTCCAAAACCCGGAGGCCGCCAAGATCCGCCGGCGCGCGGCGCGCATTCGCGGCATCTTGCGACAGCTGGCCGGCACCCCCAAGCCCGAGGCCGAAATCGTGGGCGAGCGCGTGATGACCGACGGCCAAGTGCTGCTGCGCTACCGCGTCGAAGACTTGAACTACACGCGCACCGCCGCGCTGTCGTCGCTAGAAGCCGCCACGCTCCGCTACGCGCTGCATCGCTCGGGCAAGGCGTCGCTGTCGCACGAAGAGCAAGCCGCGGTCGAAGGCGCGCTGTCACGCCTCAGCGACACGCTCGGCGTCGGTACGGATCTACTCGCGCGCTCGCCGTCGACGCCCTCGCCCACCTGAACGCTAAGGCGCGAGCGGCACTTGTAGCTCGGCCGCCAGCGCGCGGTAAAATTCGACGCGCAGCCCCGGCTCGAGCTTTTCGGCGCCGCTCGATAGCGTGAGAAACAGCTCGCATGCGCGCTCGTCGCTGACATCGCTGCGCTTGGCGTCGGCCTCGAACTTGGCGCGAGCGTCGTCCGGCAGTTGCTCGGCGATCGCCGTAAGGCCGCGCGCCAACACGCCGGTCACGGTAGGCGGAGGCGCCTTTTGCTCGAGCCTGAGCGCCAGCGCGCGCCCCAACAGCCGCGTGTATTGCTCGAGCGACTCCGGCCCCAGCTGGGCGACGGCGGGCCCGAAGAAGCTGTCGTCGCCGCCCTTCCACAGCCGCGCGCAGGCGGCCTTCGAAGCTCGCGCGACCCGCGCGCGAGTGGCGCCCCACTCCTCCAAATCCCGAGCGCCCAGGTACACGACGGAGCGCCGGGCCAGGTCGCGCGACAGGATCCGCGCTTGGCTGGAGGTCATGCTGCCGAGCTCACGGCCGAGCCCGCTGGCCTGCACCACGGGCGACAGCGCCCGGTCGAGGGCGTCGTCGAAACGCGAGGGCGTGCGCTCGCCGCGGGTCCACAGCCAGTAACCGGCCAGCACGAGCGGAATGAGCAGCGCGGTGCCGCGTATGGCGCGACCGGTGTGGCGCTTGCCCTCGGACATCATCGCTGCGCCATGCTCACACGCCGCGGCCGTGAGCGCACGGATTTGCTGACGGCGAGCGCGGACATGCTTAAGTTGGTGTGGCCGATGGGCACCGTCACCGACCAAATCCGCATCGATCGCTGGCTGACTGCCACACGCGTCTTCAAGTCTCGCACGCTGGCTCAAGCCGCCTGTGAAGCCGGCCACGTGCGCATCAACGACGTGCACGCCAAGCCCAGCCAACTCGTCAAAATCGGCGACGAAGTGCGCGCCTTCGCGCCGCGCGGCACCGTCGTGTTCTTGGTCAAAGGGCTCGCGGAGAAGCGCTTGTCGGCCGCGCTGGCGCAGCTCTTGTACGAAGACCATTCGCCGCCACCGCCGCCCAAAGAAGAGCGCGTGGCGGTGCGCGACCGCGGCGCTGGCCGGCCCACCAAAGCCGATCGCCGCGCGCTATCGCGGCTGCGCGGTCGCTAGCCTGTCAGCGCACCTGAAACGCAGCCACGAGGCGCTGCCAGGCGGCGCTCTCAGCGGCTGAAAGCAGCGTAGGTTCGGCGCGGGCTCCCTGCGGCGCTACCGCGTCTCGGCGCACCAACGCAAGCGACGCGCTCTCGACGCGGGCCATTTGGCCCCGCGCGCCCACGCACAGCGCAGCCAGGTTTGGCCCCGTGGCGCGACGCGGCGCGGCCAAGAGCCGAAAGCTTGCGACGTCCCCGCGCGCCTCGAGCCCACAAACACTGCCTCGCACCGGGTCGACGAACGGATCCCGCAAGCCCGGAAGACCCGCGTCGATGAACTCACGCAGCGAAAGCTCCGGGACGGCTTCGGCCAATCCCAGGCCGAGCCCTTTCTGCTGCGCGGCGGCCTCGACCTCGCGCAGCGGCGTGTCTCCAGTAAATGTCGCGATCCCCGAGACCGCGTCGATGCCCGGTACGGCTTCGCGCGCTGGCGCAAAGGGCGCTTCGCGCAGGGGCTCGAAGGTGCTCGGGTTGAGCAGCTGGTCTGGATCCCAGGCGCGGCGCACGCGGCGCAACGTGTCGAGCCCGCCGCCCAGCTCCGCATCCAGCCAATGCGCCTTGCTGGAGCCTACGCCGTGGTGATGACTGAGCGTGGCGCCCTCGGCCAGCGCCGCTCCGAGCGCCGCGTCGATGAGCGAGTCGTAGCGCGCCAGCGGCTCGCCCGCTCGTGTGGCCACCAAAGTGAAATAGATGCTGCAGCCATCCGGATAGGCGTGGGACAGATGCGCGAGCACCAGAGCATGCGCGCCCGCGGCCTCGCGCACGGCGGCGTAGACCGCCGCAAGTCGCGCCCACGGAGCCGCCACCTCCAAGGTGTCGTTGAAGGCGCCCTGCTGAAACACCTTGGATTGCCGGTAGCTTACGGCGTAGCGATGTGCGAGCCACGAGCGCGCCGGGCCTTCGCCCAAGCTCTCACCGCCGAGCTCAGCCAACAGCCGCTCAGCCTGCGCCAGGTCTGCACGCGCTTCGTCGACCCCACCCTCGAAGATCAAGATCAGCATCGCGGAGCCGCTGACGAAGCGCTCGAAGGCGGAGATGGCGCCGTTCAAAGCGCGCGGCGCGCCGAGCAGCGTGCGCAACCAGAAACCGCTGGGCATGCCTGAGCTTTTCGGCTCTTGCCCCTTGTCGTCCGCCACTTTGCCGCGCGTCAGCAGGTAAGAGTCGATGGGATCGTACAGGCGCATCACCGCGGGTCGCAGCCCGGCTTGCATGAGCGCGCGCATGCCCTCGGCGCCGGCTTCGAAGCTGTGCAGGCGAAAAGCCGCGAAGGCTCGCCCGAGGGGCTGCGGGTGCAGACGCAGACGCGCGCTCGTGATCACGCCCAGCGTTCCTTCGGAGCCGATCAAAAGCTCGAGCGGATTGGGTCCGCCCATGCGCCGCGTGAAGCGCACCGCGTCACCGGTGCCGAGCACGCAGTCGGCGCTCCGCACCATGTCTTCGATCTTGCCGTAGCGGCTCGAGCACTGCCCGGCGCCGCGCGCCGCGAGCCATCCGCCGACCGTCGAGCACAAGATGCTCGACGGAAAATGCCCGACCGTGACCCCGCGCCGCTCGAGCGCAGCCTCCAAGTCGATGCCCAGCACGCCGGCTTGCACGTCGACCACGCCTTCTTCCGGCAAGACCTCGACGCGCGTCAGCCGCTTCGTATCGACGACAATCGAGCGCTGGCTCGGGCGCACGGCACCGCACACCCCGCTCCCGGCACCGTAAGGCACCAAGCTGGCGCCTTCGCGGCGCGCTAGCTGCACGAGCGCCTCGACCTGCTCGGGCTGCTCCGGCCACACGACGAGGGCCGCCCCGGGACCACTTGGGGCCGCGTTCGCATCCCGGATCAGGTGCCGGGGCCAAGCGTCCCGGGACCCCGCCGCTCGGTCCACCGCGCCGGTACTCGCGGGTAGCCCGGGCAGCAGCTCCCGCACGGCGTCAGCCAGATCCACGAGGCTGTTGTACCCCTAGACTCAGGGGACGTATACCGAGGCCAGAATGCGCGCTTTCCTTCGCTGCTTGGCCCTGGTTTTGTTGCTGCCCCAGTGCGGCGGCGGCGCCGCGACAGGGGCCGAGCCCAAGTCAGCTGCGGACGACCAGTCCAGCTCTTCGGAGTCCAAGGGCAGCTCTAGCGAGGGCGATGGCGAGGTCGAGGAACAGTCGAACGAGGGCCCCGCGACTGCAGAGCGCGCCAAGGGGCCCAGTTGCGACGATGGGACTTGCAGCAAGTGTGGCAGCGGCATCTGCCCCGCAGGTTGGTACTGCGACGAGAAGGCCAGCGGCGGCGGCGCGTGCAGCTGGCTCACCGAGTGCGCAGACAAGCCGACCTGTGCGTGCGTCACCCGCGTGCTCGGCGCCGCGTGCAAATGCAAAGAAGAGAACGGCGGCTTGAAGGTCGCCTGCGAGTGACTCCATACAAGCTGGGTAGTGGGTCTCGCTGACACAGCGTTCCTAGGCTTTTTCTGACCCCAAATCCTGCCGTGCGGCGACGCACGCGGGATGATCGCTAGACCGCCTTGGAACGTCGCGCGTCGCTCAGACGTGTCGCACCTGCACCACCAGCCGCGCGCGCTGCGCGAAGGTCCATGGAAGTGCAGCCGAATCACCCATTGGGCTGAGATCCGACGCGTCGGATCTCATAGAATTTTTATTCTCATTTCAGCACATTTGATTCTTTTGTTCTATTTTGTTTGGACAACGCCTGGAGCGCGGGTATCTTGTTTTCTCGAGCCGCCCTTCGCGCCCTTGCTGCAGGAGTTGGGATGAGAACCGTCAAATTGCGTGCTTTTACTGGGTATTTTGCGTGTTGCGCCGCGCTTTTGGCGGGTTGCTCGGATGGCGCGACCCCTCTGCCCATGAGCAACGGGAGCGCTGGCACCTCGCCCACGACCGGCGGCGCCGGCAGCAGCTCCACGGCCGGCAGCACCAGCGGCAGCGCACCGACCGCGGGGACAGAGTCGGGCGGCACCAGCAGCAGCTCCGCGGGCACGGAGGCGGGCGGTACCGGCAGCGGCGGCCAAGCCCCCACGGGTGGCTCGGGCGGCTCCGGCGGCGGCACGGTCGACACCTTCACCAGGCCCGAAGGGCAGCTGCCCAACACCGCCAGTGACCCCACGATGGTGAACGTCCCGAAGGCTGACTACGAGAAGGACCTAGTCTCGCCCACGTTCCTGGACAAGCACCACATCGGCCAGCACCTCGTGCTCAACGGCTACCTCGGCATCATGGGCAACGAGGAGTTTTGGTTCTACGACATCAAAGATCCCAAGAAGCCCACGCAGCTGTCTGAGTTCTTGTCGCCCAACCGCGACCCGGTCGGTGGTCCCAAGAAAGAGGGCGAGGCAGAGTCGCACACCGCGTCGCTCGGCAAGTACGGGGACAAGTACTATCTGGTGACGACGGCTGGCCATGGCGTCGACATCTGGGATGTCTCGAACCAAAAGAGCGTCAAACACGTCAAGCAGATCACGCTCGAAGGCATCGCTTACGGCGACTTCACAGCCGCCGTTTGGGGCCTGTCTTGGCAGGGCAACTACATTTACGTGGGCGGCACGGATCAGGGTCTCTTCATCCTAGACGCGCATGACCCGCTCAACGTCACGGTGGCCAAGCGCGTCCCCACCTCTTCGTTCGGTACCGTGAGCGCCGGTCCGCTGGACGCCATCGGCAACATCCTGGTCATCACCACGCCCAAAGAGAGCGGCGGGATCGCGACCATGGACATCAGCGATCCGCTCAACCCCGTCTACCTGCACTCAATCAAGCCAGAAAAGAGCTACATCGGGATGTTCTACCGCCGCTACGTCTTCTTGCAGACGCCGCTGCGGGCTTGGGACGTGCTCTCGGACCCGACCAACTTTGGCACCGCCAGCACGCCGCTCAGCTCGCTCAACACCGACGCGAGCGAGTACATGAGCTTCTCCGACAACTACATGTTCCTTGGTCACCTACGCCCGAACGGCGGCGCCTCGAAGATCGACGTGACGGATCCGAGCAAGATGACCGTCAAGGGTCGCATTTGGGGCCGACTCGACGTGGACGGCGACAAGAGCCTCACGGACGGCATCAACGACGATCAGTTCACGCTCGCGGTCGGCAGCCTGCTGGTGATGGGCGACGACGAAGCGCCCTACGCTGGCGCCGTCATCGGCGTGCACTCGGCCGATCCGGATACCAAGCCGCCGGTCGTCGACACCATCATCCCGAAGGACAAAGAGACGGGTCGCAACGTGAAGAGCCGCATCGGCATCTCCTTCACGGACAACATCGAGTTCGCGACCGTCAACTCGGCCAGCTTCATCGTGCGCCCGGTCGGCGGCGAGCCCATCAAGGGTGTGTGGGGCCTGCGCATGGGCGTGCTCAACTTCTCGCCCAACGAGAACCTCAAGCCGGCTACGACCTACGAGGTCATCCTACCCAAGGGCGGCATCACCGATCTGGTACGAAACGGTCTGGCTGAAGACTTCAAGTCGACCTTCACCACCAAGTAACGATTGAAGGGTGAGCAGCCGCTCACTTGATTCGGCGTGGCGCGCCTCTATTTCCTCGGACAAAGTATGCGCACGGTGCAAGTCAGCAAGCTCCTCGCTCGCGCCGTCCTGCCTGTGGGTCTGCTCTGGAGTGCCTCGGCTGGCGCGCTCACGCTCGAGGTGGACAAGGCCGCCACCTCGCTGGTGGGCGATAGCTTCGAGTTCAAAGCAACCGCCACCGACGGCACGGGGGCCGTGCAATACCGCTGGACCTTCGGCGACGAGACGATGACCGAGTTCGAGGTCGACCAAACGTCGGTCTCGCACGTGTACGACAAGCCCGGTCACTACACCGTGGCGGTCACGGCCAAAGACGAGTCGGCGTCCTTCGCGGGCGAAACCTGGACGCACGTCGTCCACTACCCGGTGACCGAGAAGCGACCGAACGCGTCGACCAGCATCGTGTACGACGCGCCTCGGAACCGCGTCTACTGCGTCAACCAAGACAACGACACCATCAGCTCCATCGATCCGATGACGCTGATGAAGGTTGGGGAGCTACCCGTCTACGCCAACCCGGAGGCGCTCGCGCTGGCTCCCAACGGCAAGCTGTGGGTGCTGCACCGCGACGACTACGCCGTTGCCGTCGTCGATGCGGATACGTGGCAAATCGAGAGCGGGTTTAGGCTGCCGTACGCGTCACAGCCGCTGGGCTTGGTGATGAGCCCAACCGGCGACGCGGCTTACGTGACCTTGATGGCCACGGGCAAGCTCCTGAAGCTGAACCCAGAGACAGGCGCCGTCTTGGCCGAGCTCTTGGTGGGCCCGACGCCGCGCGGGGTGTCGGTATCGGCCGACGGCACGCGTGTGTTCGTGACGCGCTTCCATTCGCCCACCACGGGCGGTGAAGTCGTCGAAGTCGAGGCGGCTAGCCTGACCGAGAAGCACCGCTTCGTGCTCACGCCCGACACCACGACCATGGACACCGACCAGCGCGGGCGAGGGCTGCCCACGTCGCTGTTCTCGGTCGGGCTCAGCCCCGACGGCCGTCAAGCTTGGGTCAGCGGCAACAAGGCCAACATCTTTCGCGGCCCCCTGCGCGACGGCCTGGACCTGTCTCAGGACAACACGGTCAGGCCGTTGGTCTCGGTGCTCGATCTCTCCCAAACGACGGAGCTGCCCGCCAATCGTATCGACCTGGACGATCGCAACCTGCCCAGCCACGTCGAGTTCAGCCCGCTCGGCGACTACGTGTTCGTCACGGTCACCGGCTCCAACATGGTGGAGGTCCGCGACGCCTACACTCGAGGCTTCGTCACGGCGTTGACCGGAGCTGGGCTGGCGCCGCGCGGCAGCGTGCTGGGGCCGATGAATCGGCTGTTCGTGCAGGGCTCGCTCGAGCGTAGCATCGTGGTTTTCGACGTCAGCACGGTGCTGGATTCGTCCGACATTCGCTCGGTCAAGCTCGACGACATTCCGGTGGTGGCCAGCGAAAAGCTTGCTCCCGACGTCCTGCTCGGCAAGCAAATCTTCAACAACTCCGCCGACGGGCGCATGACCGTGCAGGGTTACCTCACGTGCAGCACGTGTCATTTCGACGGCGGCGACGACGGTCAGGTCTACGATTTTACGAGCCGCGGTGAAGGGCTCCGCAACACCATCTCGCTGCGCGGCCACCGCGGCGCCGGCCAGGGCAACTTGCTGTGGAGCGGCGCGCTCGACGAGGTCCAAGACTTCGAGATGGAGATCCGCGAGCTGTTCCAAGGTCACGGCTTCATCGCCGACGACGCCTTGGCCGAAGGCACCCGCGCCGAAGCCTTGGGCGATCCGAAGCAGGGCCTGAGCAAAGAGCTCGACGCCGTGGCCACCTACCTGGGCACGCTCGACCGCGCCAAGCCGAGCCCTTTCCGCAACGCCGACGGCTCGCTCACCGCCGACGGCGTCGCCGGCAAGGCGCTCTTCGGCAAGCTTGGCTGCGACTTCTGCCACTCGGGCGCCGACTACACGGACAGCGCCATGGGGCGCTTGCACGACGTGGGCACCATCAAGGCCAGCTCGGGCACGCGGGGCGGCCAGCCGCTGACGGGGCTCGATACGCCCTCGCTTTTGGGCGTTTGGGAGAGCGCGCCGTACCTGCACGACGGCTCGGCGCCCACGCTGCGCGACGTGCTCACGACTGCCAACGCGAATGATCAGCACGGCTTCGTGAGCTCGCTCAGCGAGCAGCAGTTGAATCAGCTGATAAGCTTCCTCGAGCAACTCGACGGTGACCAAGAAGTGCGTCGGTTGCCGTTCGAGCCGGCGCTGCCCAGCGGCGGTGGCGGAGCCGGCGGCATGCCGGGCGCGGCCGGCAGCACGGCGGGTGACCAAGCAACGGGCGGCGGAGGTGCCGCGGGCGGCAGCGGCGCGGCGACGCCGCCACACAAGCCCAACGAAAGCAGCTGCACGCTGGGCGGCCCCAGCACCCCTGGTACGTCGACGTGGCTCGTACTGGCTCCCCTTTGGTTGTGGCTGCGCAGGCGCCGCCCTGGCACCACCGTGAGTCGCAGCGCTGCAGGAGGCGGGTCATGACGCGCTGGTTTGGCTGCAGTGCCTTGGCGCTGGCGGCGCTTGCCTGCGGTTCCCCGACCGAGACGCCCGCTTCTCCCATCGTCGGCGGCTCAGCCGGCACGGGCGGCGCTGCCGCAGGCAGCGCAGGCATGGCCGGGTCGATCAGCGGCAGCGGAGGCATCGAGGCGGCGCCCAGTTGGGCAGACCTGCCCAAGGTGCAAGGCGCCGATCCCGAGCTGGGCATCTTGCCGTCACGCGAAGCGCAGTACGAACGGCTGTGCGGAGTGCCGCGCAACGACGCCTTCTTCGAGCGCATTTGTGGCGACGTTCGCCCCAACATCACCGACATTTCGAGCTTGCTAAGACTGGTCGGCCTCGATCAAGAGCGCGCCTTCGCGCTCACCGGCAACTCTACCTCGCTCGTGGCCAAGAGCGTGTCGGCCATCAACCCGCGCATCATCGTGTTTCCGCGCGTAGCCCCGACGCTGGAGCAGACGGAAGATTTCGTCGCTGTCAGCTTCGTGCGTGGCGAGCCCTTCGCGGAGATCACCAGCCGCGACACCGTGACGGGAGAGCCGAACTTCTACTTGTTCACGTTCGAGCAGGCCTGCGACTACCAAGGCACCTGCGATCTCGCCAGCCGCTTGACCGAAGAGATCGAGCACGGCTGGACCGCGTACAGCATCTACCCCGAGACCGATCTCGAGAACACGTCGCTCGACTGTCTGACTTGCCACCGCCCCGGCGGCTTTGGCACGAAGAAGATGCTGCGCATGCAAGAGCTGGCCAGCCCGTGGCTGCACTGGTTCCCCCAGCGCTTCGTGCAACGCACCGACTCGGATCGGGTGCTGACGGCGCAGTTCGTCGACGTCCACGGCGTCGACAAGCAGTACGGCGGCGTGCCCATCACCACCATCCAAAACGCTGTGGACGAAGGCAGCGGCGCTCAGCTCGAAGCCTTGGTTCGCTCCGCCGGCTTCAGCGAGCAGCCCAATGTCTTCGATCCGCGCATCGAGGCGGAAGCCAAGGCGGGTGAGCCGAGCCCCACCTGGCTTTTGCAGTGGACGCTGGCGGCCGAGGGCAAGGCCATCACGGTGCCTTACCCGCGCGTGGACGTGACCGACGAGGCCAAGCGGCTGGCAGCGGGAGCAGCCTACAAGAACGTCGTGATGGGCGCGGCAGGCCGCGACACGCTGTTGGATTTGCGTGAGGTCTTCTCGCAGGACGCCATCGAGAAGCTCAGCTTCGTGCCCCAAGCGGGCGCTGACGGCCGCGCCGTCTTGGTGCAAATGTGCGCGCGCTGCCACGATGGCCGCGCCGATCCGAGCATCGGCCGCAGCAACTTCAACGTGCTGAAGCTCGACGAGATGAGCGCAGACGTGAAAGCAGCCGCCGCCGAGCGCATCCGCGAGCCCGAAGGCTCCGCCAAGAAGATGCCCCCCTGGCGCAGCGGCACCCTCACGCCCGAAGCCGTCACGGCCGCGCTAGCCGAGCTGGCGAAGTAGACCGCAAGGCTGGCGCGAACGGCGCCGCTAACCGACCTCGCGCAGCTCCGAGAGCGCCTGAGCGCGAGCCCAGAGCTGATCACGGAGCTCCTGAGTCCGATCAGAGCTCTCGTAGCGGGAGAGCACGTGCTGCATCTGTAGCAGCTCGCAGAGCTCGGCCAGCTCTTCGAGCCCGCTTTGCTCACGAGCGCGAGCGGCCTGAAGCTGCACCATGCTGCTCAGGCAGATGTCACCCCTCGCCTTGGCAGGCCCAACGCGCGTCGCGTCACCACCGGGCGTGTGCTCTGCCTGGGCGCGAGCGGCCAGCAGCGCATCGATGTCGGCGAGACGGCGCTCGGAGCTCTCGACACGCTGGAGGATCTCGGCGGCCTCGACCCCAGAAAAGACCGAGGCGGCGCTCGGCAGCCCAGAGCCAGACTGGAGCAGCGCGCGTGTGATGCGCGCCGAGAAGGTCCCGGCGCCGGGAAGCGGGCGTGGCGCGAGCGCAAAGGGCGCCCAAAGCGGCCACAGGCCAACGGTCGCGACCGCCGAAGCAGCGCGCGAAAAGCCTCGCTCGGACGCCCGCGCGTAGACGAGCCCGCCGAGCCCGAGCCCCACGACCACGTACAGCACTACCAGCACCTGCGCGTTCAATAGTCGCTCCCGCGCTCGGACTCGCTGCCAGCGCCCCGCAAGCTGCCGATCAAGCCGCCTTCGCGACGACCATGCGCAAAGAGCGGGATCGTTGCGTCACGCGGATCCCCGATGAAGGGACGCAGCAGCCACGCGCTTTGCGCTCCAACGATCAGAAACAGCCCCGCAAAGCTCAGCGTGGTCGCCCAGCGACCGCGGCTCGGCCCGACGGCGTGGAGCATGAAGCCCAGCCCGGAGAGCCCGGCGAGCGCGTACGCGATGGTTGCCAGCCAGCGTACCCCTTGGTGAGTCACGCCCAGATCGATGGCCAGCCACAAGACTGGCGCGAGGGCGAAGAGCACCAGCGACGCACGAGCGCCCGCGCCCAAGGCAACGGCCAGCGTCTCTCGAAAGCTCCAGCGACGCCCAAAAGCGCCCGCAAAAGCCGCAAAACCTGGCGCCGCGACGGCGAGGGTCAAGAGCGTTGCGAGCGGGATTTTCAGCGCCGCGATCGGCACCTGAGCGCCGCCGCGCAGGCTGCCAACGGCAGCGCCGAACAGCAGGCCACCGAGCGTGATCGTCAGCAGATCGCGCCGCGCGGTCGCGGGTTGCTCGGCAGGCTCCGCCCGGCGTTGAACGGCACGCGCAGGCGTACGAAGCAGCTCGGCCGGGTGCAAGAGGAGCGCGCTCACGACACACCTCCGAACATCGGCAACAGCGCCCACCAGATGCGCGCCCCGAGCAGCGCAGTGAACGAAGCAAACGCCCAACGCAGCAGCCGCGCGGTCGGACGATTCCAGCTTTCGAGGCTCTCGAGGCCGAGGAACAGAGCGCGCATGCCGAGAGCCGAGCCCACGGCCAAGCCGAACACGCCGAAGCACGCCACGCTCGTGGCAGATTCACAGGTCACGGCCAGCAGCAGCATCGCTGGCGCGAGCCCTGCCAGAACCCGCCCCGCGCTCATCAGCGCCTGCGCAACGGAGCGAGTCAGGACGCCCACGTCTAGCTCGACCCCGGCGTGGGCCATTCCAATGCAGAACGCCGGTACGGCGAGCAGCGTGACGGCCACGAAGCCCAGCGGCACCGCAGCCGCATGCACCGCCATGCTCAGCGCGCCGAAACGCGCGCCGAGCGCCAGGCCAAAAGTCGCCGAAAAGGCCAGGGCGGTAACCAGCTGCCAGGGCCGCGCCGGACTAAAATCCGAAATCGCCGCGTTGGCGCTCCCCACTTCGCGCGCTGGCACGTCGAACAAGGTCGCTTGTGACATGTCGCCGACCGTACCGGACGCACAAGGAGCCGCGGCGCAGGGCGCGTGGAGATTCCCTGGAGAATCCGTGCAGTCGCGAACGTCGAAGCTGCACAGCGTGCCCGCGAATAGCGGCACTCCGCGGCTCGAGATTCACAGGGAGGCGGGGAGGCGGGGAGGTCCGCGAGGGCGAGAACGCATTTTTGTCTTTGGAGGACCAAAGCCAAAAATATTTCCCTCGAGGCGAGCACCAGCATTTCAACTGCAATACACAGGCGTGTTTTTTTCACGTCGCGGGCGGCAGCGCGAAACCCCAAAAATCTCGCCTCGCGGACCTCCCCGCCTCCCCGCCTCCCTGTAAAATCAGGGAGACTCACGGCTCCGTTCAAGGCCGCTGCGCGAGCATCAAGATTCGTGGCGACGCCTGGCCCAAGAACACGCCGGGCGTTGCCGGGTGGCCGCTCACCTCGGTCACGCGGAAGCCGACCTCGTGCAGCAGCTTGCCGAGCTCGTGGAACGAGTACAAGCGCACCGAGTAGGTGCACTCGCGGGTGCGGCCGTCATCCAAGATGACAGAGCGCTTCACGCGCAGCCGGCTCGTGAAATAGTCGATGACCGCGTCGTCCATACACACGCACGAGTCACCCTCGAACCAGACTGAGCTGGGTGTGTGAGCGGCGACGAAGTCGCGGTTGATCACGTCGACCAAGAACATGCCGCCGGGTCGTAGCGCCCGGAACGCGCGCTCGGCGACCGAGAAGTTCTTGTCTTCTTCGAAGTAGCCAAAGCTCGTATTCCAGCAGAAAATGCCGTCGAACATGGCCTCGAAGGCCATCTCGCGCATGTCACCTTGCAGGAAATTGATCTTCTGCGAACGCTCTTGGGCAACGTCTGCCGCGAGCGCTAGCTGGTAGAGCGACAGATCGTAGCCGACCACGCCGTAGCCACGGCTGGCCAGCTCCACGGCGTGCTGTCCCGAGCCGCAGCCCAAGTCGAGCACGACGCCGCCCGGAGCGACGCCCAGGCTCTCTTCGACGAACGTCACCTCGCGCTTGATCTGCTCGTCGCTGACCTTCCAGTTGGCGCGCACGAAGTCTTCGCTGAACAGCTCTTCCCACCAGGGGCGCTTCTGCTTGGTCTTCTTCTTTTCGGCGTCGGGCGACGTGATCTCGCTGCGCGGCTCGGCAGCTGCCGCAGCTGCGGGCTCGGCTGCGGGCGGGCGCTTGGGCGGCGGCGGCGGTTGCGGCTTGGCTTCGGGACGCCCCGACGGCGCGGGCGGCGGCATGGCCGGCGTCGCCTCCTCGGGCGGCACGGACGGCGAGTCTTCGCGCGACAGCTCTTCGACTTGCAGGCGATCAGCGGAGTCGGGACCGACGTCTTCGGGCGAAAGCGCTTCGGCTCGTTCGGCGGCTTGCGCGGCTGAAAGCGGCGGCGGCGCTGGTGTCGGCTCCGCTGGGATGGCCGGCGCGGCTGCCAGCGGCATGCCAATCTCTGCGGGATCGAGCGGACCGGGCGACGCCGAAGGCCGAGTCGGCGTCTCCTCGTCGAAGTCGGTCGTGATCGGGATCTCGGGCGGAGCTTCGTCTTCGTCGATCGGGATGTCGACGGCCGCGATGCCGACCGCGATCACCGCCTCTACCGGGGGCACGCTCGGACGCGACGGACGCTCTTCGGCGGCTTCGAGCGTGCTGTCGAGATCGACGGGCGCCGCCGGTGGGGCCAACTCAGCCGGAGGTGGTGGAGGCGGCGGCGGTGACGAGCCGAGCGCCGGGGGCGGCGCCGACGTGCGCGCCGACGGACGCTCGGAAGTGGAAGTCGAAGTGCCAACCGCGATGATGCGCTGAGCGAAAATCGAGCCCGATTTGGGCGCGGCCGAGGAAGCGACCGGCTCGTCCGGCACCGTGGGCACCTTGTCGCGCGGGCGTGGTGGCTCGCTCGGTGAGCGCCCGAGCAAGTCCTGCGAGGGACGCGTCTCTGGCCCTGCGCTGAGCGGTGACTCGGCGACGGCGTTCATGGCCGGCTGCGAGCGCGGACGCGGTACCGGCGGGCGCCCCCCGGTCGGCACCTCGGACGCGCTGAAGGCGCCGGCGTCGTTGGCGAGCGCCTCGCCGATGCTGCGCAGCGACTCCGATCCAGCCAGCGCCGCAGCTACGTTCTCGCGCGACGCCGCCGAAGCGTCTTGAAACGAAATCGAAGGCGCGCTCGGCGCTTTGAGCGAGCCGAGATTCATCGCGACATCGCTCGCCGAAGGCGGCATGGAGCCCGGCTGGCTCGAATCGCGCTTGGGCTTGGGCGGTGGCGCTAGCTTGCGCGAGGTGGGCGAAACGGAGTCATGACGAGGAGTCGCCTCGGGCTCGGGCGCCTGAGCCAAGACCTCCACGTCGTCCGCATCGGACGGCGCGTCCACCGCGAGCGGCGGAACGACCTCGTGGGCCGGCAGGGGCGCGTCGTCCGAAGCCTCGCTCATGATTCGGAAACCAGCGATTGTCCTAGGCGCACGACCCCGGTCGGGCGCGTCAACGTCACGCCCGGCTCGAGCAGCACAACGGCCGTCGAACCCAGGTGGAACATACCGATCTCGTCGCCCTTGGCCACCACGTAGCCAGGTTCGATCGCGTGCGTACCGGGGGGCACGAACGGCCCCGGCATGGCGTTCACGCTGATGCGCCCGACGATGGTGGCGCCCACCATCACGACCGTGACGCGGCCGAGGTTCTCGGTGTCGATCACGATGGCCACGCGGTTGTTGCGCACGAACAGCTGCGGCACGTAGCGCTCGCCGATGCTGTTGACCGGGAACAAATCCCCGGGAATGCCGCGCAGCAGCGTGACCTTGCCATTCACCGGCGAGTGCACGCGGTGGTAGTCGCCGGGCGCCAGGTAGACGACCGCAAATTGGCCGCCGGAATAGCGACGAGCGTCCTGCTCGTCACCGATCAGCTCGCCCGCTTCGTAGAGCTGGCCTTTGACGTGAATCTGCGCGCCCGTGTCGATGCGCCCGAAGCACGACAGCTTGCCGTCGGAAGGGCTCACGACAGGATCGGGGCTGATGTCTCGCGCTCCCTTCTTCAGCGGGCGCGTGAAGAAGGCGTCGAAGCTGGGATACGAGCCGAGGTGGCCCTCCGCTTCGTCCATGTTCACTTGGTAGGCACGACAGTAGGCACGCTCGACGACGCGTGCGAGGCCGCTTGGAATCGGCTGATCGCACAGGCGACCGACGGCCCGGCTGAGGTGGACACGCGGCAATGCGCGCAGGATCTGAGCAGCTGCGAATGTACTGAGACTCACCAAAAATCCGTTTAACTACGCGTAAATCGACCGCCCATCGTAGGGCGACCCATGGGCGGTGGTCAATCTCGGGGGAGTCTTCGGGCCGCCTCGCAGAGCGCAAGCCACGCGGCCGCATCGGTAGCCTGGTTTCCGATCGCGGCGGCCTGGTCTCCGCTCGCTCGGCTCGCTCCGTTGGTTCCGGCTCCTAGCGGGCCTGACGTACCCCCGGGAGCCGCCAAAAACCCCGGATCGTCCAGCTCTTGGCCGATGCTGAAGCGGCCGCGGCAGGCGACTTCTTCCGCCAACGGGTCGGACGCCAGGCCAAGCCCGAACGAACGCTCGGCGGCTTTGGCGTCGGTTTTCTCTAGCAGTCGGCCGCGCAAGCCAAACCAGGGTCCATATATGCCGTCAATTTCCGTCTCAGCCCCAAGCCGCTGGGCTGCCTGCTCTGGGTCATCTCGCGCCAGCTCGGCTCGACTTTGGCAGAAGCGAAACACCGGATCACGCCCGGCGACGCCCGGGCCCAGTACCGGAGCCAGCTCGGCACCAAAGCCAGCGCCAATCAGCAGCTCTCCGAGTCGGACGCGGCGAGCCAAATCGCGCGGGTCATGACCGCGTGGCGGCGCGCCGGGCGCGACCATGGCTAGGCCGAACGACGACTGCAACAAGCTCTTTTGCCAGCGCAGGTTCCACGCCGACAAGTCGTAACCTGTGACGCTGCGCAGCGCCGAATTCGGATCATCGACGGACAGGCCTTTGAGATCCAAGAACAAGAGCCGCAGCGCGGCCTCACCTTGCTCGCGGATCAAGTAGCCAATGAAGCTCTGCACCTCGGCGTAGGCGGTGGCGGCGGCTTCTGGCGTGGGCAGCATGGCGATCGACGGCCCCAGTTTGTCGATGCCGACTTGGCGTCCGTGCCGGAGCGCGCGCGCGGCGGTTTCTTCGGCCCAGTCTTTGGGATCGAACGGGCGTGGCTCGCGCCAGCGCGTCTCTTCACGCTTGGCGATGCCCTCTTGGAGCCACAGCGGCGCGCGATCGCGGGTCGCTCGCGTGACCAGCAAGTGCGTGAGCTCGTGCGCTAGCGTGTCTTCCCAGTGGTAGCCCGAGCGCGTGGCTTGCGGTGAAATGATGATGATGCGGCCAAAGCGCGCCACCGCCAGCGTGCCGGTCGTTTCTGCGGCTTCCAGCGGCAGGCCCGTGACGGCCGACAACGAAAACAGGTCGCGAACCATGTCGATGCGTAGCGGCCGCGGCAAATCGACGCCCAGCTCGGCGCCGATGCGATCGCGCGCTTGGGCCGCGACCTGAAACACGAACGGCGCGAACACGCGGTCAGCGTCGTCCTGTAAGCGCAGCCAAATGCCACGCGCTTTGTCCTCCACTACGAAGCCGGCTGCCGTAGCGTGCGCGCAAGCGCGGGCCCAGCCTGCCAGCTGTGCGCCTTCTTTCGACTCGGTGGTGGCGGGGTTCGAGAACACGGCTGCGGCGCCGACGCAGTCGCCCAGGTAGAGCAGCAAGCGTCCGCGCTCGAGCAAGAACTGCGGCGTCTCCGAGTCGATGCTGGCCGCCAGCTTTTGCGCTCGCTCCAGATCGATCTCGGTGATGGCGTCAGACAACGCGCGCAGGTCTGCGGCGCCAAACAACGCAGCGCGCGCGGGCAGGCCCAGCAGCAGGCACAGCCCCAAGAGCAGCGGCAGCAGCCAGCGCTTCATTTGAGCAGCCCCTCCGCGTAGCGTTTCACGGCTGGGCCGAGGCGCCCGCCCTTGTCGCGCGCCAAGCCTTCCAACACGCGCTTGCGGAAAGCTTCTGCCTTTTCGTTCTTGTCGCGCCCCGGCACGTCGGCGTCGTTGCGCATGTCGGCGTGATCTTTGTCGCGCTTGCCGGACGATTCCTTCGGGTCGTCTTTGGGCTCGTCCTTCGGCTCGTCGCCCTTGTCATCGTCGTCTTGCTGCTCCAGTAGCCGCTGCGCTTCGCGCTGCAGTTGCAGAGCCTTCTCGCCGCGACCGTTCGACAGCTCCTGCGCGGCCTCGCGCATCAAACCTTCGGCGCGATCCAGCGCTTGGGCGACCTCGCCGGGCAGCGCCGCTTCGCCGTGACTGCCGCGACCCGAGAGGTTTTCGGCGCGCTCGGCCATTTCATGCTCGCGCTTACCCGAGTTTTCGAGCGCTTCCTTCGAGCGCGCCCCTTCTCGCTCCTGGGCTTTGCGCAGTAGCTCGTCGATCCACGCGCTCTGCTTGGACAGCTCTTGCTCGGCGCGCTCCAGCACCTCGGGCGACACGCTGCTGCCGTCGGCGCGCTGTTTGGCCGCGCCCAGCTGCTGCCGCGCGCTCTCGGCGCTCTGCTTGGCTTCTTTCAAGCCGAGGCGCGACAAGCTCTCGGCCATGGCGCGGCCGTGCTCGCGCGCCAGCGCCGCAGCCTGGTCCGACTTGGCCTGGCCCGGCGCGTAGTCGGGCAGGCCCTCGAAAGCCTGGCGCAGGGCGTCGGCGCGTTGCTTGGCTTCGCGCTGCAGCTCTGGATCCTGCTCGGCTTGCTCGGCGCTCTCGAGGGTGCGCTCGACCGAGCTGATTTCACCGGCGTGCTCTTGGGCGAGTTGGTTGAGCTCGCGCATCAGCTCTTGGAACTGCTGGTGCGCCTGCGAGGCTTCTCCTGGCTTTTTGGCGCCTCCGCGGCCGCCTTGGCCGCCCGACTCGACGCCGCCCGACGAGTCCGCGGAGAACGAAGGCTTGGGGCGACGCAAACGCGCTGCCAGGTGCCGCGCCGCCAGCTCCGCCTCCACGTAGCTCTCCGCGGCCAGGCCGCGACGAATGCGGCGCAGCTCGCCCTGCGCGACGCTGCCGATGTCGGCGCCCAGCTCGCTGAGCGAGGACAGCGCTTCGATACCGGTCGAGAGCACCGGCAGCGCCGTCTCCAAACGACGCGCAGAGGCAGTTCGCTTTTCGGCGTCGAGCCCGAGCTTGCAGCCTTCGGCCACTTCGTCGGCTACGTCGCCTAGGCGCTTGGCGACACCCTCGGCGTCGTGGTTGCCGGTGGCGCGCAAGGCCGAGTCGACCGCCAACAGCACGTCTTGCAAACGGCTGTTGTAAGTCTCGCGGGTCGGCGCTGGACGCTCCAGGGCGCGCGCTTGGCCGAGCAAAAACGCCTTGAGCGGCTTGGGTACCGGGGAGCCCGCGTAGCTTGCGTCGATGAAGCGCCGCAGCGGTTCGAGCGCCGTCTTGACCTGCTCAGCTCGCGCCTTGCGCAAGGCGTCGGCCGAGATGGCGGGCGCGTCTTTCTGGGCAGCCGCTTCGTCGTCTCGAACCGCCTGCGCGTAGGCGCGAATCAAGGCACCGCGCGCCTCTTTCAAGGCGGCGTAGCGCGCGGCCTCACCCTCACCGATTCCCGGCGGCACGATCGTGATGGCCAGGCTTTGACCCCATTTGGCGCCCGCCACGGCGTCGTTGTCGCGCGCCTCGATGCTGACCTCGACCGGCAGGAAGCTGCGCCGTAGCAGCGCGTCACGCGGCGACAACGCTTGCACACCCGTGTGCTGCTTGGTCTCGCCGTCCAGGCGCTCCAGCGTACGGCGGCTCTCGCGGCCACCCGAGCGAAGCACCAGCGCGACCTCGCGAAGGCCGTGGTCGTCTCTGACGGCGTAGCGCAGCTCGAGCGCTTGCAGGTCCTTCAACAGTAGGCTGCGCGGCGCGTCTTCCAGCTCGACCTGGGGCGCTTCGTCTTTCACCGGCTTGACCGAAAGCGTCTCAGCCTCCGCAATGAGCACGTTGCCGAAGCGCGCCGCCACCTGCAGCTCTACCGGGCGCGCAAGCTGCCAGCGCGCCACCACGCGCCCGGCGCCGTCGCTGACGAACGGAACTTCGCGGCCGTCGCCCACGAGCACCAATTGGCGCCCTTCGCGCTCCGGTACTCCTTGGAACACGATGACGCTGCCCGCCGGCTCATGCGAAACGCCTTCCGGAAACAACGAGTGCGCTTCACTCCGCAGGTAGGCGGGGGGCTGCGCCTCCACGCTCAGCGAGCTGAGCCAGGGCATCGGAAACGGGGCTCGCCCACCCCGCGCCACCAGCACGTCCAGGCCTTCGGCCACCCGCGCTGGATCGAACGCCAAAGCCGCGCCGGCCGCGACGACGACGAGCAGCAGGGCCAGGCGCGTCCGGTCGGAGGTGCGCGCCGCCCAGCTATCGAGCGTGCCTGCCGACCCTTGCGCGAGCACCCGTTGAAAGTGCAGCTGCGCCAGCTCGGGCGATTCGGCGCTGGCGTCGGGGTTGGGCTCAGCCTTCGGCGGACCCTCGATGAGGGACAAAGCCCGCAGCGCCCGTTGACCGATGGTGGGCTCGGCTCGCAGCAGCGTCGCCCCGATCAGTCGGCGCCGACTCGCGAGCGTGCGCCGCGCGTGTATCACGGCGAAAACCAAAGCAGAAATGCAAGCGACCAGCAGCGCCGCGGCGGCCAGCCGAAGCAAGCCCGTGCCGTGACGCGCCACGTGCGCGGCGGCCACCAGCCCCAGCAGCACCAAACCCCAGCCGAGCTGCCGACGCGCTCGTGCCACGCGCGTCCGAAACCGCGCAGCCAACAAGTCGAGCGGAGCCGGGGCGGCGCGAGCGCGACCACCACTCGACCCGGCGCCAGAGCCAGCGCGCGCCCCCGAACGCGGTGGCCTCGAGGGTGCTCCGGACGGTGGCGCTGACGACTGCATGGACGGCCAGAGCATAGCCCGGAACGCCGAGGCGGCACTCGACATCCCGCGGCCGCTAGCCCATGCTTTCTTCCAACAAGCCGTGACCCTCGAAGGCGCCCACCGGCTGCGCAGAGTGCTGCTCTCCCTGCCCGACATCACGCTGCGGGTGGGCTGGTTGCGGTCGCACTTGGGCGAGCTACGCGACGCCGACGCGGCCGAGCTGCTGTCCAGCCTCTGTGAGGACGGCGAGCGCGCCGATCCGGACTCGCGCGAAGCGCTGCTCGTGGTCGCCATGGTGCTAGCGGCCGACGGCGATTCGCCCTTCGTGGAGCGCCTGCGCCACCACGCCGAGGAGCGACGGCTGCTGAGCCTGGGGCGGCTGCTGCGCCGCGGAGCCGACGGGCCAATGTCGGGGCGCTCGCTGTCGGAGCCTCCCGTGCCGGACTACGGCGCCGGTCGCGAATTGACGGTGGGCGAACGGCGCAGCTTGGCGCGGTCGAACAATCGTCGCGTGCTCGAAAAGCTGCTGCGCGATCCGCACCCGCTCGTGCTGCGGCAGCTGCTCGGCAACCCCCGACTCACCGAAGACGACGTGGTGCGGCTCGCCGCCCGGCGCCCGCTGCACAGCACCATCCCGCCAATCCTGGCCGAGAGCCCGCGCTGGCTGCGCCGGCCGCGCGTCAGGCTCACGCTCTTGCTCAACCCCGGCACCCCGGAGCCGATTTCGATGCCGCTGCTCGCAGTGTGCACGCGCCCCGAGCTGCTCGAGGTCGTGCACGGAGTCGACGCGCCACTCACGCTGCGCGGCGCCGCGCAAGAGCTGCTCGACCGCAGCCCGCCGCTGCCCAAAGGCGCGCCGAGCTCGACCATGCTGCAGTAGCTCGCGCCAAAAGCGGGCGCAAAGCTGGCAGCGTCAGCCTTCTTCTTCCTCTTCGATGCCCCAGCGCGTCAGCGCGTCGAGCGTCACGTTCTGGGCGCAAGCCTCGCAGAGCGGCGGCTCTTCTACGCGCAGCTCGTCGCCACGAAACCACATGAAAAGCCCCGAGCCGGCTGGATCGTCCGCAAAATGCTCGCCGCACATGTCGCAGTCGTAGCCGGCTTTGGGCGCAGGCTCGGCGGGCGCCACGTCGGGCGTATCGAAATAGTGAATGATGGCGTTCGGTTCGAGCATTCGAAGGCGACCCCCGAAGGCTATCGCTTGGCGGGCAAAACGCCAGCTTGGCCGCGCCAGAGGCCCAAAAGCCCGCGGTTCATCGGCCGACCAGCGCTACTTGGGGAACCTTTGGATCCGCGCTCCGCTGCTGACGACCTCTATCCAATAGACGAACGCAGCATCTGACGCGGCCACCTTGGGATTGTTTTGGTTGAACGCGACCACGTACGGCTTGCCGAGAGCCAGCGCCGCGCGCATCACCTGGCCAAAGCTCGTTGCAAAGTACACGGTCGTCGCGTCAACAGCGACGCCTTGCGTGAGGGGCCCACTGCTTACCACTTCCTCACGCTTCAGGCCGTCTTTGGTGACCCGCTCCACGACACCGTCGTGGACCCAGTACAGATAATCGCCCGAAAGCGTCGCACCGCTGCTCCCTGACGTGCTGGCCAAGATCACGGCGGCGCTGCTCGTCTTGCTTTGCTTCTTCACCGCGGAAAGAGTCGTCCAGTAGACGCTGTCCTCGTCGAGCAGCAGGTTGCCTGCGTTGTCGTCGCCCGCAAAGGTGACGGGCCCGCCGCCCTCGAGCGGCATGCGCCGGATGCCTCCGCCGCTGGCGCTATTGGCCCAATAAATATGGCTCTTGTCGACTTCGATGGTCGAAGGCATCTGCTCGCCGTCCGCCAGCGGCTCTACGTCTCCGCCGCCGAGCGGAGCTCGCCGAATGCCGCCACTTTCGTAGGTCGTGAAATACGCGTAGACGCCGTCAATCGCGACCGCGTAGGCGTGCGGCTGGTCCTCGGCCACGACCTGGGGCTCTCCACCCGCCAGCGGCACACGCATCACGCGAGCGCCATCATGATTGGCCCAGTAAGCGTGCGTCGCGTTGATAGCCAGGTTCTGAGGCCCCTGCTGCCCGCTGGCCAACGTGGAGGGCTGCGCTGGCTGCACTACAGCCTGACCCGCCGCACCGACCATGCCGCCAAACGGCGCGCTAGCGCCGATGCCGACCATCCCGCCGGACGGCATGCCACCGCTTGGCATGCTGGCGCTCGGCATGCCGCCAAGCGCAGGGGCGGCAGCAAAGCCAGCGGTCGCGCCTCCCTCGGCCTTTCCGGCCTGCGCGGCGCGGCCGCTTGCTGCCCCGCCTTGCAGAGCAGAGGCGCCGCCTTGCCCCTCGTCGTCCAGCTCCTGAACGCTACGCGACGCGATGCCGCAGCCCAATCCGTACAGCGGCCAGAGCAACGCGAACACCCGAACGGGCCCGCACCAGCGCTTACTTCGAGTCGCTGCAAGCACCGCTGTGCGCGTGGTCACCACGTCATTCGAGTATCACGAGCGGCGCAAAGAACGACTGTCCGAAGATCCGCACACTCGGACTGTCGAGGGCAAAAACCCGAGTATTGGTGGCAGAAATGATGCTCACGCCGCGGGGGCAGCGCTGTCGTTCTTGGCCGGCGCAGGGTCGCCCACGCCGCACGACTGCGCCAAGAGCTCGACGACGTCCAGGTTCTGGATCTCTTCTTCCAGCGACTGCGATTTCACGCCGTCTTTCAACATGGTCATGCAGAACGGGCAAGCGCTGGCGATGGTGTGGGGGCCGTGGCCGTGCGCGTTGCCCTTGTTGGTCGGGTTACCCAGAGCGTCGACCAGCTGCAAGGTACGCTTCACGTTCACGCGGTCCTTGTTCTGCTCTTCCATGAACATTTGCGCGCCGCCCGCGCCGCAGCACAGACCCTTCTTCCGGTTCCAGCCCTCGACCTCGATCAGCTCGACGCCGGGGATGGCCTGCAAGATCTGTCGCGGCGACTCGTAGATGTCGTTGTAGCGGCCAAGGTAGCAAGAGTCGTGGTACGCGACCTTGCCCTTCACCGGCTGCTTGGGCACGAGCTTCTTTTCTGCGACCAAGCCCAGCATGTAGTCGGTGTGGTGAATGACCTCGAACTTGGCGCCAAAGTCGGGGTACTCGTTCGTCAGCGTGTTGAAGCAGTGCGGGCAGGTGGTGAGGATCTTCTTGATGCCGCCCTGCTGTTTGTAGCCGTTCAGGGTCGCGGCGTTGGTCTCTGCCAACATGGCGAACAGGTACTCGTTGCCGGCGCGGCGCGCGGGGTCCCCGGTGCACGTCTCTTCTTCACCCAAGATCGCGAAATCGACGCCGGCCGACAGCAACAGCTGCGCGGTCGAGCGAGCGATCTTCTTGGCGCGGTCGTCGTAGCTGGCGGCGCAGCCGACCCAGAACAGCACCTCGGCGTCGGGCTTCTCGGAGAACATCTTGAGCCCCAGGCCCTCCGCCCAGTTGGTGCGATCGACGCGCGCCAGGTTCCAGGGGTTGCCGTTGCTCTCCATACCTTCGAACGGCTTGGCCAGCTCCTGCGGAAACTCGCCCTTGATGACCACCAGGTTGCGCCGCATCTGCACGATCTTGTCGACGTAGCTGATGTTGACCGGGCACTGCTCTTCGCAAGCGCGGCAGGTAGTGCAAGCCCACAGCACCTCGGGCTTGATGATTTCGGGCACCAGATCGACCGGCTTGAGCTGCTTCTCGGTCTCGAGCTCGGTCTCGCGCGAGTAGAGGTGGTTGCGGAGATCGAGCGTGAGCTGCTTGGGGGACAACAGCTTGCCGGTCTTGAACGCCGGGCAGTTGTCGGAGCAACGGCCGCACTCGGTGCAGGTGTAAAAGTCGAGCACGTCCTTCCAGCTGAAGTGGTTGATGCGCGCGTAGCCAATACGGGCCGACAAGAGGTCTTCGCCTTCGGTCGCTTTCTCGACCGCCGCCATCAGCTTTTCGGTGTTTTCAGCCAGCGGACGCAGCCGACCTTTCGGCGTGAGGTCGCCCAAGAACACGTTCGGAATCGCGGTGATGATGTGAAAGTGCTTCGAGTGCGGCAGGATGTTCAGGAACACCAACACCAGCGTCGAGTGCGTCCAAAATCCGACCTGAGCGAGCACCACCAGGCCTGGCACCGAAAGCCCCGACACCAGCGCCGCCACCAGCGAGCCGCCCGGATCCGGAAACACGTGGTAGCCCGGCCCCTGCGCGGCGCCGAGCGGGGCCAGCAGCATGCCGGCGCGCGCGCACCATGCTGGATCCGCGTCGCACACGCCGTTACCAAAGCGCTCGCGGAGCGCGATGCTGCAGCCGTCGTAGAACAGATCCGCCAGCATCATGGTCACGATGATGCCGAGAATCAGCAGGCCCTCGCCGCTCAAGGTCATGCGCTTCTCGCGCTTCACGGCGCGGAAGTAAATGAACACGCTGGCGCCCGCGATCACGAGCATCGCGAAAATGTCCTTCAAGAACGAGTACAGGTGCCCGAGCGGCAACCCCAGCACCGGCTCGTGCCCCAAGACGAACAGGTTGAACGACGGATCGAAGCCGCGGCCCCACAAGATGAGCGTGCGCAGCAGCAGCACACCAAAGCCCAAGAAGATGAGCTGATGCGCCAGCCCCGCCGCCAGGTAGTTGCGCATCTTCTTTTGGTATAGGGCAAAGGTCCAAACCTCCCCCAACCGTTCGCCGACCTGGTCGGTGCGGCTCTCCCAGGTAGAGTCGCCAACCTTCAGCAAATGCCAGCGCCGCCGCGCGCTCCAAGCGAAGGCTCCGCTCAGGCCAACGATGATGAGCGCCATCAGGACAGGATTCATCGAGCTCGGGTCTCCTTCAGCCCGCGGCTGGGCTGTCGACCGAAGCTTAGCCTTGCCCGGACAGCCTGAGCCAAATCAAAAGCAAAATCCAAAGCACTACCGCGACCACCACGATGACGAGCGCCACCGAGCGGCTGCGCCCCACCGCTGGTTCTGCCAGCTGTTTGGGCACCTCGTCGCTGTCCACGATGGATGCGGGCGGCCTTTTGGAGGGCACGCCGCGCAAGAGCTTGATGTTCGGATCCGGCTCGGGGCTCGGAATCACGGTGAGCAGCAGCACCCCACGCGGCAGCTCGGAGTCCGGCGGCGGCAGGCCGCCCAGCTCGGGGATGCGCAGCGTGATGCCACGCGAGTCAGGCAGGTCATCGCTCGGTCGGGCCGGCAACGTGACCTCGACCACCTCGGCTGGCTCGTCACGCTGACGCAGCGTGATGGCGCCCGAGCGCCCGCACGCGTCGCAGCCACCACCCCCGCAACCTGCGCACGCCAGGTTGCGCGGCAGCTCGACCTCGACCACCTCGCCCACGACTAGCCACTCGCGGCGCACCCTCACTCGGTGCAGCACGTCGGGACCTCGTGGTCCCTCAACGGCGCGGCTCTTCACGCGAGCGAGGACTTCGGACAATAGTCCCTTATACACCGTTTCAGGGGACACTCAAGGCGCGCCGTCGCACGCGCGCTTCGCTCGTGTGGCGTTTGTGGTTACGGAAGCCTTCGGGCGCGAAACCACAGATCGCAAGCACCGCCCGGGGGCGCCTTGGCCTTCCCCAAGAGACGGCTCCACGCGCTTCTGCGAAACATCGGATAGCGCAGCACCGCGACGACCGAAAAGCCGGCGGCTTCGAGCACGCGTCGAACTATTCGCTCTGAGCCGAAGCTCAGGTGATCGGGCAGGTGTAAGCGATCCGGAATTGCGCTCCTGTCAAGCTCCGCCCAATTCCCGGTTTGCAGAACCAATTCACCGCCCGCGCTCATGCGGCGGTGCAGCTGCTGCAGAAGCTCGGGCGGATGCGGCAAGTGTGAGAAGACGTTGAGCAGCGAGACGAAGTCGTACTCGAGGTCTTCGTTCTCGAAGTCTCGGAACGAAACATCAAGACCGCGCGAGCGAGCTGAGCTTGCCTTGCGCTCATTCGGCTCCGAGCCAAACGTCACTAGCCCCCCCTGGCTTTCCAACGCGAGGGCCTCGAGGAATTCCCCGAAGCCGCAGCCAATGTCGAGCCAACGCGCGTCGCGCCTTTCCGTGAGGCCGGCCTCTCCGTAGAGCGCACCCAACCGTTCCTGGTGGCGCTTGACTTTGCCCACGTCGCGCGCTCCCGTTTCGTCCGTGGTCTTCTGCCCTTCGTGCAAGCCACTCTGCGCTGCACGGCTGATCGAGGCGCGATTCGGACGTGGCGTTACGTATACCAGGCTACACTCGGCACATCGAACGGCCTGAAATCCGTTCTCCTCGGCCCAAGGACGACTGTCGGTTGCGCCGCACACGTAGCACGCAACGCTTTCCAGCTCCGTGGCGCTCGGACCGCTCATCCGCGCTCACTCTTGCTTCCTGGACTGCGTCGCTGCGGGCTTTCGGACGACCAGGCATGAGATCTGCCAAGGCCAGAGCCAGCGTCGGTGCCAACGCTTGCCACGGTAGTGCGAAGCCTCCCGAATCGTGAGCGTGCTTTCTTCGATCACGCCCGACCAGGGCACGAGCTCCCGCAACTGGGCCGGGGTTGGTCGATAACCGGTGTCGATGGGGTCTCGGTGCAGCGGATAGCGCAACGGCACCGTCAAGATCAGGACGCCGCCAGGTTCGATCACGCGACAGATGTTGCGCGCGGTCTCGGCGCGATCGACGACATGCTCGAGCAAGCTGGTGCAGATCGCAACGTCGAAGCCGCTGGCGACGCCGTCCAGCGTGGCGACGTCGGCAACGATGTCTACCCCCGGCTCGGCGCGCGCGTCGAGATGAGACACCTGCACCCCGCGCGCGCGCAGCGGTGCGAAGACGTGCTGGTCGATGTGAGGCTGCACGCGCGTGCGAAAATCTAGCGTAGAAGAGCCGATGTCGAGCAGCTTGCTGCCAGCCGAAAGGTCGAGGCCTCGCAAGACCTGCTCCAACCAGCGCGCCTCGTCGATGAACATTCGCGACAGCCTGCTAGCTCGGGTCGCTGGCGGCAGCAACACCATGGATTGGCGACGCTAGAGCCACCATTGCGCGCCCCCACCTCCCGAGTCAGGATGGCGCCGCTCGGCCCCAATGACCCACCAGCAAGAACCAGCGGCTCCGCTCGCCGCAAGCGCCATCAAGAGCCGAGTCGCGAGGGGTGGCGTGGCAATGGGAGTCAGCACGGTCGCCCGCTCACTGCTGGAGTTCTCGGCCACCCTGATCACGGCTCGGGTGCTCACCCCCAAGGACTTTGGTTTGGTCGGCATGGTCCTCGCGATCATCGGCTTCGTCGACATGTTCAAGGACCTCGGGCTGGCAACGGTCACCATCCAAAGAGAGCAGCTCGGAGAGGCACAAAAAGCAGGCCTGTTCTGGTTGACGGTAGCCGTCGGCGCGGGTCTCGCCCTGCTCACCGCTGCCGCAGCGCCCCTCATCAGCTTGGGGTACGGGCAACCCGCGCTCACCAACATCACGCTCGTCTTGTCCAGCTGCCTGTTTCTGAACGCGCTATCGGTGCAACACCTGGCGCTGCTCAAGCGCGAGCTCAAGTTCGAGCGGCTCATGGTCGTCCAAACGGTCGGGACCGTGGCCAGCGTGGTCACGGTGATCGCCGGAGCGCTGTACGGTCTGGGTCCGTGGGCCTTGGTGCTGAAGCAGCTAGCAGGGCCCGTCGCCACGGGGATTTGCGCTTGGCTCCTGCTGCGTTGGGTACCGGGGAGCCCGCGAGGAGCTGGTCTGAGAGAGCTGCTCCGCATGGGCGCTCACGTGACGGGGTTTCAAGTCGCAAACTACGTCGAGCGGAATCTGGACAACGCGCTCATCGGCAGATTCGCGGGAGCGACGCAGCTCGGCTGCTACGTCCGAGCCTACGATTTGCTGCGCCTGCCTTTGCAGCAGGTGGGCGAGCCCATCGGAACGGTGGCTGTCCCGACGCTGAGTCGATTAGCCAGCGACCCG
Organism: Polyangiaceae bacterium; assembly: GCA_036261775.1. Taxonomy (GTDB): domain Bacteria; phylum Myxococcota_A; class Polyangia; order Polyangiales; family Polyangiaceae; genus PMG-095. Next base: position 25,932 of record DATAKF010000103.1, on the reverse strand, counting down.
GCGCGCTACCGCGATGGTTACCTGCGCATGACGCGCGCGCTATTGCTGCTGACCATCCCGATGACGCCTTTCTTGGTCATCTGCGCAGACTGGCTCGTCGCTCTCGCCTTTGGACCACAGTGGAGCGACGCCGTGCCCATGTTTCGGTACTTGGGGCTCGCACTACTACTCAAGCCGCTCGGCTATTCGATTGGCTGGCTTTTCGTCTCGCAAGGGCGCACGCAAGAGCTGATGCGCTGGGGCATCTTCGCCAGCGCCCTGGCCATCGCCAGCTTCATCGTGGGTCTTCCCTGGGGTGCAGCGGGCGTCGCTCTCAGCTACACCTTGGTCGAGCTAGTCGTGCGCATGCCCATCCTCGTTTACTGGATTGGTAGGTCGGGGCCGGTCTCGGTCAGCGATCTGCTGAAGCTCCCGCTCACGGCCTGGGTTTGCGCGGCCTGTGCCGGGGTGCTGCTCATCGCTATGCGCACGTTTGGCCCAACGCTGGGTGCTGGACTGGGTAGTCTGCTCGGGGCACTGGTCACCCTCGCGGCAAGCGCGCTGGTGATTTGGGCGAGTCCGGTGGGCCGAGGCTCGGTCGTGGATCTGTGGCTCCTGCTACGGCGCAAGAAGTCCGTTTGAGTCCGATGAACCGTCCGCTCTCCATCGCGATCGTCACTGGCTCATTTCCCAAGCTCTCGGAGACCTTCGTCCTGCATCAGATCGTGAGCCTGCTCAGCGCAGGGCACGACGTACGGGTTTTCGCCTTCGACAAGCCAGTCGAGGCCGCGATTCACGAAGAGGTGGGTCGTTTCCAACTGCTCGAGCGGACGACCTACCTCAAGAGCCCACGCCACATCACGAGTCGCTTCTCGGCACTGCTAAGAAGGCTCACGCGGCAGAGCCCCGAGCGGTTCGACGCCATTGTCTGTCACTTTGGAACGAACGGTGAGAAGGCGCGGCTGTTTCGCGCGCAGGGCTGCTTCGATGGCCCGCTCGCCGTGATCTTCCATGCCGCCGATCTGACCGTCTGGCTGCGTGAAAAGCCCCCTGGCTTCTACACGAAGCTGTTCGAGGAAGCGGCGCTCTTGCTGCCGATCAGCAGGCATTGGCAGGACCTTCTGACTGAGTTGGGCGCGCCCCCGAGCAAGGTCGTGGTTCGCCACATGGGCGTGGATACCGCGGCGCTGAGCTACCAGGAGCGCCGCATCGGGCCGCAAGCGCCGCTACGCCTCATGAGCGTCGCGCGCTTAGTCGAGAAAAAGGGCATCGAGTACGCGCTGGAAGCGCTCGCGCTGGCTCGTCCTAAGCTCGGCAGACCGTTCGAGTATTACATCGTCGGAGACGGACCGCTTCGGCAATCGCTCGAAGCGAGGGCGCAGGCGCTCGGGCTCGGGCTCGGCCCGGAGGTGCGGTTCGTGGGCTCGCTGGAGAACAACCGGGTAAAGGAGCTGATGGGCTCCATGCACGCGCTCTTGGCGCCAAGCGTCACCGCCAAAAACGGCGACAAAGAGGGCATACCGGTGGCTTTGATGGAAGCGATGGCGCTTGGACTCTCGGTGTTTTCGACGCAGCATAGCGGTATTCCCGAGCTCGTTCGACACGCGGAAACCGGCTACTGCACGCCCGAGAGGGACGCGAGCGCCTTGGCGACGGCGCTGGTCGGTTGGGCCAACGCACCCGAAACCTGGCCAGCGGTCACGGCTCGCGCCCGCCAACTCGTGGAGAGCGAGTTCGACGCGCGCAGCCTCACCTCGGCACTAGTCTCCGACCTGCAAGCATTGGCGGAGCGCCGCGATGCCTGAAAGGCTCACCATCGTCTGCTTCTCGTCTCAGCCGTGGGAGGACGGCATGTGGACGAACAAACAGCACGTCATGAGCCGAGTCTCCAAACAGCACCGCGTGGTGTTCGTGAACTTCGGCAACCAAAGCCCGTTCAAGTTCGTGGCGCGCGCGCGCCAGCGAAATCCGAGAACGCCCGTTCGCCTGCACAACGCTTGGAGCAAACCGGCAGTACGGCGCATCAACGACTCGCTCGAAGTGATCGACGTTTGGGCTCCAACTTGGCTCAATTTTCTGCCCCGCAAGCACTGGCTGCGCGAGCGCCTCGACTTCGAGCACCGGGTGAACACGGTCGGGCGCTTCCTGGCCGCCGAGGGCATCCGCGACGCCGTGCTGTGGGTCTATCACCCTGGCTACGGCGACGCGGTAGCGCGGCTGCCGCACCGTTTGGTCGTCTACGATTGCGTGGACGAGTACACGGCGTTCCCAGAATTTCGTCATGCCAAGGCCTGGATTGCCGAGCGGGAGCGGAAGCTGTGCGCCCTAGCCGGCGTGGTGTCGTGCACCGCGCCCGCGCTCGCGGAGTCCAAAGAGCTGCTCGCGCCTGGCCGCACGCACCTCGTGCACAACGTCGGCGACGGCGAGCACTTTGCACAGGCCATGGCAGAAGGCACGGTGGTGCCCGACGACATCAAGAGCCTGCCGCGTCCCACCATCGGCTTCATCGGCGCCGTCAGCGACTACAAGCTCAACACCGAGTGGCTGGTGCACCTGGCGAGAGCCAAACCAGCTTGGAGCCTGGTGTTGGTGGGCCCGGCGGGCGTGGCCGATCCGGGCACCGACGTCGCCGCGCTCCAAGCGCTGCCCAACGTCCACCTGCTAGGCCACCGCGCCTACGACGCGCTGCCCAGCTACCTGAAGGGCTTCGACGTCGCGGTGATTCCGTACCGCATCAACGACTACACCCGCGCCGTCTTCCCCATCAAGTTCTTCGAGTTCTTGGCCTCCGGCAGGCCCGTGGTGATTAGCCCGCTGCCAGCCGTGCAGGCTTACTGGGGTGCAGTGCGAGTGGCTGAGTCGCCCGAGGCGTTCGTTGCGCAGTGCGAGGCCGCGCTGACCGAGGCGGATCCCACGGCCCAACAGCAACGCTTGGAGCTCGCGAAGCAGAACAGCTGGGACTCCCGGGTCAACAAGCTGCTGGGTCTCGTCGAAGCCGCCCTCGCTAGCTGAAAATCACCAGGGGTGGGCCAAATGGAGCCAGAGCCTGGATCCGCGGTCCGGCTTGCCGCAGCACCAAAAGAGCCGTAGGGAGCAGCCCTCAACCCACGAGCTTACCTTGAGCGCCATCCTCGCCCTCTTCAACTTCATCCGCCACATCGACAAAGAGCTCGTCCACATGACGCAGACGATGGGGCCCATGCTCTACGTCGCCCTGTTCGCGATCGTGTTCGCCGAGACGGGCCTGGTGGTGACGCCGTTCTTGCCGGGCGACTCGCTCTTGTTTGCCATCGGCGTGCTGTGCGCGATGGACCCGGTGCGCTTGAACCTGCCCGCCGATGGCTTCATGCCCTCGCTACCGGTGGTGATGGTGATCTTGTTCGTGGCCGCAGTGCTCGGCGACGGCGTGAACTACCACATCGGCCGCGCGCTCGGCCCCAAGGTGTTCGCCAGCGAGAGCTCACGGCTGCTCAACAAGAAGCACCTGCTCAAGACGCAAGCCTTCTACGAAAAGTACGGCAACAAGACGATCATCTTGGCGCGCTTCGTGCCCATCGTGCGCACGTTCGCGCCGTTCGTGGCCGGCGTTGGCCAGATGCAGTACCGACGCTTCGTCGTATTCAACATCATCGGCGCCGCCCTGTGGGTCGGCCTGCTGGTGCCGCTCGGCTACGTCTTCGCCGACACCGAGATCGTCAAGAAGCGCTTCGAGCTCGTGATCATGGCCATCATCTTCCTCAGCGTCTTGCCGATGATCATCGAGATCTCGCGCGAGTGGCTGAAGGGCCGCAAGGGCGCCCCGGCGACCGAGGGCTAGGTCCTCACCCTCCAGGTGGGCCCATCCCGCCGCCCAGCTGGGCGGCGTCGCCCCAACCGCAACCCGGCCTCCCCACCCATCCCCTCACGTCACCGAACGATCGAGACTCGACAGGGAGGCGAGGAGGCGGGGAGGTCCGCGAGCTGAGATTTTTGGGTTCGCGCTGCCGCCCGCGAGCCATCAGGTCCATTGCGAGCAGGCCGAAGTGCGGGTGCTCTCCTCGAGGGAAATATTTTTTGATTCGGTCCTCCGAATCAAAAATGCGTTCTCGCCCTCGCGGACCTCCCCGCCTCCCCGCCTCCCTGTGAATCCCCTGTTTCGAGGCGTTATTCGATGATGCGCTGCCGTGCCCCGCGCGCAATGTCGAGATGGAAGTGGTCGCGGTGGGCGGCGTCGTGGTTGGGCGTTAGGATGTGATGAAAGAGGCCGGAGCGCGTCACGTCGCAGATCAAGTCGCGCAGGGTGGCGGCGTCGCTCGACAGCTCGCCGCGCGCGCGCGCGGCGGCGCCGCACACCGGCTCACCGATGGCGCCCTGGAAGTCGCGTTCGACGATCAGCTCGCTGCCGTCGGCGCGCTTGAAGCGCGTCACGTCGGCCGCTAACCCGTAGGAGTGTTGGCTCGGCTTCTTCTTGCCGGGCAGGTGCGCGCGCGGGCGGTACATGTTGTCTACCCGCGCCTCGACCACGTCGTAACGCTTGAGCAGCGGGGCCAGATCCGACAGCGCCAGCGCCAGCCGGCAATCCATGATGCCGTACGGGCTCTTCTTGCCCGGCGTGACGAAGCGGACGCCGCCGATCGGCCCTGTCACCCGCACGGGTGTCTGTACGCCCACGGCCGCGCCGCGAAACCGGGTGACGCCCAGCTTGCGGCGCGCAAGCTCGGCCAAGCATTGTGCCCCCGAAAGGCCCGCCCACTTCGAGGCCGGCGACGTCTTGGCCACGATCGGGGACGGCAACGGCTGGGTGTACGCCACGCGTTCGGTTTCAGGCGCCGCGTCGGCTGCGCGGGCCGGGGCGGCACCGCCCAGGGCACTGACGCAAGCCAGCCAGCCGATACCGCGCGCAGCAGCCAGGGCGAGAGGCTCGAGACCGAGACCGAGACCGAGGCCCGGAGCACGCGAGCGCGGCATGCAGCGATCCTTGGCATGCCCTTCGGCACCTGCCAACTTTGGCCCGATTCTGGGTTACAATGTCGCGGCCGACATGTTCTTCCCCGCAGCTATCCCGCTCGTCGCCGTCGTCGCACTCGTCATCTGGAGCACGGTCGAGGAGTCACGACGCACCAATAGCAAGGGTCCGAAGCCGACGAAGTGAGCACCAGCGCACGCCGTAGCGCGCGCTGAAGAACTCAGGCTTCGTCTTTCTTTTCGGTGATTTGCGGCTTCGGCGCCGCGGGCTTGTCGTCCTCACCGTCGTCGTTCAGGCCCTTCTTGAAGGACTTGATGCCTTCGCCGAGGCCTTTGCCGACACCCGCCAGGCGCCCCGGGCCGAACACCAAGAGGACGATGACGATGACGATGAGCCAGTGAATTGGAGAGAGCGAACCCATGTTTTAGGCCTCCGGGCGGCGGGGACAGTGCCGCAGTGCGGAGCTGATTGACAATAGCATTCTGGGGCCGAGAAGCCACGCCAGGGCGGATTCATTCCAGCGCCATGGCAGCTCCTCGGGCATGTGAAGGAAATTTGCCTCAGACGCTCAAAACTTGAGGCGGATTTCGCGTTCAGACTCGGGCGTTTCCAGCTCCACCTCGTACGAGCGCGAGGTGGCGCCGAGCCGGGCGCCGAGGGTCACACGGATGGGCGGGGTCTCACCGCCCAGGGACTCGAGGCGCAACCGCAGCCGGTATTCGCCCTTCAGCGGGTCGCCTTCGGCCAGATACACGTTTTCCAGGTTCTTGCCCTGGCACTCGCTGCCGCGGCCCGGACAGTCGCGATCTTTGGTCAGCCCACTGCGCGCGACGCGTCCCACTTCGATAAGGTCGCCGTTGGGATCGATCACGCGCAAATCCACGTCGGCTTTGGCGGCGCTCCAACCAGCCAGAAACTGAACCAGACCGAGCGACAGCCCACAGCCTTCGTCAATCAGGCCGTTCTGGTTGTCGTCAGCCGCGTTGGCGCACACCTCCGGGGAGCTAGCGGTGGTGGCCGCGCTCAGCTCCACTCCAGCGCTCGCGGTCGGAGGCGCCGATACAGGTGCTTTGGACGCCCCGCAGGCGGCCAGCAGCAGGCACGAGGCCAGCGCTGGACCGCCACTCAGGCGCAACGTCATGCGCTTACTTTCCGTCGGGCACCCGCACGCCGTCGAGCACCACCTTGGGGTTCATGAGCTCGAAGTAGGCGGCGCGCGCTAGCTCACCCGAAGGCCCGCTCTCGTCGCGCAGCGCGAGCAAGACACCTTGCTCTTTCATGAACTTCAGCGCGCGAATCGCGCCCGCACGCTTGGCCGCGTCCTCACCCTTGGCCATCTGCCAAAGGCGGAAGCGCAGCACGACGCGCGTGAACGAGTGCGGACCGTTGTCGAAGTCCAGGTTCTCGAACTGCTTCATCAGCATGACGCGCGCCCACTCTTGCTGGGTCATGCGAATGCTGAGCTTGCTGATGGCCTCGGCGTTGTCGACGAACTTGAAGAGCAGGCCGCTCTCTAGGTCTTCCGTCGACCAGTAGCCGAAGCTGCGGTACCAGAGGTCACCGAGCTCATCGAGCGCGGCTTTCGACTTGTTGGCGTACTGCGCGACGGCGCGTGCCGCCGTGTCGGGTGTGCCGCCCAGCATGAGCGCGAGCGCGGCGTCGTTCACCAGGGCGTCGCTCTCCATCATCTTGAACAGCTGAGCTTCGACGGCCGCGTCGAAGCCGCCCTTGGCGATGGCGCGCGCTACTTGGTGGCGAGTCTCGACGGCCGCGCCGGGCGTCATCAAAGACATCAAAGCGCTGGCGGTGCCGGGCACCGGGCGTTGAATCAGCGTCTCGAGCAGACAGGCGCGACGGATCTGATCCTTCGGCTCCTCGCCCGAGTATTCCTGAATCTTCTTCGCGATTTCGATGAAGTCTTCCGGCTCCGCCACCCACGCCAAGGCCTGACAAGCCTGCATGCGCGACTGATCGTTGTTCTTCGGCTCCTGCACGTACTCGAACAGCGGCTTGAACGCCTTGTGATCACGCCACTCGGAGAGGCCGTCGGCAGCGCCCACGCCGATGGCGCGCAGGGTCATGCCCAAGATCGCGATGCCGCCCACGTTCAGGCCGGCCATCGTGACGTCGAGCTCCTTGGGACGCGCGGTGAGCGCCTTCTCCAGCACGCCGTAGCTGCGCTGATCCTTGAGCCAGCCCACGTAGCGCATCGCGCTTTGGGCGATCTCCCACTCCGGAGGCATAGGCGGCTGCTGGCCTTCCTTGGGCAGCGGCACGTTGGGGTTGGCCCACTTGCGCAGGGCCTCGATGTCCTTGGTCGACTCCATGGCGGCCAGCGCGCGCAGACCGTTGGCGTGCGGCGCGGGCTGCTCGTGGATCCAGAAGATCAGCGCGTCTTCGGCCTGGTCGGCGATCTGCTGCCGCTTCTCGGGGTGCAGCATGGCCAAGTCCGCGATCATGCGGGCGGCGACGACGCGCTCGTTGTCGTCGCGCTTCAGCATCATCTCCCAGTCGTACTGGTCGCTGTAGATCTTCAGCGGATCCATGCGCAGGCGCTTGGCCAGCGTCGGCACGGCGCGCACGTCACCAATCTGCGCCATCGCGATGGCGGCCCGCGTCTGGTAGTGAATGTGCGGCTTGGTCTCGATGAACTCGAACAGCGGATTGCCGCCGCGCGGGTCGTTGAGCGCCATGATCATGTCGAAGATTTGCTTCTTCTGGTACCAGGAGAGCTTCTCGTCTTCCTGGTTGACGGCGGCCAAGCCGAGCACCAAGCCTTCGGTGCCGATGCCGTCGCGCAGCGCCTCGAGGTACTTGTTGCGGCTGTCCTTGTCGGCCGTCTTCATGGCCTCGATCAACGGATCGCGCGCGCGGCGCTCGCCGATCTTGCCTAGGCCGGGCGCGGCTTGACGCGCGACCTCGGCGTCCTTGTCCTGCACCAGCTTGATCAGCGTGTCGGTCCACTTGGGCTCGGCGTTGGCCGACAGCACGGTGGCGACCAGCTGCCGCACCGCCGGGCTCTCGTCGCCGGCCATGCTCGCCAGCTTGTCGAGGCTCACCAGCTGCACGATTTTGTCGGTGTCGAACGCGACGCCGCCGCCCAAGCGCTGCACCTTGGACAGGTGGCCCAAGCGATACAGCGCCATCACGTCGTCGAGCGCGCGCGTTTCGCCGAGCACGACCAGCGCCCAAGCGATCTGCGGCTTGGCGCCAGGGCCCGCTTTCTTCAGCGCAGCGAGCAGCGCGTCGCGGCCCGGCTCGCCCATGGGCCTGCCGTACTCGGCCAGCGCCGTGGCCGCCATGGCTTGCATCGGCTCGGTCGGGTAGCTAAGCGCGTCGATCGCAGCCTTCACGCCTTCCGGATCTTTGTTCCAAGCGAGCTGCTTGAGCGCCTCCATGCGCACTTCGTCGCTCGACAGGCTCTTCTCACCCATCGACCATTCGCGCCACTTGGTGGCTTGCTCGGCCTTGGGCAAGACGAAGATGTTCTTCTTCTCGGCTTCGCCCTGCTCGACCGTGAGCTTGGCCGCGTCCTGCTTGGCGCCCATCGCCATGAATGCGCCAAAGCCACCCACGGCGAGCACGCCGATCAGGATCGCGATCGGGGCCGTACGCCCCTTCTTGAAATTACCGTCACCGGAATCGTAGCCACCACCGGCCGGGACACCACCACCACCCGCGGGCGCGCCAGGCACGTCATCGTCCGGGGGCCACTTGGCAAAATCGACGACGGGCGAGGGCGGGTTCGGGTTACGAGCCGGAGTGATTTCGGGCAGATTCGGATCGAGCATGGGTCCTCGCGGTGAGAGCACTATCGGCAGGCGCGTTGACGGCGAAGGGCGCGCTGACGTGGGGCGCGACCTTAGCCCAAGCGTGAAAATCCTGGGAGGTCCGGGCGCTGGGGCAACGAAGGATTGTTCGAACCAAGCCGGAAAATTGCTTCCGAGCGAGAGAAAGCCGCTATGACCGGGTCAGTGAGGGCCGCTCCGCCATCGCCACGCCGAGCGGCCGGAATTGCCCGAGCGCTCGGCGTGGCGGCTGCGGTCACGGCGTTGGCCACGGCACTCTCCTACTTGCTGCCCGAGAGCTGGGCCGCGACCGGGGTGGGCTTCACCTTCCTGCTGGCCACGTACGCGCTGGTGGTGCGCAGTGACGACACCGAGCAGCTGCGCGAGTTCGGGCTGTCGCTCGGTGGCCTGCTCGAAGCGGGGCCGCTGTCGGCGCAGCGGCTGCTGCGGGCGGCGCTGGGCGCGCTCGGTTACGCGCTGCTCGCCGCCTTGATCATCTATCCGTGTTTCTGGATTGGGTTCCGCATCTGGTGGAAGGTGGAGACGTTTCATCCGGCTCCGTTCGGGCCGGTGCTGTCGGACGCGCTCGGCCAACTGCTGGTGATCGCCCTGCCGGAAGAGGCGTTCTACCGGGGCTACTTGCAGACATCGCTCGAGCGCGAGCTTCAGCCCAAGCTCTCGATCTTTGGCGCGCGCATTGGCTGGGGTTTGGTGCTGACGAGCGCCATCTTTGCCGTCGGCCACCTGTTCACCGAGCTGAACCCAGCGCGGCTCGCGGTGTTCTTTCCGTCGCTCGTGTTCGGCTTCATGCGCGCTCGCAGCAAGGGCATCGGCGCTTCCGTCATCTTTCACGCCATGTGCAATCTGTTCAGCGCGTACCTGGTGCACAGCTACTTCGGCCACTGACAGCTCCGCGAGACTCGAGATTCACAGGGAGGCGGGGAGGCGAGGAGGTCCGCGAGGCGAGATTTTTTGGGGTTCGCGCTGCCGCCCGCGAGACCACAGGTCCATGGCGAACGGGTCTAAGTGCGAGTGCTCGCCTCGAGGGAAATATTTTTTGATTCGGTCCTCCGGTCCTCCGAACCAAAAAATGCGTCCTCGCCCTCGCGGACCTCCCCGCCTCCCCGCCTCCCTGTGAAAAATCTGGGAGCCGAACGCCTTGTGGCGGTAACGTCCCGGCATCGTGATTGCGGATTTTTTGTTGGATGATGTCGTCGAGCGCGCGCTGGCCGAGGATTTGACGGGCGGCGACGTGACGAGCGCGGCGGCGGTGGCCGAGACGGAGCGCGCGGTCGCGAAAGCCGTGGCGCATTCGCCGCTCGTGGTGTGCGGCGGCAACGTGTTCGCGCGAGCGTTCTACAAAGTGGATCCGGGGCTGCGCGTGGAGCAACGCCTGGCCGAAGGCAGCCGGGCCAAGCCGGGCGACGTGCTGTGGCTGGCCGAAGGCTCCGCCCGTTCGATCCTGATGGCAGAGCGCACGGCGTTGAACTTTGCGCAGCGCTTGTCCGGCGTGGCAACGCTGACGCGAGCTTTCGTCGACGCCGTTCCGGCGGGCTCCAAACTGCGCATCGCCGACACGCGCAAGACCACGCCCGGGCTGCGCTTTTTGGAGCGCTACGCCGTCAGGGTGGGCGGCGGACACAATCACCGCGACTGCTTGGGCTCGGCGGTGTTGATCAAAGACAATCACATCGTCGCGGCGGGCGGCATCACCGCCGCCATCCAGCGCGCACGCGCGCACGCGCCGCACACCAGCCGCATCGAGATCGAGGTGGAGTCGCTCGAGCAACTGGACGAGGCCTTGGCCGCTGGCGCCGAGATCGTCATGCTCGACAATTTCGATTCAGCCGCGCTGAAGGAGGCCGTGGCCAAAGCGAGCGGCCGCGCGCTGGTCGAGGTGTCGGGCGGGCTCACGCTGGCGCGAGTGCCAGAGCTCGGCAACCTGGGCATCGACGTCGCCAGCGTCGGCGCGCTGACTCACTCGGCGCCCGCCGCCGACATCGGGCTCGACATCGAGCGCATCGGATGAGCAGCGGCTTCGACAGCGCGCTGTTCGAGCGCGAACGTACGGCGCGGGGACTCACGCTCGGCGGCTCGCTCCACTGGCAGGGAGAGACACAGTCGACCAACGACGACGCGCTCGCTGCGGGCAAGGCTGGCGCCGCGCATGGCTCGGTCTTCGGAGCGGAAACGCAGACGCGCGGCCGTGGTCGGCGCGGCAGCGAGTGGGTCTCGACACCGGGCGAAGGCCTGTGGATCTCGCTGCTGCTGCGTCCGCAGTTGGAGGCAGAGCTGGTGTCGGGGTTGTCGCTGTGCGCCGGCTTGGCCGTGCGGACTGCCGTGGCCCAGCGCGTTACGGCGCCGGTGCTCGTGAAATGGCCGAACGACGTGCTGGCCGGCGGCCGCAAGGTGTGCGGCATCTTGGTAGAGAGCCAAGTAGCCGGACCGAACATCAGCAGCGTGATCGTCGGCATCGGCATCAACGTGACGCAGGCTGCGTTTCCGGCGCCGCTGTCGACAATCGCTACGTCCCTGGCTTTGCTCGACGCGACGAGGCTGTCCCGCGAGGCGCTGCTGGCCGACGTGCTGCAAGGCCTGGAGCAAGAGCTGCGGCGACTGACCGAGCAGGGCTTGGCCGGCATGGCGCAGGCCCTGCGCGCGCACGACGCCCTGCTGGGACGTCACCTGCGCGTCGATGGCCGCGAAGGCGTCGGCGCCGGCATCGACAGCTCGGGCCGGCTGCTGCTCAAAAGCAACGACCAGCAGTTGCATGCCATCAACGCCGGTCACGTCGAGCTGCTCGACTGACCGCGCCGTCGTGGGCCTCGATTTCTAAGGCCGGTAGCGTTCGCCCACGGCCGTAAGCGTGGCACCCGTCGCGGTGCGACCACCCCAAACCACGAACTCACTGCCACTCCAAACGCCGACGCCGTACATGTGCGAGTAGCCGGAAGGCCAAGCTGCCACGCTCGTCCAGGCGTTGGTGGTCGAGCTGAAGAGTCCACCGTTGGTGTAGAAGGTCGACGTATTGCCGCCCATGCCGCCCACCATCAGGGTGACGCCGGGCTTTACCGCCGCGCTCCAGCCAGTCTGGCGATTCGGTGCCCAGCGAGCCGCGGGCTGGCCGGTAGTGGCCATGGTGGTCCACTTGGCGGCGAGCGGCTCGTAGAACTTGCCGTCGCTCTTCAGCGGAGTCGCGCCGCTCCATGCCGTAAAGTAGCTGCCGTCCCACGTGCCGAGCGCGCCGTAGCGTGCCGAGGGGCCGTCGTCACCGTTGCTCCAAGCGTTGGTGGCGGGGTTGAAGAAATAGAGCTTGGAGCTCGGGCCACCGCCCGAGTCACCGCCGTAGACCGCCAACACCGAGCCGAGCCAGGCCACCGTCGCGTCGTCGCGAGCAGACGGCGCTCCGCCGGTCGAAAACGCAGTCCACTTGTCGTTGACAGGATCGTAGAGGCTGCCAGCAGAGCTGGCGTTGCCGTTGCGATCCACGCCGCCCCAGATGAGCACGCGCGAGCCGGTCCAGAAGCCGTAGGAGCCGCGGCGACCGGTGGGCGCGCCCACCGTGGTCACCGCCTGCCAGCTGTTGGTCAGCGGATCGTAGCGGCTACCGCTCGAGAGGTCGGAGGCAGCGTTGCCACCACCCCAAACCACGACCACGGAGCCCGTCCACACCGAGGTCGCGGCAACGCGCGCGCTAGGCGGCGAGCCCAAGGTGCCAACGGCAGCCCAGGTGTCGGTGTCAGGGTCGTAGGTGGCGCCGTCGGCCAGGTACTGGCCCGACGCATTCAGCCCACCCCAGATGAACACGTTGCTGCCCATGGCGGTGTAGGTGGCGCGCTCGCGCGCGACGAAGCCGGCCAAAGGATCAGCGGTTCGCACCCAACGGGGCGTGCAGGCGGAGCTCGAGCAGGTCCGCGAGAGGCCGCAATGCAGGTCACAGCCGCCACAGTTGTTCGCGTCCTTCGTGGGGTCGACGCATTTGTTGTTGCAGACAATCTGTGGCGCTTGGCACGTCAAGTTGACGCACTGATTGCCGCTGCAGACTTTGCCTGGCGCACAATCGCTGTCGCCGCAGCAGGCAAAACAACCCGTGCCAGCGCAGCACACGGTGCCGCCGCCAGCGCAAGCCTGGCCCGAGCTGCAGCTGCCGTTGTTACAGGTATCGGCGGTGCACGAATCACCGTCGCTGCACTGCTGGTCAGTGCAGCATTGCTGGCAGCTGGCGCCGCAGTCGTTGGGAGTAGCCGGCGCGCAGCCGCAGCTACCGCTGGTGCACAGAGCGCCGCTCTTGCAAGCGATGGCGCAGGTGCCGCAGTGCGCCGCGTCGGTGTCGGTGTTGGTCTCGCAGTCGGCCGGGTTGGCGTCGCAGTCGCCAAAACCCGCCACGCAGCTGGGCTGCCCGGCAACACAGATCTGGTTGAGGCCGACCGCTTTGCCGCAGCCGCCGCAGTTCTGCAGGTCCACCTGCGTGTCGACGCAAGAAGAGCCACAGCGCGTCAAGGCGCCGCAGCCGGTGTTGCAGCTGGTCCCGTCGCAGGCAGGCGTCTGCGCCGAGCACACGTTGGTGCACGAACCGCAGTGGTTCGGGTCCGTGATCGGTGTCTCGCAGCCGGGCACGGCGCTGTCGCAGTCCAGGTAGCCCGGCGCGCAGTCGCAGTCGCCGGCGGCGACGCACTTACTGTGCTGTTGGCAATCGAGCGCGCAAGAACCGCAAGAGTGGTCGCCGGTCAGCGACGCTTCGCAGCCGTCCTCCGGCGTTAGGTTGCAGTCCGCGAAGCCGACCTGGCAACTGCAGGCCGAGCCGACACAGTGCTGCCCCGCTCCGCAGGCCTTGAAGCACCCGCCACAGCTGAGGGGATCGGACGAGGTGTCGACCTCACAGCCGTTCTCTTTCTGGCCGTCGCAGTCGGCGGTGCCGGTCGGGCACATGCACACGCCGCCCATGCACACCATCTGGGCACCGCAGGCAATGCCGCAGTTACCGCAGTTCTTGGGGTCGGCGGCGGAGTTGACCTCGCAGCCGTCGGCCACGTTCTTGTTGCAGTCGATGAAGCCTTGCGCGCAGGTGTTGGTGCACGAAGAGTTGTCGCACGTCGTGCCCGGGCAACCGTGGCCGCAGCTGTGGCAGTTCTTCGCGTCGAAGGCCAGATCGACGCACTCGCCGTCACAGCACTCCTCGGGAGTACAGCCAGGGCATGGATCGAAGCTGGGGGCACCGCCCTCACCGGCTCCGCCCACCGGCCCCATGCCGCCTGGCGCGGAGCCGCCATTGCTCGAGCCGGCCATCGGCGGCTTGCCCGCGTTGCCACCGTTGTTGATTCCGCCGCTATCGGGCGCGCCGCCGTCGCTCGGACCCGCGCTGCTACCCAGGCCGCCGCGACCCGCGTTGCCGGCGTCGACGCTGCCCGGTACCTCGGTGAAATTGTCGTCGAGCACGGCGGGGCAGCCGCCGAGGGCGAGCAAGCTCAGCACGAGCCCGCGAGACAGCCAGCGTTGCAAGATCAAAACGCCCCCAACAGGCCGACCGACGCCGGGCCGATCCAAAGGTTTACCGATCTGGCCTGCGCCGAAGCCGCCGACTTGCGCGGAGCAGTCAAGAGCAACGTGGTACCAGCCGCGACGCCGACGCCGCCGACGATGTAACCCACAGTCGACACCGTGCGCAGCGTGCGGAACGACTCGACCTTGGCCCAACCGGCGCCACCCTGAACGCAGTGCTGGTCGGGGCACTCGCGCTCGGCTTCTTTGTAGCGGCTGCCAGCCATCAAGCCCGTGACGATGCCGGTCACGACGCCGGCTAGGCCGACGCCACCAGCGATGAAACCGGCGCGGGCGTGCCACGGCGAGGGTGACGACGCGGGCGCGGGCGCGGGCGGCTCGGGCGCAGGGCGCGGCTTGGCGACGGGCCCTATCGGGGCGGCGACTTGACCACCAGCCTGCACGACCAGCTCCACCTTTTGCCGCTGCTTTTCGGCGGCGGTGAACGACACTTGGCTCGGCGCGCCACCAGGCGCAACGGCGCTGAGCGTGTGCGTACCAGGATCGATCGGCATCTCGACGCCGAGCAGCGCGCTGTTCAGCGGGCGCCCGTCCAGGCTCACCGTGAGCCCTGGATCGCTCGCGCCGGCGCCGCTGGTGACGATGATCACCTTGGGCATCTTGGCCTGCAGCGCCGCCAAGTCGTCTTCGGCATCGTGAACGGCTTTGCGAAAGGGCTCGGGCGACTCTGCGTCCAGGCTGGTGCGCGCGGCTCGCATGAACGCTTCCTCGGCTTCCACGAAGCGGCGCAGCTTCATCAGCGTGCGCCCCTCGTAGAGGGCGATGGTGGGCGCGGGCACCAACGTGTACGCGCGGTGGAACAAATCACGCGCGCGCTCGTAGTCGGCCTTCTCGAGCGCCTCTTTGCCTTGACCTGCCAGGCTGCGCGCAGCGTTGCGCGTGTTGTCGTCTACGGCTTGCGCCAAGACGTTGTGACTGAGCAGCGTGGTGAGAGCGGCGAGCCCAAGCGCTCGACAGGTGCTCTGAAATCTCAAAACCCGAACTCCGTGTTGAGGGCCTTGCGCGGAGAGGCCTGACGCGGAGACGTAACCCGAGTTGCGCTCGCTGACGAGCCTGGAGCGCGACCTACAGCGCGAGCCTTGGCAGCTTCCGGCGATGGAGTGGGCGGTTCTGCCACAGCCGAAGGCGCTGCCGACGCTGCAGCAGACGCGGCGACGACGGGTGCAGCCACGACGGGCGGCGCCGCGACCACGGGTATGGGAGCTGGAGGCGCCGACACAACCACCTTGGCCGATACGGCCGCTCGGCGCTGATCTTCAGCAAGCGCAGCGCCCGCGCGCTGGCGAAACAGCAGGAATGCGAGCGCGCCTGCCGCAACCAGCACCAGGCTCAGCAACGCCAGCCGCCACGACTTGCGACGCGATCGGAGGTCGCGACGCCACACGGCCTCGATCGTGGGTGCATGTACGACCGGCACCGAGAGCACCTCCGCTGGCGGAGGCGCGGTGGGCGCCCCCGGCATCTCGGAGGGCACCAAAATTTGCAAGCCCGTGACGCCGCTCTCGAGCCAGTCGTGCTTGATGGAGCGAGCCGCCGCGTCGACGCGCACTCCGCGCTCGAACAGCCACAGCGCCAGCGCCTCGCCCAGCTCCCACATGGAAGCCCAACGTTCGGCGGGATCCTTCTTCATGCAGCGGCCGAGGATCAGCGCAAACTGCGCGTCATCTACGCCGTGCTCAGCGAGCGGCTTCGGCTCTTCGCGCAAGATCTTGCGGATCAACGCGTTGTAGTTGGAGGCCTCGAAGGGCGGAACACCGGTGACGGCTTCGTAGAGCACGACGCCGACGGACCAGATGTCGGAGCGTTGATCCACGTCTTCGAGCCCCTCGGCTTGCTCGGGCGACAGGTACTGTGGACTACCGAGCACCGCGCCCATCTGCGTAAGTCGCGTGGACACGTGCTTTTGATCGAGCTTGGCTATGCCAAAATCGAGCACTTTTGGCTGAATCCTACCCTGACCGTCGTGCGCGATGAAGATGTTCGCAGGCTTGATGTCGCGGTGAACGATGCCTTTTTCGTGAGCGGTGCCGAGACCGTCGATCACGGGCAGTAGAATCGCCGCGGCGCGCTCGGGCGTGAGTCGGTGCTCGCGCGCCAACATGGCTTGCAGCTCTTCGCCATCGAGCAGCTCCATGGCCAGGAATGGCTCACCGCGATCGCTGCTGCCGAAGTCGAGCACCCGCACCATCGCAGGGTGACCGAGCTGCGCGGCCGTCCTGGCCTCGCGCGCCATCCGTTCGACGCCCTCGGCTCCGGCGATCTCGGGGCGCAGCATCTTGAGCGCCACGTCCACGTCCAGGGCCTTGGAGCGGGCCACCCAGACGAAGCCCATGCCGCCCTCACCGAGCTTCTCGCGAAGCACGTAACGGCCAGCGATCACGTCGCCGGGGCGGTGCTCGGTCTTGGGCGCGGTAGCCAGCTCGAGAGGCATAGCAGGGGCTTGTCTCGGCGAGGTAGACGCCGAACAAAACTAACCCCTGAACGTAGCACGCTAGGGCAACGACCGCTTAGCCGGCTTTTGGCTGTTCCTAGGCGGCTTGCTTGGCTTTCGCGCCAGGGGCCGGCGCGGCGGAGGAGGTGGAGGTCGGTTTCGCACCGCCAATGTAGTTGTTGCTGTCGTGAGCGCGACGGCTTCGGCCGTCACGCCTTGGGCTGTGGGGGCCTTGGCGGCGGCGAGCGGCCACGCGACTTTGGGCGGAGGAGCTGCTGGGCGAGCCAACAGGTAGCCCTGCGCGTAGTCGACTCCGAGATCACGCACGCAGCTCAGCTCGTCGAGCGTCTCGATGCCCTCGGCGACGACGCGCGCGCCGAGCTCGTTGCACAGGTTGACCACATGGCGAACGACCGCGCGCTTGCGTGGCAACGCGTGAATGCCGCGCGTCAGCGCTAGGTCGAGCTTCACGATGGAGGGCTCGAGGTTGACGACGCGCTCCAAGTTGGAGTGACCGGCGCCAAAGTCGTCGATCACCAGCAGCGCGCCGCTCCGGCGGCACAGCTCACGGAGCACGCTGAGGCACAGCTCGAAGTGCGTAAACGCCGCGGATTCGGTGATTTCCAGGTAAACGGGCGCGGCGTGAAAACACAGCGGATCGTCCGGGCGCACGAGCCAGCGCGAGCTCAGCTCTTCGGGGTGCAGATTCACGAACAGCGGCACGTCACCACAGGTTTGGAACGCGACCTCGCGGATCAACCGACCGAGCCTGCCGCAGGCATTTTGCTCGACCGCGTGCTGGAACAGCACGGGCGGCGCCGTGTACTCGGGCCGTCGGCAGCGCACGAGCGCTTCGTGCGCGAAGGTGGCGCCCGTCTTCATGTCGACGATCGGCTGAAAGACGACGCCGATCTCCGAGACGGTCAAGGTGCGGACGCCGCCGACGTCGGCTTCCGAGCCGCCGCCTCCGAGCGTCCAACTGAGCTTTTCCTTGTCCATAGGCAGCGCGCGGGGGCCGTGGGCAATCCGAAGGGCCTTGCCCGACTTGCAGACGGCCACGCCCCGGCGCGCTTCAGGGCACTCAGCTCAGGAAACGCTGAATACCTTTCCTTACAGCTGACACACCAGCTCACAGCTGCCTTGCAGGCACGCCTGAACGGCACATTTCCCGCTCGGGCACATTTTGCAAACGTCGCCGATCACGGGGCAGTCTTCGGTGACCTTGCACTGCGGCTGCGGGTTCGGCGGGCAGCCGAAAACGCACGAGCCCTTGATGCAGTCGAAGGTCGCGCAGGTGTCTTTGCCGCACGGAACACAGTTGGGTGGCGGCGCGCCGCAGTCCATCGCCGTCTTGCACTCGTTCGCGCCGCCGCACTGAGGTAGCCCTGGCTGGCATTTGCCCTCGGCGCTGCAGTAGCTGGGCTGCTGCATGGGGGCGCACGCGCCGTCGGCGCCGCACGCCTTGCACTCGGCGCCGCACGCGAGGCCATTGCACGGATCGAAGTTGCCGCAGCCGATGAAGGTCGTTTGACATTGACCCATCAAGCATTGCGAATTCGGACACGCCTTGGTGCCGTCGCCGCAGTCCGAGCAAGCCACGTCGGCCACCGGGCAATCCATGTCGGTCGCGCACTTGGTGGGGCACGTCGTGCCGGCGTTCATGCAGATGCCACCAGCAGCACAGTACGGCTTGTAGCAAGCGATGCTGCCGTCGTAGCAAGTGTCACATGGCGCGTCGGCGCCAGGGCAGTCCATGTCGGTCGCGCACTTGGTGCCCGGCAGCACACCGCCCGGCTCTTTACCGCCGGTGCCGGGCGCCGCGCCCATGCTCGAAGCGCCGCTGCCGTTCGAAGAACCGGTACCGCCTTTGGCGCCGCTGCCGTTCGACGCGCCGCTGCCGTTCGACGCGCCAGTGCCGTTCGACGCGCCAGTGCCGTTCGCGCTGCCAGCCTTGCCATCGGGGTCGGCTCCGCTACCGATGTCCGAAACGCCACCGCACGCCGCCACCACCATCCCCACGCTCGCCAGCGTCGCCCATCGCAAAATCATCGTCGGTTTCATCGGCACCCAGCCTTTCTGTAAGACGTCATCCCCACTGAGCGTCGTTAGCGATCACTAAAAGTGGGGGGTGAGGGGCGAGGGGTTAGGGGTTAGGGGTGGATGCGAGCTGGCGCTCGCTCGGTTTGCCTGCGTGACGCACGGATCCGCACGCCGAAAAGGGTTCGCTGCCGCGGAGGGCCGACGAGTGCGCTGCCGCGGGGGGCCGACGGATTGCTGCCGCGGGGGGCCGACGAGTGCGCTGCCGCGGAGGGCCGACGAGTGCGCCGCCGCGCGAGGCCGACGAGTGCGCTGCCGCGCGAGGCCGACGGAATTGCTGCAACGGGGGCGAGCAGAGCACCCTTCCCTCTAACCCCTCCGCAGCCTGACCCCTGACCCCTGACCCCTGACCCCCAATCCTCACGGCTGCTCGAATCCTCACGGCTGCTCCAACACCCTACGCGCGCGAGCGGCGTGAGGGCTCTTGGGGAAGCCGTCCAAGAGTCGCCGCGCGGCGGCGCGTGCTTCGCTCTTGCGACCGAGGCGATCGCACGTCTCCAGGCGCAAGAACAACACTTCGGGCAGCAGGCGCGCTTCGGGGAACTTTTGCTCGTAGCTCTGCAACAACGAAAGACCTTGCTCGGTCTGTCCGCTCGTCAGCAGGGCCCGCGCGCGATCGACGTAGCTGACCTCGGCCGCCAGCGGCGCCCCCACTTCGAACGGAGGTTCCACGACGGGCTCGCTCACGCTGCTGCGCGCTGCTGCAGCAATGGGCGGGGCCGTGGCCTCATTTTCCGGCGCCCTAGCGCTCGCGCTCGGACGCGCAGGCTCGTCTGCCTCGTGTTGCACGGGCAGCGGCGCCGCGGCGGACGGTGGCGCCGCAACCGCTGCTGGCGTGGCGGGGGCTTGCGGCGCAGGACTCGTCGCCACGGCCGCCACGCCGGCCAGCCCCACGCCGCCAACCACGCCAATGCCGATCCATTTCACGAGCAACGTGGTCGACGCAGCCTTCACGACGCCGCCCGCCAGGGCGCTTCCGGCGCCCGCGCCACCCGCGGCGCTCGTGGGCACGGCGCTACCGGCAACGGCGCTAGCCGCGCTAGCGCTGGTGACGACGGCCGTCGAAACACCCAGCGCCGCCAAGGTTCGCTGCATACCCTGCCCGCCCGGCTCTTCGCCGGCCCCGGCTTGCAGCAGCTGAGCCGAAAGGCCCGCCGAGCGTTTGGAGATTCGTTCTGGATCAGTCATGAATCGCCTCCAGAAAAACGCCGACGCGCCTCCACGCGCGCCACCCGCTCTTCGAAATCTTCACGTGCCCGTCGCAACCGCGACGCCGCCGTCCCAACCGGGAGCTCGCACAGCTCCGCGATCTGCGGCGTGGACAGCTCCTCGAGCTCGAACAGCACGAATACGACGCGCAAATCCTCTGGCATCTCGTCGAGCAGCTGATCGAGCAGGGCGCGAGCCTGACGGCGCTCGAGCAGCTGCTCGGCGTTCGGCTCCGGCGCGACGCGCTCGCTAGCAGCCTCCAGCGGTTCCTCGCGGCGCCGACCCAAACTACGCCGCGCCCGGGCGCCCACGTTGAGCGCGACCCCATACAAAAACGAGCGCTCGCGCTCGGGTTCGACCGCACTCAACCGCCCGGACGCAGCCAAAAAGACCTGTTGTGCGGCATCGTCCGCGTCGCCCTCGCCGAGCCCCAAGCGGCGCAACAGCCGCCAAACGAAGGCGTAGTGCGCGCGCACCAGCCCCGCCAGGCGTTCCGGCGACGGCGGAGGGGACGATTCGGCTTCGTCCAGAGCGGCTGCTTCTGCTGCCACGGTCGTTATCCCCGCTGAAGGTGGCAGGCGATCACCAAAAGCGCACGCCGACCGACAATCCCCCGACCCCGGTCACGTGTGGCACCTCGTAGACCAGCGCCTGGGGGTTCCGAAACACGAACTGGTGCGTCGCAACCAGCGGAAATCCCACGCCTGCGCGCAGCTCGAGCCAGATTGGCAGCGTTTCCGACTCGACGAGCCCGCGCACCTCGGCCCCCGCCGACGCCCAAAAGATGGTGTCGCCGTTGGCCGTGGTCAGGTTGTCGCCCAGCCTGCCCTCCCCGTGCAGCGAGCCCAGGTCGACCACCGCGCACGGGTAGAGCGCAAAGCTTTCGGAACGCAGCTGCAGCGGGCAGACGCTGGATTCGACGCCCAGAATCCGCAGCTCAGCGACACGGCCCGCGTCGACCGTGAGCTCTTGCTGGTCCAGGTGCGCGGCCACGCGCAGCGCGGGCCCGTTTCCCCACTCCAGTTGGCCAATCAACGAGCCTTGCTGCGCGAGCAAAAAGCGCTCGGGGCCACGCAGCGAGGTGCCGTAGGCGCCGCCAAAGCCAAGCCGCGCGCGTAGGGTTTTTGGAGCGGGCGGGCGCGGCGGAGGCGCTTTTGGTTCGTACTTTCGCAGGGCCGGTGGCGGAGGTGGAGCAGCTTGCGGCGCGGCGGCAGATCGCGGCGGCACTGGCTCGGGCCCGGGTTCCGTTTCGCGCAGCGTGGCGTCGAGGGCCAGCGCCGTGATCAACGCTAGGCTGCTGACAACCGCATCGCATTGCTCGCCCGACAACCGACGATTCACGGCCGCGCCATTGTCGTCCAAAAACTCGATCTCACCTGCGAAGCCGCTGGGCGCGACCGTTACCTGCACGTTGAAGGTCCTGGCCAGCTCGCCCGGCTCTGCCAAGCGTCCCCGCGACGTGCGTTCGCGCACGCGCGCCGTGAACGCCGCCGCGTCAGGACACTCGGCAGGCGCCGCAAACTGAAAGCGCACGGCCTCTTCGGCCGTGGTCGGTGGCTCACTCGCTGACGGCAGCTGCGCCTGAGCCGGCGATGCCACTAACAAGACTGGCACGAGCGCGAGCCACGACTGCAGCACGCCCCGAGCTTGGCTCAAGCGCTGCCAGAACCGAGCTGAGAATCGTCCTCGCCGTCCGATCCCTGCGTTTTTGCCAGACCCGGCCGCTGCACCGAAAGGGCTTTCTGCAGCTCGGCCACGTCTTCATCCGTCAAATCGGGGGTCAAGCGCTGGGCGCGCGCCAGCACGTCGGCCGTGCCGAAGTACGCTTCCGCGCAGCTGACGTGAATCGTGCCGATCGGATTGGCCCGTCCTTCCTCGAACATTTGCAGGGCGAAACGCCAGTCGCCTTTGGCGATCAGCTCACGGCACGATCGACAATGGGCGCGCCCCGAGCTGGCACGCTCCGCCCGAACCAAGCGCGGCAGGCGTCGATGCTGCTCGCCAAAGCGCGCGGCATCGGTCAACCAGGCGCGCTCCGGCACGTCATCGGTCGACGCTTCGAGCACGGGCAGCAGCTTCTCTGGTCGCATCAAGCTAGCGCAGGGCAGATGAAACCAGTTGGTGGCCTCGCCTTCGCCGAACGAGTTGGGTCCCGTTTCGCCGAAGCGCAGCTCACCCTTGGCAATGGCCTTACCGCAACCGCGGCACTTGGCGCGCCCTGTCGGCGCCGCTTGGATCGAATCCGGCACGACGCGCATTTTCACGGCGCGCGCGCGACAGCGTCAAGTTTCGCGTCGGCGCGACGCAGCTAGGACTGAACATCCGAGCGGCTAAGGCGGTGCCAGTCACTGCGTCGGTTTGGGAATCGACATGATCCAATCCGTCACGGCCTTTACGCCACCGTCGGTGTCCGGAACCTCCGTGCCAATCGGCGGCATCTGAAGCCCTGCTGGGGTGCGCTTTTCCATGCGAATGAGCAGCCCGCTCTTGCTGGGTTCCATGGGTTCGATGCGATCCAAACCGACGATGTCGGCCAAGCCGCTGACGACGGGAGCGTTGACGGTCGTGGTCACGGCGTCGTTCGTGGCATAGGTCGTTTGCCCGACCATCAAGCGCAACAGCTGCGGGCTACCGTTCGGGATCGGCGTCTTCTCGCTGTGACAGCCGCCGCAGTTGCCGTGAAGGTAGCCCAACGCGGCTTGCTGCACGGCGTTACCCGGAACTTGAAAGCCGTCGGGCGCAGGTGTGGTGAGCCAGCCCAGCTCACTGATGCGCTCGATGTCGAGCGCCTGCCCGGCGGCGTCGTGACTGAGCTGGATGGCACCAAAGCCGAGCACCTTCTCTTCGAGCCCGTTGTGACACTGCTTGCACTGCCCGACGCTCGGGATGTCGTGGCTGGTGCCGTTCACGTCTTTCGAGCCCACGTCGCTGACGAGCTTGGCTGCAGTCGGGTCGCCGGGCTTGTTCACGTCCCATTGATAAGCCGCGTAGGTCCAGTCGAGCACGCCGGGGCCAAAGCGATGCAAGAAGCGCGTCTCGACCGCGGCGGCAGCCGCCCCGACGCTGCCGCCGGCCACCTTGAACGTCTTCCAAAACCGCGTTCCGACCGGGAATTTCCAGTGATCCATGTCGGTGGTGTCGATGGTCGAACAGGCCGGAAGGTAGACGTAACGCTCCTTGAGCGCCCCGTCGGACCACAGCGGGTACTTGGGCTCGAACGTCCGCACGTAGGCTGCGAGTGAAAACGGCATGGCCAGGTCGAGGCCAGCAGCACCACCGGCGCCACCTGCACCACCGCTGCCGTCTACCGTCGCGTACAGCCCCGTTTCGGCCAACGTCGCTGGCGCGGTTGCGGCGGGCGGCACTGGGTCAGCGTCGACGCAGGCAGTCTTGTCGCACGCGCCAACGGGCGAGCAAGCGCTTTCGCACGAGGTACAAAGGCAATCGTAGACGCCCGCGTAGACGCGAGCCGCTTCGGCGTTTTGTTCATCGCACGCGGCAACGCAAGCTTCGGTAGCGCAAGCCGTCAGGCAGCTGAGCCACGCGCCGCAATCGGCGTTGTCGCTACAGCTCTCCAGCTTGTCCGTACATTCGGTGGCGCCACAAGCCGCGCACTGCTCGCCCAACGTCGGCACCTGCGGCACGCCGCCCGCACCGGCCTCGCCCGTGGGCGCTCCGCCAGCACCGCCGCTCGGAGTCGCACCCGCACCCGCGCCCGCGCCCGCGGTCGCCGGGTCGCCTGCAGCAGCCCCTCCGGCACCGCCGTCGCTGCGGCCGCCGTCGCCGGCACCGTTCGGGTTGTCGGTCGATGCCGTCGGATCGTCGGAGCACGCGGCGGCGACGCCCAACCCCACGACCGAGAGCGCAAGCCAACGCAAACCAGCGGCGCCTGAGCGCCGAAGCAACCTCTCCATGACCGAGGAGAATCCGCCACCTGCCGCGGATCGTCAATCACCGCGACGCTCGGGTAGCTAAGGTACTAACGGCGTAGGCGTTCTCCTGATCGCGCAGCGCGCTCTAGGCGGCTTGCTTGGGCATTTCTTGCGACAGCTTGCCAGCTAGGAGTCGACGACCGCGATGCAAGCGGCTCATCACGGTGCCGATCGGCACGCCCAGCTCCGCTGCGGCTTCGCCGTAGCTCAACTCGTTCAGATCCACGAGCACCACGACTTGGCCGAACTGCTGCGGCAACGCCTGGATGGCGCGCTCGACGGGCGGGCTCAAGCCTTCGTTCGGGCGGTTCTCGTCGCGATCGCTGCACCATAGGTTAGGATCGGCGGCGTGCTCCGTCATGAAGCGACCGGCGCGACGGCGGCGGCGACAGCGCGTGATGAACACGCTGAACAGCACCTGATACAGCCATGCCTTCAGGTTCGTGTCGCTCTTGTAGCTGGCTTCGAACGACAGGGCGCGGAGCGCGGTCTCCTGCAGCAGGTCGTCGGCGGCGTCGCGATCCCGACACAGCTTGAGCGCACGCAAACGCAGCTGGGGGAGCAGCTCCGTCAACCGAGCTCGCACTTCGCTGGACTCTGACGCCTGAACCAAAACCGTACTGCCTGACATGACCTTCGAACCTCCGACCAGCGGCTATCGCAAGGCGCATGCCAGCCGTCCGACCCCACAAAAACCCGCAATTTCCGGGTTTTTGGCGCGTCCGTTCCGACACACCCCCGGTGTCAAACTGGCAATAGCCGGCTGGGCTTTGCCGGCTTGTCGCCGGCTTGGCTAGCTCGAGCCAGGCAACAGAGCGCCCAAGGTGCGCGGCAACTCGTCGGCCAGCTCGTGCGCCAACAGGCCGCGATCCGCACCGCGAGCCTCCGCCCAGGCGTCAGCGGCCGCGCCGTGCAGGTAGGCGCCCGCGAAGGCAGCAGCGCGCGGTTCGAGCTCACAGGCCAGCGCAGCGATGATGCCCGACAGCACGTCACCGGAGCCGCCCGTCGCCAGCACGGGGCAGCCGGTCGGGTTCGCGACCGACAAAACTCCGGGAGCGCCGATCAAGCTGAAACGCCCTTTCAGCAGCACGACCGCACCCGTGAGCTCGACGGCGCGCGCCACGGCTCCAAAGCGATCGTTTTCGACTTCTTCGTAGGGTACGCCCAGGAGTCGGCCCAGCTCACCGGCGTGCGGCGTGAGCACCACGTTCTGGGCGCGCAAAAGCTCACCTGCCCGGCCGGCAAAGTGTGAGATCGCGTCAGCGTCGACCACTTTGGGGCCACCGTAGCCGAAAACGACGGCGTCGACGACGCGGTGTGCGGCGGCATCCAGCCCCAAACCGGGCCCCACGACCACGGCGTTGCACGGCGCCAGCAGCTTTTCTAGCGAGGCTTCGGGCGACGCCGGCTCGATGCGCGCGGTCATTGCTTCCAGCACCCGGTGATCCAGCGCGTCGGCCGCCGCCGGAGACGTGGCGATGGTGACGAGCCCAGCGCCCGCACGCTGCGCGCCGTGTGCCGAGAGCAACGCCGCACCCAGCTTGCCCGGCGAGCCAGCAACGACCATCACCCGCCCCGCCGAGCTTTTGTGCACGGTGCTGCCACGCCGCACCAGCAGGCGCGAAACATCCACGGCTTCGAGCAGCTCCGCGGAAACGCCGGTCACGCTCGGATCGTTCGGCTGAACGATGTCGCAAACCCTCACCCGCCCCGCATACGCAGAGCCGCGCGGCGTGCACAAGCCCAACTTGTAGTGCGCGAACGTAAACGTGTAGTCGGCTCGCACCGCCGCGCCGAGCACGCGCCCCGAATCGGCGTGCAAACCCGACGGCAGATCCAGCGCAACTTTGCGGCACGGAGCCGCGTTGATGCTCTCGATCACGGTCGCCAAAAAGCCCGTGATGTCGCGAGCCAAGCCGGTACCGAACAGCGCGTCGACCACGAGCTCGGCCTTGACCAGAGTGGTTGCGAGCGGCGCACAATCGTCGACCA